>NZ_CP048409.1:4266449-4580924 GCF_010448835.1 Draconibacterium halophilum
CCGTCTACGACATTAAGCTCGTTCCCGATGTAATAGGCGTTGATGAAGTTATGGTTGTAGCCTACGGTACTGCAAAAAAGGAATCGTTTACAGGCTCAGCTGGAGTTGTCGATAATGAAGTGCTGCAGAAAAGGCCCGTTGCGGACATTTCGAAAGCTTTGGAGGGACAAATTGCCGGAGTTCAAACCACCTCTGGAACCGGACAACCCGGCGAAGGAGCGGAGATTATTATCCGTGGGTTTGGCTCCATCAATTCAAGTAACAATCCGCTTTATGTGGTCGATGGTGTACCTTTCGATGGTAACCTGAACTCCATTAATCCGGGAGATATTGAATCGATGACTATTTTGAAAGACGCCTCAGCAGGCGCACTCTACGGTTCGCGTGGAGCAAACGGAGTGGTTGTTATTACCACTAAAAAAGGTCAGTCGAAAGAATTATCGGTGGAATTAAAAGCTACCTACGGATTTTCGAGCCGCGCCATTAAACCTTATGAAACCCTGAGTACTGCAGATTTTATCGAAGCATCGTTTCAGGGATATAAAAACGCGTTGATTTATACCGACGGTGTTCATCCCGATTTAGCTGGCCCAATGGCAGTTGAGGCGCTAAGAGGCGGAACCGGAATCTTTGGTGCTAACGAGATGTACAATCCATACAACATGCCCGTTTCTCAACTGATCGATCCGCAAACCGGACAGGTTAATCCTTCTGCTAAGTTGCTTTACGAGTCGGACTGGCTCGACGAAGTTACCAACGACAATGCAACACGTCAGGAGTATCAACTATTTATAAATGGTGGCTCCGATAATTCGAAAGTATATGCATCATTAGCCTATTTGAAAGATGAAGGTTTGCTGAAAACTACCGATTTTGAACGTATTTCAGGAAGAATTGGCGCAGAGCTGACACCTAAAAACTGGTTCAAATACGGTGGCAACATAAATTTCTCAAAAACAGAAACCACGTACCTGGGTTACGATGGAACGACATCAAACTCTAACGTTTGGTACTCGGCGCAATTTATGGCCCCCATTTATCCGGTTTATGTACAAGATGAAAATGGCAATCCCATTCTTTCGGAAACCGGCAAAAAACAATACGACTATGGTTTAACTCGTCCGGCGGGTGCAAATCCCAACTGGAATCCTGTTGCTACTTTATTTGAAGATGCCTATGAAACAACTGCCGATAACCTGTCGGGAAGATTCCATTTAAACTTATTAGGTCTTGGATTAGGCAGCTCGTTCGATGGGCTTTCATTTACGACAAATGTTGGTTTCGACTACATTAACACCAACCAAACAGTATATTGGAATCCTGAATTTGGTAATGCTGCCAATATTGGCGGCTATCTGGACAAAACCAACACCCGAACTCTTTCGTACACCATAAACCAACTGTTGCGTTACGAGAAAGACTTTGGCAAGCACAGTATTAATGTTTTGGCAGGTCACGAGTTTTATAAACTTACCATGAACGAAATGGAAGGTTCAAAATCGGGCTTCCCATACGCGGGAATTAAAGAGCTGGCACCCGGTTCAACAACTTCAGGGCTTACCTCTTTCGAGGATAATTATTCCATCGAATCGTTCCTTAGCAATGTTACTTACGACTTCTCCGATAAATATTACCTCTCGGCAAGTTTCCGTACCGATGGTTCATCGCGTTTCCACAAAGATTACCGTTGGGGTAATTTCTGGTCGGTTGGTGGATCATGGCGAATCAGCGAAGAGGGTTTTATGGAGGAAATGACTTTTATTGACAACCTGAAACTAAAAGCAAGTTACGGGAAACAGGGTAACGATAATATTGGAACTTACTACGGCTGGCAGTCGCTGTATAACCTCGACTGGGCCAATGCCAACCTCAACGGAGCCTTGCTTTCATCACTTGAAAACACATCGATAAAATGGGAGGAAAATAACAACTTCAACGTAGGTGTGGATGCCGTTCTTTTCGAACGATTTGATATTAGTTTTGAATATTACCGCCGCCGGACAGTGGATATGCTGATGGAAAAACCAATGGCTACATCTTTAGGTTTCGACAGCTACTGGGCCAATGTTGGAGAAATGCTGAACACTGGTTTTGAATTCAATGCAAATCTGAGTCTGATTACAAATCCGAATTTAGTTTGGAATGCGAATCTGAACCTTACGTCGCTTACGAACGAGATTGTTGAGCTGGATGGCGAAACAGATCAAATTGTAAACGGTAATACTATTCAGCGTAAAGGCGAAGAGATTAACTCCTATTACCTGGCACAATCGGCCGGAGTTGATGCTGCTACCGGAGCCCAATTGTATTGGGTATACGACCTGGATCCTGATGGAGAACCGGGCGCTTCATACATCTCTGATGATTACCAGAAAGCATCGCAAAGTAAACGGATATCAGGTAGCCGAATACCCGACTTTTATGGAGGCTTTGGCAGTAGTTTTAAATTCTACAAAAACATCGATATGTCATTCATGACTACATTCTCTGTAGGCGGAGAAGTTTATGAAAGCGTTTATGGAAACCTGATGAATCCGATATACATCGGTACTAACTACGCTGCAAATGTAGAACGTGCCTGGAGAAAACCCGGCGATGTAACTGACGTTCCGCGTATTCAGAATGGAACGGGATTCTCGCGTCCGTTTACCGACAGTCAGCTAATTGATGCATCGTACTTTGCAATAAAAAATATTACTGTAGGCTACACGCTACCTAAAAACATTCTACAAAATATAGGTATCGAAAGCGTACGCGCATATGTAGCAGTCGACAACCTGGCCATTTTCTCTCATCTCGATGGTATGAATCCACAGTATGATTTCTCCGGAACTACCGATTTTTCATACACTCCGGTCAGAACAAGTCTTTTCGGAATTGAATTAAAATTTTAAAACAAACAGATCATGAAAATAGATAAGATTCTTATCCTGTTATTTTTAGTATTTGTAGGTTTTGCCTGCCAGGATGAACTGGATACAAACCCTACAGACAGTACATCGGGCGATGTTTTATTCTCCGATGTTCAGAAAGCCAATGTGGCACTTAATGGAATTTACCGCGCCATGTACGTAGCCGACGAATGGTCGGCAAATTGGGCCGACGAGGAGTTCGGGGTTACAGCATTTTTGCTTACCTACGATCTTATGGGAGAAGACATGGTACAAAACGAAGGCGGAAGTGGCTGGTTCTGGTTCGACTATATGTATAACGTAAAATCAGATTACACCCATAAAAGTGGTCGCCCTTATTCGGTGTGGTTTTTCTACTACACTGTAATTTCAAATGCCAACTCGATTATTGCAGCACAAGACAATTTAACCGGTGCACCATCGGAGATAAGTAGCCTTATCGGGCAGGCTTATGCCTTGCGTGCGTATGCTTATTTCAGTCTCATACGTTTCTATCAGCAAACTTATGTGGGTAATGAAGATGCTCCGGGAGTTCCAATTTATACCGAACCAACTACCAATGTTTCGGAAGGAAGTCCACGAGGTACAGTAGCCGATGTTTACACGCAAATTGATGCCGATATTCAGCAAGCACTAACATTGCTCGATCCTGATGTGGCCGCACCACGTATACATCCGTCGCATATTGATTATTATGTGGCCAACGGATTGAAAGCACAGGTTGCTTTAGAAAAGCAAGATTGGACAACCGCCGAATCGGCAGCTACTATTGCCATGAGTGGAGGAACAACAATGTTATCACGCGAGAACCTTGCAAATGGCTTTGGATTTAACGATGCCAACTCAGGAACAGTTCTGTGGGGCTTGCAAATTATTTCCGAGCATATTAGCGACACGCAATCATTATTTGGACATATGGATGCCAGCACATCGTCGTACGCTGAAAATGCCCGTAAATGCGTAAGTTCATGGCTTTACAACCAAATGGCCAGTACCGATGTGCGAAAGCAAATGTGGTGGAATGGACCGCTGGAAGAAAATGCCAGTTTGGGAACTCAATTGAGCTACAACCAGTTTAAATTCCGGTTTTCAGATCCTACAAACGCTTTGGGCGACTATATCCTTATGCGTCACGAGGAAATGATGCTGATAAAAGCAGAAGCACAGTGTATGCAAGCCAAATATGGTGAGGCCAGAACCATTCTTACCGAACTGATGGCCGAGCGCGATCCTAATTATGACATCTCGGGATTAACCGATGCAAATACACTCACTGTTAACGATGCAAACGGCCCGACAACTCCTCTGGGAGGTTCGTCAACTTTGCTCGATGAAATTATCCTGCAACGACGCATTGAACTGTGGGGCGAGGTAGGCCGCATTCTTGATATTAAACGTTTAAAAACAGGTTTCTCTCGCAATTTCGAGGGCAGTAACCACACACAAAAATTACTGTCGCGCAATACATTAAATCCGGAATACCCTGATTTTGTGATGTCGATACCTCAATCGGAATTTGATGGAAACAATAACATGAATGATGTTAGCGATCAAAATCCATGGGCTGACAATTAATACAAAAAGAAAATATTATGAAAAAAATATATTCACTACTATTTCTCCTGGCCGCTATTTTAGCAAGCTGCGACCAGGACAACATCGGACCTTGTACGAACCTGAAATGTCTTATGTCGCTTTTAGCTCATCAATTGTTCCCGAGAATATACTTTCTGCCGAAAATAACTATTCGGTAAGCGTTCAAATTGCTCGTTCCAATATTGATGAGCAAACTAGCGCGCAGGTTTCTTTAGAAATGAATGATAATATAGAAGGATTATTTGGTCTTGAAAGTACTTCTGTAACTTTTGCTGAAGGGGAAGGAAAAGCCTACGCTAAAATTGTGCCCCTGGTAGATATATCGCAAATTGATGTTTCCAAAGTCTATGAGTTTAAACTCAATTTATTAGGAGACAATGTTTCAGAATTCTATAGCCAAACGACATATAGAGCTTCATTTTTATTGACATTCGAGTCGATAGGAACGGGAACACTCAGTTCCGAGTTTTTTGGGAATGAAACGACTGTTCAGCTTGAAAAAGCACTTGAAGCTGATGTTTACAAAATTATTGACTGCTATACTGAAGGTTACACCATTTCGTTTTCGGTTGACAATGATAATAATATCTTCTATGCAACCCAGCAAACGGGCTATGAAGATCCGGATTATGGAATGGTATCGTTGGAAATGCCCGATTCGGAGGAACCGGATTCCTACTACATGGGAGAACCTTACAGGGATGGAAACACATTTTACCTTTTGGGACGTTTCACCGTTGAGGCCGGGAGTTACGGACATTGGTACGAAGTACTTACACTGCCCTGAGAAATCAACCAAATAGAAAACACTTAATCTGGGCTGCCTGTTTTGGCAGCCCTTTTTTCGTTCTGTTCTGAAATTTTCAATCAGTAGTAAAAACTAAGATCATAGCTCTTAGGGAAATACGTGAATCCGGGTAAAGTTTCTTTCTACATCGTTATTGGTATTTAATAATTTAAGTGTTATTGAGTTTTCACCAAAATCAATGGAATCAGCTCCTCTTTTGGCTTGTACGGATATCTTAAATCATTCTCTTTTACAATCGACAATTCGTTAGCCCTGTTTTAGTTATTTACAATAGATAACGTCAACCTGATGTTGTAATTCTGCAAAGAAACAGGAAAAGAAAGATTCAGATTTATTTTCGGGAATTTATTTTATTTAGCCGACTGAGTAACTTTAATGTAATCGAAATAATCGCCGGCCTCCAGATTAATATAACGTCTAATAATCGCGCGGATCGTCTTCAACAATGGCGTAATGGTTATTGTCTTTCCACTCTCCGCGTATGGGTAAAATTTTACGGCGCAGTCCTTCACGGGTCATTCCAATTTTTTCCAGTACTTTTATTGATTTTGCATTTTCGGTAGCGACTCCGGCCTCTACTTTGTGTAACCCAAAATCGTCAAAGCCCAATAGCACCAATCTTTTTGCAAGTTCTGTTGCATAGCCATTTCTCCAATGTGCAGGATCGAGTTTATAATAAATTTCACCGAGCTTAAACTTATCGTTCGACACTGAAAATCCGGCGACGCCAATAAAGGCTCCTGAATCTTTCAGCAAAACTTTCCACATAAAAGAACTTCGCGGAGTTTTGCTTTTCGCCTCCATTTGCTGATTTAGAAATTTCTCAGTTTCCTTAATTGATTTTGGAATTCCGAGGGTATTAAATTCATCCACTTTGGGAATGGAATGCAACCGATGTATTCTTTCAAGGTCTTCCATTTCAATTTCCGAAAAAATCAGCCGTTCGGTTTCTATTGTATTTATTTCAGAATTGCTCATCTTTTGGTTTTTACTGCAGCCGCATTTCTTTAATCTTCACTTTCTCCACAAGTGTTTGCTGATTATCATTTTGTTGTTGGATTTTCCGAACTACATCCATTCCTTCCACAACTTGTCCAAAAGCTGCGAATCCCTGCCCGTCAGGATTTCGTTTGCCTCCAAAATCCAATTCGGGCTGGTTGCCTACACAAATAAAAAACTCGGTAGATGCTGTGCCCGGCTCCATACGTGCCATCGAAATTGTGCCATCCAGATGCTTTAAACCTGAAGTTTCGGTTGTTTCGTGTGCAATTGGTTTTATGGATTCAAACCGTGGTTCAGTGTAAATTCCTCCCTGTATCACCTCTATTTTTACATCGTTATTGGGCTGATTATCCATTCGTACCACCCGGTAAAACAAAGCATTCTCATAAGTATTAGTATCTAGATGCTTCAGAAAGTTATTAGCAGTAACCGGTGCATTTATTGTATCAATTTCAACAATAATTTCACCTAGTGAAGTTTGCATTTTTACACGAGGCAGGCTCTGAGCAGCTGCCTGACACGTTATTACTATTACAGTAATAAAAAAGATTATGGCTTTCCTCATAATTTATGTTGAAGATTATTTTTTACTTGCATTCAAATGTACAAAAAACGGTTTTGGGAAACCAAAACAAAAGAATATTACAAGATTAGGCTCATGAAGAAATTTCAAATCTTACTATTTCTGCTATTGCTGTCGGCAGTTACTTTTTCCCAAAACACGCTTAAGTCCTTTCTCGAAAATCAACCCGAAATTAAAAGTGTTGAAGAAATGGGGCACACCGACTTTTTTGTGGCTAAATACAAAATTATGGTGGAGCAACCTGTCGATCATTCCAATCCATCAAAAGGTACATTTTTACAGCGGGTATTGATAGCCGACAAAGGTCTTGACCAGCCTGTAGTTTTTATAACCGAAGGCTACAACGGCGGTTATTCCGAAAACCCAAATTATATAACTGAGCTTTGTCCGATATTGGGTGCAAACCAAATTTGTATGGATCACCGTTATTTTGGCGAATCGATGCCGGAACCTTTAAACTGGGATTACCTTACAGTGCGCAATGCCGCTGCCGATCATCATCATATTATTCAGATGATGAAAAAATATTATTCGGGAAAATGGATTAGTACCGGTATTAGCAAGGGCGGGCAAACCACTGTTTATCACCGCTGGCTTTATCCCAGCGATGTTGACGTTTCGGTACCATATGTTGCGCCGCTGAATTTTGGTGTTGAAGATGGCCGCCACGAGCCGTTTATTGCCAACACCACCGGAACTCCTGAAGGTCGTGCAAAAGTGCGGGCATTCCAACTGCATATTCTTAAAAACCGTGAAACCTACCTGCCGCTACTTGAGCAATATTGCACCGACAAAAATTACCACCCGCTTTTAAACAATGATGAACTATTGGATTATATAGTGCTGGAATATTCGTATGGATTATGGCAATATGACAATTCTCCGGATGATATTCCGGCTTTGGATACAACTGCCGAAGAACTGTTTGCACAACTGGTAAAAGTTTCGTCGCCAATGTATTTATCGAGCGAAGGAGTGGATATCTTCAAATCGTTTTATGTGCAGGCAGCCCACGAACTGGGTTATTACGGTTATGATGTAAAACCGTTTAAAGACTACCTGTCGATAAAAACGGCAGAGGGTTGGTTAAACCGAATTTACCTGTCCGGACTTGAGATTAAATACAACAAAAAGACTGCGAAACAGGTAAAAAAATTCATTCAAAAAACCGATGCAAAAATACTGTTTATTTATGGTGAATGGGATCCATGGTCGGCCTCGGCATTTGAAGTACCCAACAAACCCAATTTCCTGAAGATTGTAAAACCAGAAGGAAGCCATAGTACCCGGATTGGTAATTTACCTGATGAACAAAAACAGCAAGTAAAAGCAAAACTTGAAGAATGGCTGGGCATGGAAGTGAATATTGAGATATAAAATTACAGATTGAGCAAGGCTGAAAGGCAAATCACTAAACTTCGACTTCGCTCAGACTGACTTTCTACAAAAAGAACATTGCCACACCGCATACAGCAATTACTGCCCCAATAATTTCTTTCCAGTTCACCTTCTCTTTAAAAAGGAGAATAGAAGGTCCGATGATAAGCACCGGAACAATAGCCATTAACGTTGCTGCAATTCCGGCTTTGGTATGTTGCACCGCCAAGAGCGAAAAAGAGACACCTAGAAAAGGGCCAAAGAAAGCGCCAAGTGTAATGCGTTTCATTGCTGAGCTATTTCTTAGAGCGGCCCAAACACGTGGCCAGCGCTTAATAAATACAAAGAGAATAGCGAAGCCAACAGTGCCTGCCAAAATCCGTATCTGTGTGGCTGAAAAAGCATCGTAATCGCCCATTCCTTTTTTGCTAATCACCAGTCCGGCAGCTTGCCCCATGGCACCACCCAACGCCAGTAAAATACCTTTTATGGGATACGACGATTTAAACTTTCGCATTTTAACACCGTTTTTTTCCAATTTTTCGCGCTTCAGAATAACGATAATAATCCCGGTCATGGTAACTGCCATTCCCAACCAGCTTTGCGGAGAAAGTACCTCACCTAAAAGCAGCCACCCCATAAGCGTTGCAAATGGAGGTGCCAGCGCCATTAACAACATGGAAATTCGTGCACCAATTAACACAAAGGCTTGAAAGAGCAGCAAATCACCAATTAGGAAACCAACAATTCCGGAAAAGGCCAGCCATTTCCAGGCATACATGCTTGCGTCAGTTGGAAAAAAGAATCCCCGAGTTATCCAACTGTAGACACCAACAAGAAAAAAGGCGATGACCAAACGAATGAGATTAACAGCGAGCGAACCAACCTTCTTTCCGGCTGATTCAAATGCCAGCGAAGTAACCGTCCAGAAAACCGCAGTGAGGACACCGGCTATTTCTCCAAAATGATTTTGCATGCGGCAAATGTAGCAAATCGAATTGATGAAAGCGCTTGCTTTTTTCTTTGACGTATAAAAATGTGAAATAAAAAAAATCCCGGTAAAATACACCGGGATTTTTTAATCCTCTTTTCCTAGTTCCAATAAAAACAACTTAATAAGTTACACATCCTTAATTGGTTCTCCTCTTTTTCGTAACGTTGCAACTTAATTACCAAACTTAAACTAATTCTACTAACTAAACTTAAACTAATTCTAATCTTCAATACTACTCTGGTTTGTACTTTCAAATATACAGGCTTTCATATCAATAACTGATAACTTTTTAGCTGATTCGCCGGCTGCAAAACACTGATTTTTAACTTCTTATTTCCTTACCGGGAGTATACAAGCCTGATAACCGACATTAAAAAAACCGTTTTAACATGTTACTGCTAAAACGGTTTTCTTCTATTTGAATTGAAATAATTCTATTTATTCAGAAACTCAGCTACCGTTTTTTCCAGCTCTTCGCCTCTTTTATTTTTAGCAATGATTATCCCGTTTTTATCAACTAATAAACTCGCCGGAATAGAATTTACAGCGTACATTTTTGCTGCAGCATTGTTCCAGTAGGCCAAATCCGACACATGATTCCAGGTCAAACCATCATCCTCGATTGCTTTTAACCATGCATCTTTATCCCTGTCAAGCGAAACACCAAGGACATCAAATCCCTGATCTTTGTATTTGTTGTAAGTTGCAACAACATTCGGATTCTCAGCACGACATGGTCCACACCACGCTGCCCAAAAGTCAAGTAAAGTCAACTCGTTTTTTGAATAGATATCAGAAAACTTAACCGGATTTCCATCCGGATCGTTTTGGGTAAAATCAGGTGCAGTTTGTCCAACTGCTACTGTTTTTAGTTTTTCAATTTTTGCTTTCAAATCTACAATTGCAGGAACGTCATTTAACTTCGGATCCAATGCGGAAACAAGTGCTTCCAGTTCATCAACATCTTTTTCGTACTGAATTTGGCTCAGCAAAAATGGAGTAACATACGAAGCCGGATTGTTTTTCACAAAATCTTCCTGCAAGGTACCAACACTTGCATACAAAGCTTCAACTTGTTCCATCAACTCATTGGCTTTTGCAGTATCTCCGGCAGCACCGGCAGTACGCGCTTCCTGGTATAAAGCCATATACTCTTCGCCTATTTCCTGTATCTGTTCGTTTATTGTTTTAAACTCATCGTGGGTAGTGGAGCCACTCACCTCGGCAGCCGCAATAGAATCAGCTTTACCACTTACTGACATTGTAGTGTTTTCAACAAAAACAACCGCTTTATTACGTTGTCCGTTTACCGACAAATAATACACACCCGGAAAATCTACTTCACCTTCAAGAACAGCAACACCATCAACAACCTCAGCAGTATCAACACCAATCCATTGGCTGGCACCACGTTGTTCCAACATTACATTTCCTTCGGCACCATCAAGATTAACGGTAATTTTATAGCCTTCTTGCTGTTGCGAGCAGGCAAACAAGGCAATACTTAAGATAACGACTAATAACTTTCTCATTGTACAGTTTTTTTCTATTTTATTTAATTCTGTTCGAATATACGCATTCTGCGCATTCCTGAAAAATGATAGTTTGAATTAAACGATAGAATTTCTTTAAATTGCAAGGGTAAAATTGAAAGAAAAATGAAGAAGAACGTTGCCTTGGTACTTTCGGGCGGAGCTGCCCGCGGAATGGCACATATCGGCGCAATTGAAGAATTAGAAGAACGCGGTTATAACATCACCTCAGTTGCAGGTACCTCGATGGGAGCATTGGTTGGTGGAATTTATGCCCTTGGGAAATTGCCGGAGTTTAAAAAATGGATCACCTCGTTGGAACGGCACGATATGTTCCGCATGGTAGATTTTTCGTTTAAAGGAAACGGCCTGATAAAAGGCGAAAAAGTATTGACAAAAATTCAGGAAATTGTACCCGATGCGCTTATCGAAGACTTGCCAATTGATTTTTCGGCTACTGCAGTTGATTTAAAACATCGTGAAGAGGTGGTATTCACCAAAGGCAGTTTATTCAACGCTATTCGGGCATCAATCGCCATCCCTTCAGTTTTTACGCCCATTACCAATAACGACAAGGTTTTGGTTGATGGAGGAGTAATGAACAACCTTCCCATATCAAATGTAAAACGGAACGAAGGCGATTTACTGGTGGCCGTTCATGTAAATGCCGCTACTCCGGTTCCTAAATATTTTCATGAACAAGAAGATCGAGAAGAGAAGAAATCGACTTACAAAAAATGGCTGAACGAATTTTACGATTTTATACATAAAAATCATTCAAAAGAAAAAGAAGAGCGTTTTGGATTTCTCTCGCTTATCGACCAGGCCCCGGCCACCGCAATGTTAACACAGGTAGACCATTCCATTGAAAAGGGGAAACCCGATGTGGTAATAAGTGTTTCGCGCGACGCCTCCGGGAATTACGATTTCTACAAAGCAAAAGAGTTGATAGAATTGGGACGTTATTCGGCGAAACTCGTACTTGACAAAATATAATTCAATGCCTGAAATTCTGATAGTAAATAATGCTGAGCCCGGAATTCGGGAGTTTGCCGAACCGATAGAGCAACTAATATCGGATACCGGCTCTACTTCCACCTTTATTGAATATGCAGCTTGTGCAAAAACAAATTTGAATGAGTTTGATGGTATAATTTTAACCGGCTCTCCACAAGGTGACGACATTGTAGAGCATCATGCTCCTTATTTTAGCTGGATAAAAGATTTTGAAAATCCGGTACTTGGTATTTGTGCCGGACATCACGTAACCGGTTATTTGTACGGATCGGAATTACTGCGAAGCAAAGAACCGGAATCAGGCGATTTTGAGGTGGAGATCGTTAAAGCACATCCGCTTTTTAAAGGAATATCCAATAAGTTTATCGTGAAACAAATGCACAACGATTCGATAACTTTACCCGCTGATTTTGAATTACTCATAACATCGACAACCTGCAAAAACCAGCTAATGAAACACAAAAATAAACCTTTATTCACCAGCCAGTTTCATCCTGAATTTTATAATCATCAGCTTATTCGAAATTTTATTGCGCTTTGTGATTAGTTTTATTACTGTTTCGGAAAATCTGATGGTTCAGATTTATGTTCTGTGGACAAAATGTCCATCTTGACGATTCTGATTTACATTTTACGGATAAAACAACAATCCTGATGATTCTTTTTTACGTTTTGTCCGCAAAACAACCATCCTGATGGTTCAGATTCATATTTTGTGTACAAAATCTTTTACAAAAAAAGCCACCCGTATAACACGAATGGCTCTTTGAATGATCGATAATAAATTAAAACTATTACTTTTTAATATCCTTAAATGTAGCTCCTTGCGTGTGTACAGCGTTTACTGCGCGACCAGATGGATCGGCATTACCCTGGAATGAAGCATCCCACTCAATAGCAGCAGCAGTACTACATGCAATTGAAGCCTCAGACGGCACACATGCTGCCGCAGTATCCGAAGGGAAGTGCTCGCTGTAAATTTCTCGGTACACATATTCTTCTTTGTTCATAGGTGGATTCACCGGAAAACGAAATTTTGCATTTTCCATCATTTCATCGCTTACTTTATCGTTGGCGATTTGTTTCAGCGTATCAATCCAACCGTAACCAACACCATCAGAGAATTGTTCCTTTTGGCGCCATGCCACTTCTTCCGGCAAATATTTAGCAAACCCTTCGCGCAGGCAGTGTTTCTCCATTTTTCCGTCTTTTGCCATTTTGGCGTCAGGATTAAAACGCATGGCCACATCAACAAATTCTTTATCGAGGAAAGGCACACGACCTTCAACACCCCATGCAGCAAGTGATTTATTGGCGCGTAAGCAGTCGTACATGTTCAATCGGCTTACTTTTCGTACACACTCTTTATGAAATTCTTCGGCATTTGGTGCTTTATGGAAATACAGGTATCCGCCAAAAATTTCGTCAGCCCCCTCTCCTGTCAGAACCATTTTTATGCCCATCGACTTAATCACACGCGAGATCATATACATTGGTGTAGATGCCCGCACCGTGGTTACATCGTATGTTTCAATATGATAGATTACATCTTTAATAGCATCCAATCCTTCCTGAATGGTGTAATTAATCTCGTGGTGAACGGTTCCGATATGGTCAGCAACTTTACGCGCTGCAGCCAGGTCGGGCGAACCCTCCAAGCCAATTACAAACGAGTGTAACTGTGGCCACCAAGCATCTTTCTCGCCGCCCTCTTCAATTCGTTTTGATGAGAATTTTTTTGCCAAAGCGGAAGTGATGGATGAGTCTAAACCACCAGAAAGCAATACTCCATAAGGAACATCAGACATTAGCTGGCGTTGTACCGCATCTTCCAACGCTTGCGCCAGTTCTTCAACACTTGCCGGATTATCTTTGACATTATCAAATTCCTGCCATTCACGATCGTACCATCTTTTAATTTCTCCGTCTTTACTATATAAATAATGCCCCGGAGGAAATTCTTCGATCTTGGTACAAAATCCCTCCAACGATTTCAATTCCGATGCTACGTAGTAAGTGCCCCATTTATCCCATCCCTGATACAATGGAATAACTCCAATATGATCTCGACCAATTAAGTAAGCATCATTTTCTTCGTCGTAAAGTGCAAAGGCAAAAATTCCGTTCATCTCATCCAGGAACTTTTCCTTTTTATCATTATACAAAGCCAGAATTACTTCGCAATCCGAGCCGGTTAAAAACTCGTATTTCCCTTCGTAGCGTTTTCTAATTTCACGATGATTATAGATCTCGCCATTTACTCCTAAAATCAGTTTCCCGTTTTTACTATATAATGGCTGCCCTCCCGACTCCGGGTCAACAATTGAAAGACGCTCATGAGCAATTACTGCTTTCTCGCCACAATAAATACCCGACCAGTCGGGCCCGCGGTGACGAACTTTTTTACTCATCATCAACACCTGAGGGCGGAGGTCCTCCGCCTTAACTTTTAAATCAAATGCTCCAACAATTCCACACATATTCGTAAATTTTCTTAGCTGTCAAATATTTTGCATCAAAAATAATCACTTTGTAAACATTACAAAATTTTTACTGACATATTTCTATGCTTCTTAACAATTATAAATCATTTTTAGACACAATCGCAACATTTAACATCTTTTTATTATGCCGATTATCAAGACACACCCCTCTTTCAATTGAGCTTCAAAAATAAATAATACCTTTTTTTAATTAATCCCCCGTAAAAATACCACGCCTCGCCAAAAATTGAATGTTTTTTTTGACACGCCCCTTGTTTTCAAATAAAATACATTTTTTTGATGACGAAATAAATAATAATTGAATGTTCGCAATTAATCAAACCCAAGACGTTATCCTGAACTCGTTTCAGGGGCTTATTTTCAAGCCGCTGATTAGTAGATACGAAAGACCTGACAATGCTTTTAACTCACTCGTCTTTGTCACTTCTGTAAGCGTTCCTGTTTATTGAGGGATTGGAGAGAATGTGAAAGGGCTTGTGCGATGAATTAAACGAAACTGTAGCTACAGTAAATTTTACGAAGGCAGTCATGTTAATCATTCATGTGCAGAAAATTGCAAACGAAACAATGCATCAATTGAAAGAATAAGAAAAAAACTATTTCAAATAGTTATCGACAAACTCCATTTTGGGTTTATAAACCGTCTCTTCCCACGTTTTTTGATACCATTTTTGGTTGAGATGATGACCACGATATGGCACATTGTACATTATTTTTTTGCCTTTTGCCTGATTAATCGCGGCATAAATAGAATTGGAAGAACAGGTATAGTCGATGTTCCCAATCTCAACAACAAGTGTCGCTTTCGAGTTTTTCAGCAAATGTGCGGCATCAAAATAAGGAACAGTCTGCAACATTTTCTCACGATTGTTATCCGTTCCGAAAGGATTGGGCCAACCTCCTTTATTGCCGGCCAGGGTACCACCCCAATCGCACATGGCAGGCACAGTAGCAACCACTGCCGATACCCGATCATCGAGGCCGGCAGCCACTAAGGATTGACCTCCTCCCTGGCTTTCGCCAAGCACAAGAATTCGTTTTCCGTCCCACTCGGGCTGGCTGGTGAGAAAATCAAGTGTACGTATTAAACGCAGGTACATCCCTCTAAAATAATACGCGTCACGATTTTCGATTCCTTTTTCCCAATAACGACTGAGCTCGCCCTCCTCCAATTTGTCGTAATAGTTTTGAGGCTGCCCATTTAACATACCGTGTGCATTTAAATCGAAACAAAGTGCTCCTTTTTTTGCGAATCTCATCGCATTTTGTGGTTGCGCCAAACACCACGACCCTTTCACTCCTGCAGCATGAACCACCAAAACAATCGGCAACGATTTTTCTTTTGCAGCCAAAGGTTTGGCAAAATATCCGCGTGCGGGTTTTGGTCCGGTACAATTTAACTCAAGGTCTTTACAAATAAATCCCTTTTCCACATCTTCTACCGAAACCGTTTTCACTGTCGCCGGTAGTGACCTCAATAAATTCTTTTCTGCTTCCCAGTATTTATCAATATCCTCGGGCCGCTTTGTTCCGGGTTGAAATTTCCCGGGATCAACAACTGCTCCCAAACTCCCCTTCTCTTCCCCCGCACTAACTTCAAAAATCCACGAGGCAGGTTCTTCAACCACCTTTTCAAAAAGTACAAAAGTACTGCCTGGCACTTTTATATTTTGTTGTTCTATTTCCTCGTAATTCTTCAAAATCTTTATTGAAAGTGAATCCGTGTTTGCATCTTCCAACAAAACCGATACTTCCAGCTTTTCACCACTCTTATAAATACCTGATTCGTTACACTGCGTTAATCGAATCGATTGCCCCAGCGAAATAGAAATAACTCCGAGCAGGAAGATTGTAGTTACCAGAAGATGTTGAAATTTTTTCATTGATTTGTTTGTGATTCTATAAATTCGAGTCGGAATTAATTTGAATGCTAATTCTGAATTACAAACATACCTATTTTGCTACCAACAGTAAAAACTTGATGCGATTAAAACTACCTTTGCGCCATGTCAGGAAAAAAGAAAAACCAAAAGAATATTCTCAGTAAACTTAATATTGAGAAACTTAACCCCATGCAGGAAGAGGCAAAATTAGCCGTTCATGCTGCCAATAACATTATTTTATTGTCGCCCACAGGAACAGGAAAAACCCTGGCCTTTATGTTGCCAATTGTTGCAGAACTCGATCCTGACTGTCCTCATGTGCAGGTATTAATTCTTGTTCCATCGCGCGAGTTGGCCATTCAAATAGAACAAGTTACCCGCGATATGGGTACCGGGTACAAATGCAACGCCTTTTACGGAGGTCGGAATTTTAGCAAGGATCGCATTGATTTAAACCGGCCGCCTGCTATTTTAATTGGTACTCCCGGGCGAATTGCCGATCATTTGCGCCGAGAAACCTTTTACACAGGAAAAATTAAAACACTTGTTTTAGATGAATTTGACAAATCGCTGGAAGTGGGCTTTGAAAAAGACATGGAAGACATTGTTTCTTTTGTTCCTGACGTAGAGAAAAAAATCCTTACATCCGCCACACACCGAGTTCGCATACCCGAATTCCTTGAATTTAAAAACCCATTAAGCGTAAATTATCTGAAAGATAATATACCGGAATTGGCCCTTAAAACCATTATCTCACCGGAAAAAGACAAATTAGAAACTTTAGTAAAAGCGTTAAGCCATCTGGGAAATCAACCGGGCATTATCTTTTGCAATTTTAAAGAGTCGATTCAAAGAGTAAGTGATTTCCTAACAGAAAGAGGAATCAGTCATGGTACTTTTTATGGAGGTATGGAACAAATAGACCGGGAAAGAGTACTCATAAAATTCAGAAATGGAACCCACCGATTAATTGTAGCTACCGATTTGGCAGCCCGCGGCCTGGATATTCCTGAATTGAAATTTATTCTGCATTACCATCTTCCACTCCGTTTTCAGGAATTTACCCACCGTAACGGACGAACAGCTCGTATGCACAGCGAGGGAACAGCCTACATATTAAAATGGGCCAACGAAGAGTTGCCCGAATTTATTCCTGAAACTGAAATTGAGGAATTACAAGAAGCGCCTCTCCCTGCTGAAACGGGATGGGAAACATTATTTATTTCGGGGGGGAGAAAAGACAAAATCTCGAAAGGCGATATTGCCGGATTGTTTTTTAAACAAGGCAATTTGAACAAAAACGAACTAGGCGTAATAGAACTAAAACTCGACTGCGCTTTTGTTGCCATTCAATCCGCCAAAGTTCAAGATACTATAGAAGCGGTAAACAACACCAAATTAAAAAACAAAAAAGTGCGAATTACAGTGGTTTAGCTTGTAAAAATTTGATTTGAATGTTCTCGTCTTGTTGTTCCAGAGTGTATGCGCCCTTTAACTCCATGGTGGCTTTCATTTTTGTAGTTTCATTCACCAAACTGGCAAAAATGTTTTTTTGATCTTTTGGATTACAACCTTCCTGAAAGTAACAAAACAAATTATCAGTATTTGATTCATCAAACTGAATGATAAAAGCTCCGTTGTCGGGGAAAACCAAATCCTCGTATGCGTAAGTTATTTCAAGGCCGGTGGCATTGTCTACAATTTGCCGAACGGCTTCTAAATCCCGGTAATTCATATTTGAAATGTTGGAAGCCAGAAGTACGAAGTCCGAAGACCAAAGTTCCTTTCTGACTTGATTACTACCTTATAGCGATAAAAACCACATTCTTATTTGCTGATAAACTTCAGCTTGCTCGTAGGTTTGGCATTTTACCAGCTGCATATTTATGGCATCGTCGAACTCCACCTCATCGAAACCAATTCTATCAATCAGTTCTTGTCGCGATTGACAATTGTAACACTCTTTCCGAAATGTAATTTCGGTGGTAGCTCGTTTTACAAACGTTATTGCTCTATCTATTGCCATTGTTTATTTAGTTACATGTTGTTGAACTGCAAGACCCACACGATGAATTACATCCCCAGGTTTCGCGTGCCTTCTGTGTGGTAAACGACTCCAGTTGATTCTGTATAAAAAAATTGATATTCTCTGTTACATTTGTTCCTCGTGCTCTAAATACTTCCAATCCGCTACGTGCAAATAAACGCAGAGCCATAGGTGGCAAATAGCCGCTAATAACGGTACTTACACCTATTTGTTGCAGTTCTTTGCCCAATTCTCCAGGATTTGAAAAGACGGCTTTTACCGGCATTCTGTCCATCGATTTACTTTGGCTATCGTAAATACAAACATAACTTGCATTGTGAAATCCACGAGCAACAGTCTCATTTCCTTTCTTTTTATCCGCAATGGGAAGCATCACCTTCATATCTTCTGAATTTTGTTTGGCACCACTTTGGCAAAAGCAATACCAAAAAACACAGTCTTTTAAAAACCAACACTTTAGAATTTTGGCGGCTTTAGTTAATCTTTCCGTTTTGTAAGAAAATAAGGAGAATCCTACCAAAATGTAGGAAGACCGGAGATTTTTGACACGTGTCTGTTTTTTCAATTTTCGCGAAACAGAACCAGTACCCGCGGCATTTTTTCATTCCGTAGACTTATGCAATCCTACAGAATGCCCTTTACCAGAAAACGAACAACACGTTCTATTCGCATATTATCCAGCAGGCGAGTTCCCTTTTCAACCTTATTCGAACACATTATTTCCCACACTTTCCTTCTGGAAGCTTCTGAGACAGGACTAGATGCTTTTATAAATTCAGAAATTGATTTTGGTATAACAGGAAATTATCATTCTCTAACGTCGTCATGGTATCAATACATTGAAAATGTTTGCGCTGTAAGACTAAAGTAATTCGCCTAAAAATTCATTGTGTACCCTATATTAGCGTGAGTTCGAGCTAAGGCAGCATTGCTTAGCCCGAACTCACGTTAATTAATAAGTAAAAGTTATACTGCTGAATAATTTTAGCTCTTATTTCTTTGTAATACCGAATCCCAATCTTTCAGTATTGTTATATTCCGGTATTGTTGAAAATGGAAATGGAGGTTCGCCTGTTTTCTCGCACTGAACCAGAATTAGCTGGGTCCAATCGTTGAAGATACCTATTTCTTCATCGTCACTGTTGTACCACACTCCATTAGGATACCACTCGCCGTCTTTTTTAAGCATATCATCGTGATTTGCTGCAACCATTTTCTGGAATTGAGACCAATTTTTTCCGTTCGCATCAATTCCACTAAATTCAAAGGTGATCCACCCATCCGAGCCAATCCAATCGTCTAAATTTGCAGGATAAACACCTTCTTTTGAAATCAGTGATTCATTCCATTTCATAACCAAATTAACGTGACGTAACCACCAGGCCATTCCCCACAAATCATACATATCCTCTGGTTCTTCGGAATATTCAGGAGGAGTAATATCTTCATCTATTCCCCGATAAGGTGTTGTATGAGACCATGGAGCAGATGCATATAAATTATCGCCAACAATAGCATTATAAAAACTTCCTTTAAAAAGATGTGCATTCCAGTTATAACCGTATTCATCAACTCCGGTTATTTTATTATTTCCCGAGTTTCCGCTTTTTAATTCCGTGCTGCTATCTGGTTCTTCAACCAGGTCTTTTTCGCACCCTGCAAAAGCCAGTGCTACCGCTAATACGATTAATAATAAAATTGATTTTTTCATGACAATTAGTTTTAAAGTTTATGCTACAAAGTTCCTTTGAAAAGGCTTTTATAACTTATCAGCCATGAAGCATAAACTTTAAAATTTGGCGCACCCCTTACAATTTTGAAGCATGCAAGGGAAAACTTACTGTGATTTTAGATTTGGGAAATAATTTACAGGAGCTTCGACTGAGGTAAAACAACACCAATCTCGTTAACCAATTTTTGAAATTCCGGATTGTTGTGCAAGGGATAATAAATTGGATATGACAATACAAAAGGCAGGTCTTCATTCCTGACCTCGTAGGCAACTTTTAGATAATCGATTGTACCTTCAAAATCATCAACCATCATAAACAACGACGATACCACAGCCTGGTTACAACAATATTTATCTTGTCCTTTTAATGCCCCTTTCATATAAAACTTAATACAATCCTGAAACGGAGCACCTGTTCTGTAAAACTCGGCAACTGGTTTGTTTCTCATCAGATCCTGAAGCTCGGTCCATATTTCAATCGATTTTTCGGGGGCACCTTGTTGCAGGTATACATAGCCTAAACCATGCATTGCAAAACCAAAGGTAGGAAATAGCTCAAGCACCTCGTTGTAGTTATCAATTGCTTTGTTATACTCTCCAACAATGTAATAGCGTTCGGCCAAAAAGCTTAGCGTTCGTGGATTTAACGGGTCCAACAACTTTGCAGTTAATGCCTCGCTTATTGCATTTTTATAGTCGCCCTTTACCGTATAATAATTGGAGAGAACCAGATGTGCATCCGAGTTACTGGGTTGTAGTTCCAGGGCTTTTTCTGCAAGGTTTTTCATTTGTTCCCAATCCCAGTCGAGCTTTCCTACCAGGTTGGCTTTTGTTGTGTACGCATCGGCAAGAGACGGATCCAATTCCAGGGCCTTTTCAACTGCCGCTCTTGCATTTGTTCGGTAAACCTGTTCTTCTGCATGGTCATACACCAGCCGATCGAGCGCCATGTAACATTCGGCCAGGGTTAAATAGGCCGGAGCAAAATCGGGATCGATCGCAACAGAGGATGTAAGGTATTCAACAGCATCCTTCATTTTGTCTTTACGAATATCCTGAGTTAACCACAGCATTCTCCCTTTCTGGTACAATTCGTGGGCTTTCTCATTTACCTCCGGTAATTGTTGTGGTTTTGTCGGTTGAGTGGCATTCAAAATCTCATTAGCAATACTAAAGCTCAAATCGCTAACTACCTGCAATATTTTTGTCGACTGTTGATAATATTGGTTCGCCCAAATATGTTCTTCCTTCGGAAAAGGATTTATCAGCTGCACATTCACAAGCATACTGTCGTCTTCGGTTAAAACACTGCCTTCCAATAACAGATCAGCTCCAAGATATTTTGCAATCTCTGAATAAAATCTCACCGAATCGCGGAAAATCATTGCAGAACCTCTTGAAGTTACTCGAAAACCTTTGATTTTAGAGAGTTCGGTGATCAGATTATCCGTAAGTCCCAAAGCCAGATATGATCTATTATTCATCTCAGACAAGTCCAAAAAAGGTAAAACGGCAATGGCTATTTCTTCCGTTACTGCTTCCTCGGGCTTAGCCAGTTTTGCACCCCAATAACCAAATCCTACAGTTACAATAACAAATAGCAGAAACATTCCTGCCACTTTCATTCGGTTATTTGGAACTGAAGATGCTTTTATTTCTGATCCCGAAACACCTTCCTCTCCGGCTTGCTTTTTATAATCGCCAGGTGTACAACCATATTTATCGTGAAAACATTTATTGAAATACGAAGGGCTGCTAAAACCAACTTTATAGGCAATTTCGGAGGCGGTATCATCGTCTTTTTCGATAAGAACGACGGCTTCTTCAAGACGAATATCGCGGATAAACATGTTGGCAGATTTGCCGGTAACAGCCTTTATTTTCCGGAGAAATTGTGAACGACTCAATCCCATTTCAGCGGCCAACTCGCTAACTCCAAATTTGTCGTTGGTAAGATTTTCTAGGAGGATTTGTTTTGCTTTACTAGTAAACACCTCTGGCATACGGCTCAAAATCTATTGGTTTTTCGAACGAATCACAGCTGTTTAAATATACAAATTTTATAATACACTGAAAAACAACGACGTGAGCTAATCTCTGGGTCTTATAAAATTTCGAACGTATGTAAAAAAGTAAAGCTGATAAAAATTTCTATGGCAGATATATTTTGCTAGTTTGCTCTTTTTAATGTGTATTCTCCGTAAAAATCTTCGATCCCAAAAAGCTGAACATGCATCTTGTCATCGTTAATATGCCCCTTAACTTCCAGAATCTTCCCCGATTTTGTCTGAAAGGTAAAACAGAATTGTCTCCCAATCATTTGCAGGTTATCGACCTCATAATTCTCATCATTTGCACTCTGCAAGATAAAGGCTGTAACCGCACTACCTACCACTTCAAATTTCAGGGAAAAGTTCAATTCATTCTCTGTCACCAAAGTTATATTTCTCCATGTTCCCTTAAAAAAATGGTTGGCACTATCGGTGTATGAGTCGGTGTGACTAACAATTCGGTCAGTAAACTCATTGCCGCTTAGGTCTCCATGCGTATAAAAATCTCTGGGTAGTACAGGCAGTAACTCATTCTTGATAAAGTTGTACATTATGCTTTTGGAATAGGGTTCAAATAACGACAGTACATTGCCTTTATATCTGATAGCAATGTTCATCACCTGTGCCGGTTCGGTATTACTAAAATCAATTTCGTCCAATACCAACACCTTCCTTTCCGGGTTTTCACGGGTATGAAAATATACGTTTCTGTCACGTGCATCGAAGAGTACCGACCATTCAGGTTCATCGTATATACGCAATGTTTTTAGCATATAAAATCCATATTCCACCGGATCATCACCTTTATTGAAATTATCGATCATAACTGCGGTACGTACAAAACGGGGCACATTTGGATCCTTCTCGTCGGGCTCATATTCGCCACCAAATCCACGAAAATATTTTAGCAGCTCCATCTCCCGATCATAGGGAGAATTAAAAAGTGCCGGAACAGGCATTTCATCTCCGGTGTGCACTACTACTTCGCCATTTATAAAGGCAATTGCTGCCGTATTTCCCTCGGCATCACCCACAAAGAAATGCCAGCTCCAGCCATCAATCTCAAATTCATAGGCACTGCGAATTGCCTCTTCAGTAGTTGAGAAATTATCTAGAATGTACTGCGTCCAGTTCTTTTGGTTGAGTTTGGGCAGGCTATCGTTTTTTGGATAATCAGCCTCCTCGTTCATTGCCCATATAAATAACCCGGCTTCGTTCATCCCGCCATCAGGAAAATCTTTTCCGAAATTGTTAAAGGTAACCGATCCGTAGCGTGAAACCCAGGAGTGCGAGGAAGGATTCACCTGTCCTCGTGAAATGATTTCGCGCCACGTTCTACCTGTTTTAAAAATCCCTCGTTTGTTGATAAAAACCAGGCCGGGAACACCAATATCGCCTTCGTTGAGATTGTGCCCGTAAACCAGTATATTTCCTTTTTGAAGTTTAAATGAAGAACCGGCAAATAATTGCGAATACGATGATAGAAGCAATATAAATGAAGCAAAAAACAGGACAAGTATAGATTGTCGAATTCTCATTTTATCCGGCTTTTTTATACTTGCGAATAGAAACGCATAATTTATTCTTTCTTTCATCCATATATTTTAACAAATTACGGATGTTGCTTGTTCGACTTTCGTTTTCCGGAACTTTTGGGAGTACTAACAAAAGAAAAAGCCACCCTCCGAATCCGGAAAGTGGCTTTATTATTTTCTTGCTAAAAGCTAATAGCTCACGGCTCAAAACTTTTATTGCATTTCAAATTTATAATCGCCCATGTCGCTTAATTCTGAGGCACGGATAAACTCGGCATGTGCTTTAACCTGTGCTTTCGCAAAAGCGATGTAATTTTTGGTCGATTTCATAAACATTTCATCGCGGTTAGTATCCAGCAACAACAGGTAACTCATAATAATGTGGCCTGCCATTTCAACCAAACGACGTGCGTGGAAATCAACATATTCGTTGTCTCCCGGCGCGGTTACTTTTTTCACTGCTTCTTCGTAATCGGCGGTTAAAATAATCAATGTACGTTTCAGGTATTCCAAAGTTGGTGAAACCTTTTCAGCTTCGTATGCACGAATCTGGTTGAGGTAACCACCGGTAGTTACACCCCGGATTGCCGCAACCACCTGCAACTGCGTTGTACCTTCATAAATAGATGTAATACGTGCATCGCGATAAATCCGTTCAACCGGGTAGTCTTTCATAAAGCCCGATCCACCATGAATCTGAACAGCATCGTAAGCCAACTGATTGCTGTATTCACTCGACATACCTTTTACAAGTGGCGTAAAAATATCGGCCAAACGCTGGTATTTTTTCATATCGTTGCGCTCTTCCTTCTCCAGTTTGCGCTCTTCAGCAATGTGCATGTAGGTTTTATACATATCAACAAAGCGCGCTGTTTCGTAGAGCAAGGTACGCGATGCATCCAGTTTGGCTTTCATGAGCGAGAGCATTTCATAAACAGCCGGGAATTTTATAATCGCTTTTCCGAACTGCATACGTTCTTTGGCGTAAATAATCGATTCGCGATAAGCAGCTTCACACAGTCCTACCGACTGAGCAGCAATTCCTAAACGCGCACCATTCATCAATGCCATAACGTATTTTATCAGTCCCATTTTACGAGAACCAACCAACTCGCCCGGAGCATCTTTAAATACCAGCTCGCAGGTTGGCGAACCAATAATACCCATTTTGTGCTCGATACGACGAACGGATACTCCTCCCGACTGTTTGTCGTAGATAAACATCGACAAACCACGACCGTCTAAGGTTCCAGGCTCCGAACGGGCCAATACAAGCGAAATATCTCCATCGCCATTAGTAATGAATCGTTTTACACCATTTAGTAACCAGGTTTGTTTTTCCTCATTCCAGGTAGCTTTTAACTGCACTGCCTGAAGATCGGAGCCCGCATCCGGTTCCGTTAAGTCCATCGCCATTGTGTCGCCATTGCAAACACGAGGCAGGTATTTTTCCTTTTGTTCTTCCGAAGCAAATTCGTTAATGGTTTCGGCACAGTCCTGCAAACCCCAAATATTTACAAAACCTGCATCGGCACGCGAAACAATATCGGCAGCCATAATGTAAGGTACAATCGGAAAGTTTAAACCTTCGTACTTGTAAGGTAACGACATGCCCATTAATCCGGCCTGATTCAGTGCTTTTATATTTTCTTCCGTTCCGCGGGCATATTTTACGTGTCCGTCGATTACTTCCGGTCCTTCAGCATCGATACTTTCGGCATTTTCGGAAACTATGTTCCCGCAAATTTCTCCAACAACATCCAGCACACGATCGTAACTGTCAATTGCATCTTCGTAATCCAGCGGCGCAAAATCAAATTCATCCTTGAAAGCATATTCACGTTCTTTCAATCGAACGATCTCTTTCATTAATGGGTGATTCAGGTGAAATTTCAACTCGCTGTTATCTGTATAATAATTTGCCATTTTTTACAATTTTAAATCGTGACTATTTGCTGTTCTTTTTATAATACTTGATCATTTTAGGAATGATCTCTGCCACATCTCCGGTAATTACATAGTCGGCTATGGAATTGATAGGAGCTTCAGGGTCGGTATTGATAGCGATAATTTGTGCTGATTCTTCCATTCCGGCACGGTGCTGAATTTGCCCCGATATACCACAGGCAATGTACAACTTTGGACGAACGGTAATACCGGTTTGTCCGATCTGACGATCGTGACCGGCATAACCCGAATCAACAGCAGCACGTGATGCGCCAACTTCGCCACCCAGCACTTCTGCCAAATCGTAAAGCAGCTTGAAGTTCTCTTTCGAGCCAACACCATAACCACCGGCAACAACAATAGGTGCACCTTTTACGTTCACCTTGCTTTTTTCCATGTGACGCTCAATAATCTCAACAACAAAATCTTCGTCGTTTACATATTTTGCCACATCAAGTGTAACTACTTTTCCTTTGTATTTCGAATCAAGAATTTCCTTTTTCATCACTCCCTCACGCACGGTTGCCATTTGCGGACGGCAATCGGGGTTGATAATGGTTGCAATGATGTTTCCTCCAAATGCCGGACGAATCTGGTAAAGAAGGTTTTCGTATTTCTTGTCTTGTTTTTTATCGTAATGATCGCCAATTACCAAACTGGTGCAGTCGGCTGTTAAACCACTGTGCAATGCTGACGAAACACGTGGCCCTAAATCACGACCAATCGATGATGCTCCCATAAGAGCAATCTGTGGCTTTTTCTCCTTAAACAGGTTCACCACTATCGAAGTGTGTGGCAAGGTCTGGTATGGATATAAACGCTTGTCATCGGCAAGATAAAGTGTATCTACACCGTAAGGTATTACCTGTTCTGCAACTTTATCAAGCTTGTGCCCAATAGCAATGGCTTCCAGTTTACAGTTTAATTCGTTTGCCAGTCCACGTCCTTTGGTTAATAATTCCTGACTAACATCAGCTACGTGGCCATCTTCTATTTCGCAATAAACAAATATGTTGCTCATTTCTTCAAATTTTAAATTTCATTTAATGGCCTTAGCCAATTGTGTGACTCTTAATTAGATCAACCATCATGGCTTCAATCTCTTTGTCGGCTGCAGAAATTACTTTTGAATCTTTTGCCTGAAGCACAACATTCTCAACCGTTTTAACTTTGGTTGGCGAGCCGGTAAGACCTAGCTGCGATGCGTCGGTTTCGATATCGTTAACGGTCCATTCCTGAATCATCAGATCAGGATGCTCGTTGTACAAAGCTGTATAATCTTCATTTTCCTTCTGAAGTTCAGTAACTGTTCTTGCCTTTTTGAATTTCATAATTCGCTTGGCGTTACGTGCACGGCAATCTGGTGCCGATCCGTTTACAGTTAATACCAAAGGAAACGGACATTTTACAGTTTCCACACCATTTTCTAAACGGCGTTTTACCGTAACAGATTTGTCGTTTACATCAAGTACTTCTTCAACGTATGTTATTTGCACCATACCCAGTTTTTCGGCCACCTGAGGGCCAACCTGGGCAGTATCACCATCAATTGCCTGACGGCCTGCGATGATCATGTCAATTTTACCCATTTTCTTTAGCGCTTGTCCAATGGCATACGACGTGGCCAAAGTATCCGATCCTGCAAAAGCACGGTCGGTAAGCAGAATACCACCATCGGCACCTCGGTATAAACCTTCGCGAATAATATCGGCAGCCCTACCCGGCCCCATGGTTAAAATATTGATTTTTGATTCCGGAAATTGATCTTTTATACGCAGTGCTTGTTCCAAAGCATTCAAATCCTCGGGATTAAAGATAGCAGGAAGCACAGCCCTGTTTATCGTCCCGTCAGCCTTCATCGCATCTTTCCCCACATTTCTGGTGTCGGGAACCTGCTTCGCCAAAACAATAATGTTATAAGCCTTCATTCAATAAGATTTTTGTAGATTGATATATATTTCTTTATTTTTTTCGATCTGTTGCCGGAGATTTTAGCTACTCCTGCAATTTGAAAGCTAACAAATATAGAAATCGGCGTAAAACTAACCAAAGAGATTAGGACTCTGAGACCTTTAATGTTTGTTAAAAAGCAGAGTAGTCAAGGCATACAGACTACATTTACACGTCCAAAGGCAATACTGACAATGCTTTAAAACAATCAACTTCAATATTCTAAAATTCTGTACCGATAAACTAGCTAATAATTTAAAACCATTTTAATTAAAATTTGAGGCTTTCGAGCTGTTTTCAGGCCTATTTACTTGTCTTTCATTACCGAAAACTGAGCGATCCATCGCTTTTGCATTGCCGAAAGCTGCCAAAAACCAGGTAAATAAAATGGATGCTTTTTTAAACGAATGAGCGTGTTAAATACTCAATCACTATTACGGACTTTAGGCCACGTCAGAGCGTTTATATAAACGAGTTGAATTACCCCTGATTGTTGGGTTTAGATAATTTTATTACCTTCATCCTCGGATTTCAAACCAAATCTAACCAAATTAATTTTGAGAACCGATTCGTTTACAAACGAGTCGGTTTTTTTATGGCCTTAACAACACTAATTATTTATATAAAAAAAGAGGAACCATTCCTGATTCCTCTTTTGATAATATGCTTGTTTTATTACTAAGCTTGAGCTGTAGGCCCACCAAAATTCATTGGTGGCAAATTTTCAGAACCCGGTTTAACATTCTTAATTGGGCCATGCTGAGCTTCAAATTTAGCTACGTTATCTTGCAAAGCCATTAATAAACGTTTGGCATGTTCCGGTGTAAGAATAATTCTTGATTTTACATTCGCTTTTGGAATTCCGGGCATAATCCGGACAAAATCAACTACAAATTCGGAAGTTGAGTGAGTGATAACTGCCAGGTTCGAATAAGTTCCCTGCGCTACATCCTCATTCAATTCAATGTTTATCTGTTGCGATTTTTGCTTTTTATCTTCCATGATAATCTTTTTTAGCTATCATCCGAATGTCTCATATCAACTAACCTGTCGTACTCTGATTTAGAGCCAACAACCAGGTTTTTGTATTCTTTCAGTCCGGTACCTGCCGGAATCAGGTGACCACAAATTACGTTCTCTTTCAACCCGTCAAGATAATCCATCTTACCATTGATAGCCGCTTCGTTAAGAACTTTTGTTGTTTCCTGGAAAGATGCTGCAGACAACCAGCTTCGTGTTTGCAACGATGCTTTTGTAATACCTTGAAGGATCTGGCTTGATGTTGCAGGGATTGCATCCCTCGATTCAATCAAGGCCTTATCTTTTCTTCTAAGTCCTGAATTCTCATCTCTCAAACGGCGTGCAGAAATAATCTGTCCGGCTTTTAGGCCTTCAGCATCTCCCGGTTCAACAACAACTTTTTTGTTGTAGATCCAGTCGTTTTCAGACATGAATTCGTTTTTGTCTACTATTTGCTTTTCAAGGAAACGAGTATCACCCGGATCAACGATTTCAACTTTACGCATCATCTGACGGATGATAATCTCGAAGTGCTTATCGTTAATTTTTACCCCCTGCATACGGTACACATCCTGAACTTCATTCAAAATGTATTCCTGAACAGCAGTTGGCCCTTTAATTGCAAGAATATCAGAAGGAGTAGTTGCTCCATCAGATAAAGAGATACCTGCCCTAATGTAATCGTTCTCCTGCACAAGGATCTGTTTCGACAGCGGTACAAGATATTTCTTCACATCGCCGTTTTTGGTTGTAACAATGATCTCGCGATTACCACGTTTGATCTTACCCAGTGAAATTTCACCGTCAACCTCTGAAACAACTGCAGGATTCGATGGGTTACGCGCTTCGAATAATTCGGTAACACGTGGCAGACCACCCGTGATATCGCCAGCTTTACCGGCTGCACGAGGAATCTTAACCAGAATCTTACCTGCTTTAACTTCTTCTCCATTATCAACAGAGATGTGACACCAACCGGAAGGTTGTACGAGCGGATCATTTCTCCGGCATCGTCCATAATCTTCAATGTTGGGTTTTTGGTCTTATCTTTTGTTTCGATAATTACACGCTCGCTGTAACCGGTTTGTTCATCCGACTCCTGACGGAAAGTAATCCCGTCGATCAGATTCTCAAACTCAACTTTACCATCGAATTCGGTAATAATAACACCGTTAAATGGATCCCAATCACAAATCATTGCTCCTTTTCGGATTTCCTGACCGTTCTTCACATAAAGCTTACAACCGTATGGAAGAGGATGTGTTGAAAGTGGGATATTGGTGTTTTTATCGATAATCTTTAATTCGGCCAAACGACTTACAACAACTTCAACATCTTGTCCTTCATCGTCTTTGTATGATACAGAACGAAGTTCTTCAATCTCACAGTATCCATCGTATTTCGATTCAACTGTTGATTGAGCCGAGATGTTACCTGCAATACCCCCTACGTGGAAGGTACGAAGTGTTAACTGTGTACCCGGCTCACCGATCGATTGTGCTGCAATAACGCCTGTAGCTTCACCTTTCTGAACTTTCTTGCCTGTTGCCAGGTTACGTCCGTAACACTTGGCACAAACACCAACTTTCGATTCACAGGTTAATACCGAACGAATTTCAACGTTTTCAATTGGCGAGTCTTCAATCACTTTCGCAATCTCTTCTGTAATTTCCTCTCCCGATTTGATGATCAATTCACCATTCAATGGGTGGTAAATATCATGAACAGTTGTACGCCCAATAATTCTTTCGAATAATGATGCTACAATTTCTTCATTATTTTTAACATCGTTAGCAATCAATCCTCGCAATGTTCCACAGTCGTTTTCAGAGATGATAACATCTTGAGCCACGTCTACCAAACGACGAGTTAAGTACCCTGCATCGGCAGTTTTAAGGGCGGTATCCGCTAAACCTTTACGCGCACCGTGAGTAGAAATAAAGTATTCCAGTACCGAAAGACCTTCTTTAAAGTTTGCAAGAATCGGGTTTTCAATAATCTGAGAACCTGTAGAACCAGACTTTTGTGGTTTTGCCATCAAACCCCTCATTCCACACAACTGTCGAATCTGCTCTTTCGAACCCCTTGCACCGGAGTCAAGCATCATATAAATTGAGTTGAATCCCTGACGGTCGGTACTAATTGTTTTCATTACCGACTGCGTAAGTTTCGAGTTCGCATGTGTCCAAATATCAATAACCTGGTTGTAACGTTCGTTATTGGTAATGAAACCCATGTTGTAGTTGTTGATTACCTCTTCAACCTCGTTGTAACCGTTTCCTACAATATCAGTTTTATCGTCCGGGATGATAACGTCTCCAAGGTTGAACGACAATCCACCACGGTATGCAGCAGCATAACCAAGGTTTTTGATATCATCAAGGAATCGAACTGTAATGGCGTTACCACTTGTATTAAATACGTCGGTAATAATGGAACGCAACGATTTTTTAGTCAACAACTGGTTCACGTAACCTGCCTGACGTGGCACATTTTCGTTGAAAAGAACGCGACCTACAGTCGTTTCAATGATGTGGTTAAAATACTCACCATTCTCATCGATATCTTCAACTTTTACCTTAATTACAGCATGAAGATCAATTGCTTTTTCTTCGTACGCAATAGTTACTTCCTCGGCAGAGTAGAATGTCATTCCTTCTCCGCGGCTACCTTTACGTGCTTTGGTCATGTAGTACAGACCAAGAACCATATCCTGCGATGGTACCTGAATTGGTGCACCGTTAGCAGGGTTTAACAGGTTGTGCGAAGCAAGCATTAACAATTGAGCTTCCAAAATTGCAGCATTACCCAGCGGTAAATGAACCGCCATCTGGTCTCCATCGAAGTCGGCGTTAAAACCGGTACATACCAATGGGTGTAGCTGAATCGCTTTACCCTCAATAAGTACAGGTTGGAATGCCTGAATTGACAGACGGTGCAAAGTAGGTGCCCTGTTCAACATTACAGGGTGTCCTTTTAACACGTTTTCAAGAATCTCCCATACAACAGGGTCTTTTCTGTCAACGATTTTCTTTGCCGATTTTACTGTTTTAACAATACCTCTTTCAATCAGTTTACGGATTACAAAAGGTTTGTAAAGCTCGGCAGCCATATCTTTTGGAATACCGCATTCGTGGATCCTTAATTTAGGCCCAACAACGATAACAGAACGTGCAGAATAGTCAACACGTTTACCCAAAAGGTTCTGACGGAAACGACCTTGCTTACCTTTCAAACTGTCAGACAGTGATTTTAGCGCCCGGTTGTTTTCCGTTTTAACGGCATTAGATTTTCTTGAGTTATCGAATAACGAATCCACAGCTTCCTGCAACATTCGTTTCTCGTTTCTTAAAATTACCTCGGGAGCTTTAATCTCGATCAATCGTTTCAAACGGTTGTTACGGATAATCACTCTTCGGTACAGGTCATTCAAATCTGACGTTGCGAAACGACCACCATCAAGAGGTACCAACGGACGCAAATCAGGAGGAATTACAGGCACAACCCGAACAATCATCCATTCCGGACGGTTAAGGTTCTTACTTGCTCTGAAAGCCTCAACAACCTGCAGACGTTTTAACGCCTCATTTTTACGCTGTTGCGATGTTTCTGTATTTGCTTTATGACGTAACGTGAACGACAAGTCGTCCAACTCTATTCGGCTAAGAATATCGAATAGTGCCTCAGCACCCATTTTTGCGATAAACTTATTTGGATCGTCATCATCAAGGAATTGATTTTCTTTTGGAAGTGTGTCCAGAATATCCAGATACTCTTCTTCAGTTAGGAAATCCAACTCTTTAACACCATCCTGATGTTTTACACCAGCCTGGATAACAACATAGCGTTCGTAATAAATAATGGTATCCAGCTTTTTGGTAGGTAAACCAAGCAGGTACCCAATTTTGTTAGGCAACGATTTGAAATACCAAATGTGAGCTACCGGAACCACCAATGAGATGTGTCCCATACGCTCACGACGTACTTTCTTTTCAGTTACTTCAACACCACAACGATCACAAACGATTCCTTTATAACGAATACGTTTGTATTTACCACAGTGACATTCGTAGTCTTTTACCGGTCCGAAAATACGCTCACAAAACAAACCATCACGTTCAGGTTTATATGTTCTGTAGTTAATTGTTTCAGGCTTCAGTACTTCACCAAACGATCTCTCCAGAATTTCTTCAGGAGATGAAAGGCTTACCGAAACTTTTGAGAAACTAGTTTTTGCTTTATTATCTTTTTTGAATGCCATAATTCAAATTAACTATCAAATTAAAACTGCACCTAACTTATTCTACTCCATTCTAACGCTCAGACCAAGTCCGCGTAGTTCGTGAAGTAGTACATTCAGCGACTCCGGAATTCCTGGTTGTGGCATCGGCTCACCTTTCACAATCGATTCGTAAGCTTTTGCTCTTCCCATTACGTCGTCTGACTTAACGGTAAGAATTTCCTGAAGTATATGTGAAGCACCAAATGCTTCGAGTGCCCAAACTTCCATTTCACCAAAACGCTGACCACCAAACTGTGCTTTACCACCTAATGGCTGCTGCGTAATTAATGAGTAAGGTCCGATTGAACGTGCGTGCATTTTGTCTTCAACCATGTGGCCCAGTTTCATCATGTAAATAATACCAACTGTTGCAGGCTGGTCGAATGGCTCACCGGTTTCACCGTTTACCAGGCGGGTTTCTCCAAAACGTGGAATTCCTGCCTTATCGGTGTACTCCGAAATCTCATCCAAACTTGCACCATCAAAAATCGGTGTTGCAAATTTCAAACCAAGCTCTTTACCAGCCCATCCAAGTACAGTTTCGTAAATCTGCCCAAGGTTCATTCGTGATGGTACACCAAGTGGGTTCAATACAATATCAACTGGTGTTCCGTCGGCAAGGAATGGCATATCTTCTGCACGTACCACACGCGAAACAATACCTTTGTTACCGTGTCGACCTGCCATTTTATCACCAATTTGCAGTTTACGCTTTTTAGCAATATAAATTTTTGCCAACTGAATAATACCTGCAGGAAGCTCATCACCGATAGTTACGTTGTAACGCTCGCGACGTGAAACGGCTTCTGCTTCTTTCTGCTTCATAATGTAGTTGTTCACCAATCTGAAAATCAAATCATTTTTGGCTTTATCAGTGGTCCATTTTGAAGGATCGATATTCACATAATCCAGTTCTTGTAATTGCTTCAGTGTAAACTTAACACCTTTTGGAATAAACTCTGTTCCGTAATAGTCTTTTACTCCTTGCGAAGTTTTACCATTTACCAAATTAAAAAGCTTATCCTCAAGTTTTACGCGAAGTACTGCAATTTCCTTTTCCAGTTTCTCATCGATCTGGTCGAGCAATGTTTTTGTTGCTTTACCTTTTTTGTCTTTCGCTACACGCGAGAACAATTTTTTGTCGATTACAACACCTTTTAGTGAAGGAGATGCTTTTAGTGATGCATCTTTAACATCACCTGCTTTATCACCAAAGATTGCACGTAGCAGTTTTTCTTCCGGAGAAGGATCAGATTCTCCTTTTGGAGTAATCTTTCCGATAAGGATATCGCCAGGTTTAACATCGGCTCCAACCCTAATCAGTCCATTCTCATCAAGATTTCTTGTTGCTTCTTCGCTAACGTTAGGAATATCCGAAGTAAATTCTTCAACTCCACGTTTAGTATCACGCACTTCCAAAGTGTATTCATCAACATGTACTGATGTGAAAACATCTTCGCGAACAATACGCTCCGAGATTACAATTGCATCCTCGTAGTTATATCCCTGCCATGGCATAAATGCCACTTGCAGGTTTCGTCCAAGAGCCAGCTCGCCTTTGTCGGTTGCATATCCTTCTGTAAGAATCTCATCTTTAAATACGCGCTGACCTTTAACTACAATTGGTTTCAAGTCAACTGTAGTACCTTGGTTCGTTTTAGTATATTTTTGCAGATTATATGTTACAACCTCCGGTTCGAAGCTCACAAAGCGATCTTCTTCCGTCATATCGTAACGAACGATAATCTGTTTCGCATCAACAAATTCAATAACACCATCAGATATGGCACATACCATAACTTCCGAGTCTTTAGCAACACCGCCTTCCAGACCGGTACCTACAACAGGTGCTTCAGGACGGAGCAGTGGTACAGCCTGGCGCATCATGTTCGATCCCATCAACGCCCGGTTTGCATCATCGTGCTCAAGGAACGAAATAAGTGATGCTGCAACAGAAGCAATCTGGTTGGGGCCAACGTCCATCAGCTCAACCTCTCCGGCCTCAACAACAGGATAGTCACCATCCAAACGTGCTTTTACACGTTCGTTAACGAATTTCCCATCCTCCGCAATTGGCGCATTCGCCTGTGCAATAATTTTACCTTCTTCCTCTTCGGCAGTAAGGTAAACAGCACCAGTTTCAGAAAGATCAACAACTCCTTCCGATACTTTTCGGTATGGTGTTGAGATAAATCCGAGATCGTTAATTTTTGCGAAAACACATAAAGAAGAAATCAAACCAATGTTTGGTCCTTCAGGTGTTTCAATAGGACATAAACGACCGTAGTGTGTAAAGTGAACGTCACGAACCTCGAAACCTGCCCGTTCGCGCGAGAGACCACCAGGACCTAAAGCTGACATACGACGTTTGTGTGTCATTTCTGCCAGTGGGTTGGTTTGATCCATAAACTGCGACAATGCATTTGTTCCGAAGAAGGAGTTGATTACCGAAGATAAAGTTTTCGAGTTAATCAAATCAATCGGAGTAAACACTTCATTATCGCGAACATTCATGCGTTCGCGAATAGTACGTGCCATACGCGCTAAACCTACACCAAACTGGTTGTACATTTGCTCGCCTACTGTACGTACCCTACGGTTACTTAAGTGGTCAATATCATCAACATCGGTTTTTGAGTTTACCAACTGAATCAGATTCTTGATAATCTCAATGATGTCGACTTTTGTTAGTACACGGTTTTCCGTGTCCAGATCAATTCCTAATTTTTTATTGATTCTGTAACGACCAACTTCTCCAAGGTCGTATCTCTTATCCGAGAAGAACAGTTTATCAATAACGTCGCGAGCAGTCGCTTCATCGGGCGGTTCTGCGTTACGCAACTGACGGTAGATATGAAGAACAGCTTCTTTTTCCGAGTTACATGGATCTTTTTGAAGCGTGTTGTAAATAATAGCAAAGTCTTGCTGGTTTTGATCTTCTTTATGTAACAGAATGGTTTTTACACCCGATTCAAGAATTTCTTCAATATGACTTTCTTCAATGTCTGTTTCACGATCAATAATTACTTCGTTACGCTCGATCGATACAACTTCACCGGTATCTTCATCAACAAAATCTTCAACCCACGATTTCAATACACGGGCTGCTAGTTTTCTACCTATTACTTTCTTTAAACCTGACTTAGAAACTTTTACTTCGTCTGCCAGATCGAATATTTCCAGTACATCTTTATCGCTTTCGTAGCCAATAGCACGCAATAATGTGGTTACAGGTAATTTCTTTTTCCTGTCGATGTATGCAAACATCACACTGTTGATGTCGGTAGCAAATTCAATCCACGATCCTTTAAAAGGAATGACACGTGCTGAATATAGTTTTGTACCGTTGGCATGTAAACTTTGACCAAAGAATACACCCGGAGATCTGTGCAACTGAGAAACGATAACCCGCTCGGCACCATTTATAATAAAGGTACCTCTGTCGGTCATGTATGGCACAGTTCCTAAATATACATCCTGAATCACGGTGTCAAAATCTTCGTGTTCCGGATCGGTACAATAGAGTTTCAATTTTGCTTTTAGCGGTACGCTAAAAGTTAAACCACGTTCTATACACTCGTCTATAGAGTATCGAGGAGGATCGACCTGATAGTCGATAAATTCCAATACGAAATTATTTCGAGTATCCGAAATTGGAAAATTTTCTTCAAAAACTCTGTATAAACCCTCGATTTTCCTTTTGTCAGGCGTGGTTTTTAACTGAAAAAAATCTTTAAATGATTTAACTTGTACTTCCAAGAAGTCAGGGTAATCAAACCTGGTTTGTGTTGAGGAAAAATTAATCCTCTCTTTTTTTGCTTGTACTGACATGCATTTATACAGGTTAATTATATAAAAGATAAATACACAAAAAGGTTTAGAACCCAACTTCCGATGGGTTCTAAACCATATAACCTAAATCTTAGGTATTTGCTTATTTTACTTCAACTTCTGCTCCAGCTTCTTCTAGCTGTGCTTTTAAAGCTTCTGCTTCGTCTTTCGAAACTTTTTCTTTAAGCGCTTTTGGAGCTTCATCGACAACTGCTTTGGCTTCTTTCAGACCAAGACCAGTTAGTTCTTTAACGAGTTTAACAACTGCCAGCTTAGAGCCTCCTGCAGCTTTTAAAACTACGTCAAATTCAGTTTGTTCAGCAGCGGCTTCTTCGCCACCACCTGCAGCCGGACCTGCAACTGCTACTGCAGCAGCAGCTGGTTCAATACCATATTCGTCTTTTAGAATACCAGCTAATTCGTTAACCTCTTTAACAGTCAAGTTTACCAACTCTTCTGCAAGCTGTTTTAAATCTGCCATTTTTATTTCTTTTTAAATATTATTTCAAAAAAATTATTCTTTCGCTTTCAGTGTATCAAGAACACCGTGAATTGTATTACCACCAGATTCTAACTGTCCGAGAACAGTTTTCATTGGTGATTGTAACAGGGCAACAACATCAGCAATAAGCTCGTTTTTAGATTTAACGGCAATTAATGCCTCCAATTGGTCAGCTCCCATATAAATTGACTCTTCAACATAAGCAGCCTTTAATACAGGCTTTTTGTGCTTTTTAGCGAAGTCTTTAATCAATTTAGCCGGTGCATTACCGTTTGAAGAAAACATTACTGTGGTGTTTCCCTTAAGCGCATCAAAAATCTCTTCAGTCTCTTTAGCAGAGTTCTCAAGAGCTTTTCGTAGTAGAGTATTCTTAACAACAACCAGTTTTACATCTTGGCTGAAACATAGTCTCCTTAAATCGCTGGTATTTTCAGCATTTAAGCCTTGTATGTCCGTCAGGTAAAAATGCTCGTATGAATCTATCTGTTCTTGTAACTGATTAATAATAACTTGTTTCTCTGAACTCTTCATAATTCCTCATTTTTATTCTGCAAACGACTTAGCTTCTACTTGAATACCAGGGCTCATGGTACTTGATAAATAGATACTCTTAATGTAGGTTCCTTTCGCAGCAACAGGTTTAAGTTTGTTTATCGTGTTGAGAAACTCTAAGGCATTGTCTTTAATCTTATCAGCCGAGAAAGATACTTTCCCGATTGTAGTATGAACAATACCAAATTTATCAACTTTAAAATCAATCTTACCTTGTTTTACTTCGGCGATAGCTTTTCCAACTTCCATAGTTACCGTACCACTTTTGGGGTTTGGCATTAAACCACGAGGACCTAAAATACGTCCTAACTGCCCAACTTTTCCCATAACGGGAGGCATAGTGATAACTACATCAACATCAGTCCAACCACCTTTTATTTTCTCAACGTAATCGTCGAGTCCTACATAGTCGGCTCCGGCATCTTTGGCTTCCTGCTCTTTGTCAGGAGTAACCATTGCCAAAACGCGTACCTCTTTACCTGTCCCATGGGGTAACGAAACTACGCCCCTAACCATCTGGTTAGCTTTTCTAGGATCAACTCCAAGCCTTACATCGATATCAATCGATGCATCAAATTTGGTAAATGTAATTTCTTTCACCAGCTTCGATGCTTCTTCGATAGAGTAAGCTTTTCCTTTTTCGAGTTTATCCAAAGACGCTTTTTGATTTTTCGTAATTCTGCCCATCGTAAAAGATATTTTTAGTTATTGAATGGTGAAGCACCTTTAACAGTGATTCCCATACTTCTGGCAGTTCCAGCTACCATTTTCATCGCAGACTCAACTGTAAAACAGTTCAGGTCAGACATTTTGCCTTCGGCAATTTGTTTTACCTGTTCCCAGTTTACCGAACCCACTTTATTAATGTGAGGCTCTGGTGAACCACTTTTCAGTTTTGCCGCTTCCAATAATTGAACCGCCACAGGAGGTTGTTTGATTATGAAGTCAAAAGACTTGTCTGCATAAACAGTTATAATAACAGGAAGTACTTTCCCTGCCTGGTCTTGTGTACGACCATTAAACTGCTTACAGAACTGCATAATATTTACTCCTTTGGCACCCAATGCTGGTCCCACCGGTGGTGAAGGATTAGCCGCACCACCTTTAATCTGTAATTTAATTAATCCAGCAACTTCTTTCGCCATAACAATAAATTAAAGCGTTACTATTCCTTTTCAACTTGCATAAAGCTAAGTTCTAAAGGAGTTTTACGTCCAAAAATCTTCACCATCACCTGCAGCTTTTTCTTCTCCTCATTGATTTCTTCAATGGTTCCGTTAAAGCCGTTGAATGGTCCGTCGATTACTTTTACAGTTTCTCCTACCACAAATGGGATATTGAGTTCTTCGTCGGTTTCTGCTAATTCATCCACACGACCTAAAATCCTGTTTACCTCGCTCTGCCGCATCGGCACCGGATCTCCACCTTTGGTGTCGCCTAAGAATCCGATTACGTTAGGAAAATTCCTTAGTGTGTGTGTAACTTCACCCACTAAAGCAGCTTCGATTAAAACATATCCCGGGAAAAAGTTTCGTTCCTTACTGATTTTTTTACCATTTCGGATCTGATAAACTTTTTCGGTTGGTATTAAAACCTGATCTACATACCCTTTGAGGTCTCCTACCGCGATTTCGTTCTCGATATATTCTTTAACCTTCTTCTCTTTGCCACCAATAGCACGTAGAACATACCATTTTTTACTATTTTCGCTCATATAGCCTTAAGGGTTTTGATTAATAAAATAATCCATAAATAAAATCCATTATGTTTCTGAATGTCAGATCCATAACGAAGATAACTAATGATATTATAAAGGAAGCAATCATTACTACCAAGGCGCTACTTTGTAGCTCTTTCCAAGTAGGCCATGTAACTTTATGCACAAGCTCGTCATAGGCCTCTTGTAAATATATTTTTAGTTTCATTCTAATGTAACTTATTTAGCTCGGAAGGTAAGATTCGAACTTACTGTTTATCCAACCACCCCATTTACGAGTTTCAACCGAAAATAATCCCGGGCCGGAACCCGGGATTAATTCTAATTTCCTTATATCTTAAAATTAAAGAATTTCAGTTACCTGACCAGCACCTACGGTACGTCCTCCTTCGCGAATTGCGAAACGAAGACCTACGTTTAATGCTACCGGGTAAATCAAATCTACTTCAATAGTAACGTTATCGCCAGGCATAACCATTTCGCGACCTTCTTCCAGGTGAATCTCACCAGTTACGTCTAATGTACGTAAGTAGAATTGAGGACGGTATTTGTTATGGAATGGAGTGTGACGTCCACCTTCTTCTTTTTTCAATACGTAAACCTCAGCTTTGAATTTGTTGTGAGGAGTGATTGAACCAGGTTTTGCCAAAATCTGTCCGCGTTTAATTTCTTTCTTGTCTACACCACGCAACAACAAACCTACGTTGTCACCTGCCATACCGTCGTCCAAAATCTTACGAAACATCTCAACACCAGTACAAACTGTCTTACGACCTTCAGCTCCAAGACCGATCAACTGCATCTCGTCACCTGTGTGAATAACACCAGTTTCGATACGACCTGTAGCAACAGTACCACGACCTGTAATTGAGAATACGTCCTCAACAGGCATCAAGAATGGTTTATCAACATCACGTGGAGGAAGTGGAATCCAAGTATCGCAAGCGTCCATCAATTCCAGAATTTTTTCTTCCCATTCTGGCTCACCGTTCAATCCACCAAGAGCAGAACCTTGTACAACAGGTGTGTTATCACCGTCGAATTCGTAGAAGTCTAACAACTCGCGAATTTCCATTTCTACAAGCTCTAATAACTCTTCATCGTCAACCATATCCACTTTGTTCATGAATACAACCAAACGAGGAACGTTTACCTGACGTGCAAGAAGGATGTGCTCGCGAGTCTGTGGCATAGGACCATCAGTAGCCGCAACAACGATAATAGCACCGTCCATCTGGGCAGCACCAGTTACCATATTCTTCACGTAGTCAGCGTGACCAGGACAGTCAACGTGTGCATAGTGACGCGTAGCTGTTTCATACTCAACGTGAGCCGTGTTAATTGTAATACCCCTTTCTTTCTCCTCAGGAGCGTTGTCAATTTGATCAAATGCTTTTATTTCACAAAAGCCTTTTTTTGCTAAAACTGTAGTAATAGCGGCTGTCAAGGTAGTTTTACCATGATCAACGTGGCCAATAGTACCAATGTTTACATGGTCCTTGTCCCTGTTAAAATGTTCTTTAGCCATAATTGCAAAATTTTAATTTATTATCTTTTAAATCATCTGAGCCAAAGACGAGAATTGAACTCGTGACCTCATCCTTACCAAGGATGCGCTCTACCCCTGAGCTACTCCGGCCTAAAACACACAAAGAGACGGGAATTATGAACAATTACTTATTCAAAATTCCAATCTCTGTTCTGAGCGGGAAACGGGACTCAAACCCGCGACCCTTAGCTTGGAAGGCTAATGCTCTATCAACTGAGCTATTCCCGCTTATTGTCTACTGGCAAAATGCCGTGCAAAATTACAACTTTTTCCCAAACAACCGAATATTTTTCTCTACTCGTGCGCTTTTTTTTTGATTTTCTCAATTTACTTTTTGCAAAGTTAAAAATCAAATAATCATTTCTAAAGCTTCACATCTCTGCAAAGCATTACGTTTTCAGCTGTCTTCAGAACGCCCCTAAAAAGGGTGTGCAAATGTAAAAATATTATTTTAAAAAACTAAAGGTTATAGTATAATTTTTAAATATTATTTACTCTTGAGTTTTTCCTTGTATTTAACAAGCTGTTTCTTAATCGCATCAATGGCTAAATCTGTTGCTTCTTCAAATGTATCTGCTTGCTTTTTGGCGAACAAATAATCTTGTGAAGGAATGGAAAGTTTTAACTCAGAAACTTTATTTTTTGCTGCTTCCGGCTTGGCAACCTTCAAGATCACCTCCACCTTTAGTATGCCATCAAAAAAAGTATCCAGTTTATTTACTTTTTTGTTTACGAATTCCACCAACTTTTGGTCGGCGTTAAAATGCACTGAATTAATTTTCACTTCCATAATTAATCATTTTTACCACCACGAGGGTGGGCTTGTTTATAACTTTGTTGCAGCTTCTCGAAGGTTGTATGCGTATACACCTGAGTTGCTGCCAAATTTGCATGTCCCAGCAATTCTTTTACTGCATTAAGATCAGCACCATTATTCAACAAATGGGTTGCATAAGTGTGCCTCAAAACATGCGGACTTTTCTTTTCAAGGGAAGTCACCCTGGACAAATTATTTTTTACAACACGGTAAACTAGCTTTTCGTAGATCTGCTTTCCTTTTTCCGTTACAAATAAATAGCCATTATTGTTTACGATTTCTTCATTTCTAACTTTTACGTAATCATTAAACAATTGGTTAATTTCTCTTGGATATGGAATAATCCTTTCCTTATTTCTTTTCCCAAGTACTTTTATTAAATACTCGACCGTGTTAAAATCCTGATCTTTTAGGTTCATTAACTCGGCCAAACGAATACCGGTTCCATAAAACAAAGAAATGATCAACTTATCTCGCTTCCCTCTGAATCCTTTATCAAAAAGATCATCATCCAATAAGTGATTCAGATTATTTTCTTCAACGAAATTTGGTAGCTTCTTCCTAATTTTTGGAAGCGGAACATTTACAGCCGGATTACTATCGACAATCTGCTCGCGGAGCAAATAGTTATAGAACGACTTAACCGCCGTTACCATTCTGCTTACCGACCGCGGACTATAATCGTTCTCCATTAAGAACACCACCCAAGAACGCAATAGTTTTAAATCAACATCATTAACAATAAAATCCCCGACCATTTTTGTGCAAAATTCCACAAACCGATCGAGGTCTTTTTTATATGCTTTCACCGTATGAGGAGAATATCTCTTCTCATACTTCAAAAAATTGATAAACGATTCCTGATAACTCATTGGCCATCTAAAACTAATAATTCAGGAATCACCAAAGAAAACTTTAGTCTTCCTGTTGCTGCAAACCTTGTACGTATGCTGCCTTTTTCAATTCTTCCCTTCTTCTTACAGAAGGCTTAGTGAACTTCTGACGATCACGTAACTCTTTAATAACGCCAGTTTTCTCGAATTTTCTCTTGAACCTTTTTAAAGCTCTTTCAATATTTTCGCCTTCTTTTACCGGAATAATAATCATATCTTTCGGAATTTCATTTTAAAAATTGAGGCGCAAATTTAGAAATAATTCATAGTATTTCAAATTTAAAGTAAAAAAATAATATTTCCTATCGCGAAAAAATAGTTTTCATATTTTTAACGGCAGGTAACATATGGCCTTATTTTTTCAACAAACTCGGCATCAACAGATTCAAGCTTCTCTAAATCGCTTAAATTTTCTATCGGTCCGTTTTTATCCTTTTCATTTAGTATTGTGTTTACGTTTGCTTTATCAAAATATGGATGTCTGATCATTTCTGCATATTCGGCAAAGTTAATCCTTATCGGTTTTATGGTCGCAGTATCAATCGTAATTGATGGTTGAATGGCAGAAAACATTTCTTCCGTAAATCCATAAACTTCCATTAATTGATTGGCACTACAGAAGCCACCAAGCAAATTACGGTATTTTATAATCCTTGATGCGAATACAGAGCCTATTCCTTTGAGTTTAATAAGATCTGAAGTATCCGCACTATTTAATTCAACCATTATTAGTTCTTCCGAGAACACCTTTTCAGCCTCCACCATTGCATTAATCTTCACATAAGGAGAAATACCCTTATAGGTGGCCGAGTCGAGCCCATATATCTTTAAAAGATCCTCTGCCTGTTTATAACTTCCACCGCTATTTCGATACGACACAATATTATTGGCCTGAAAAGAATTTAGACCAAGATCTTCCAGTTCCTTTTTGCTGGCTGTATTCGGATCGAAAAATCCAGTAGGTTGCTTTTCTTCTATTTTTTGGACCGTTTTTGATTGTGCTTTTGTTATGGGTTTTGGAATATCAATAAAAGGCGCAATTTGCTCAAATACCGAATCACTCATTCCGTAGAGCTTCTGCAAATCATTTTTTGATTTGAAACCTCCTCCGGCTGCACGATACCTGATCAGGTTACGCTTAATTTGCTGGGGTAAATCCAATGAATCAAGCGCGCTCTCCCCTATAGTATTGGGATTAAAACTAAAAAGACTTAATGACTTTTCCGGCCCATTTTCTTTCGCTTGTAAAACTGCATTCCATTGCGCTTGTATCTCATCAAATTGTTCCTGAGTGTAATAGGGTTCAGGACTTGTTCTTTTGATAAAAACGTTACCCCCCACCAATATAAGCATCAATATTGATAATATAAGTATTCCTACACGGTCACCTCTGGAGTAGGAAAGAAATCCATTTTTTATTTTGAGCCAGATTTTTCTCATCGCATTCAGGAAAATTAATGAGTATGCTAATTTATACTATTGGGCTCATTAAATCAACTTAAAATACGACAACTTAAACTGTTCTTTTTACCTTTTATATTGTCTTATCCCGTCAATCCTTCCATAAACAACGCAGCCACAGCAATAATTCCGATGGCAATTGGTGCAATGAAACGAATAATAAAGAACACAATCGTAAACATAACTGAAACCAATTGCCCTTTATTGCTAATCTCTTCCATGAAGGCAATTTTTCTCATTCGCCATCCTACAAATACAACAATTAGTAGTGCACCAAATGTTAGCATAATATTTGCCGAGGCATAGTTTAATAGACCGAAGATAGTATATCCGAAAATTTGAAAATCTGCGAGAGGGCCAAAAGACATTGTTGCCAAAACACCTAAAATACTAATGGATATTGAACCAATAAGCGTGGCTTTACCACGTGAGAATTTTAGTTCTTCTTTTAAATAGGCAACAACAACCTCAAGTACTGAAATAGTTGATGTTAATGCAGCAACACTTAGCAGAAAAAAGAAGATGATTGAAAATATTATACCGCCGGGCATTGACTTAAAAACATTAGGCAAAACTTCAAAAACTAATCCCGGACCAGGCGACATCTGATCAATTGTTCCTGCTGAGAAGGCGAAAATTGCGGGTATTACCATCAAACTTGACAGAATAGCGATGCTGGTATCGGCTAAGGCCACCTGTGCTGAAGTTTTTAACAGGTTATTATCTTTTCGTATATATGAACCGTAGGTAACAAGTGTTCCCATGCCAATACTTAACGAAAAAGCCGCCTGCCCCAACGCCATTAGAACAGTTTTAAAATTGACCGCACTCCAGTCGGGAACGAAAAGGTATTTTACTCCTTCGCCTGCACCCGGTAACGATATCGAACGAATTACCACAAATATGATCAGAACCAGTAAAACTGGCATTAATATTTTCGTAAACTTCTCAATTCCTTTCTTAATTCCGGCATAAACAACAAATGCAGTTAGCAACATAAAAACCAGTTGCCAGATTATCGGACGATATGGATGTGTGCTAAAATCAGCAAAATTCTTTTCCATATCTTGTGTATGCAACAATTTTCCGGAAATAGCCTGAACCAGGTATTCGAGTGTCCAACCGGCAACCGTGCTGTAAAATGCCAAAATAGCAAAAGCCGTAAGTATGCCTAAAAAACCAACCAAATACCAAGGTGTTCCGGGTGCAAGTTTTTTAAAAGAACCAAATACATTAAGTTGGGCTCGTCTTCCTATTGTAAATTCTGAAAGCATAACCGGAATACCGATAAAAAGAATAAACCCAATATAAAGCAGCAAAAACGCACCTCCGCCATTTTGAGTAGTTACCAGCGGGAACCGCCATATATTTCCTAAGCCAACAGCCGAACCGGCCGCAGCGGCTATTACACCAAACTTTGAACTAAATGAATCGCGGTTACCCGAAGGAAGATTTGACATATAAATTAATATTTTGAGAGCTGAATGCTCCTTTAACTAACAATCTGTAAAAATTTCAGCCTCAAAAATGCAAAAAAAATATACATAACAAGCACACCCAACAAAAAAACGAGTCAGAATTACTTTTATTAGCAAAAGATTTAGAATGGATATCCAATAGCAAAAGAAAAAGTAAAGTCGTCTCCTTTATATCCTCGGTTGCCAATAATCCATCGTTCTCCTTTATTTGCTGCCGGATCACGAAGTTTCATCCCAATATCAGTACGCAAAATAAAATAAGATAAATCGAAACGGAAACCGGTACCTGTACCAACAGCAAACTGCCTGTAAAACTTATTCACTTTAAACACCGCCCCCTCCCTGTTATCACTGCTATTTATTGCCCAAATGTTTCCGGCATCTACAAACAGGGCGCCTTCGAGCGAACCTAACAAACGAAAACGATACTCGAGATTCGCCTCCAATTTAATATCGGAAGATTGGTTTGGATAAGCATTCTCATTTTCAGGCTGGTATGTACCCGGCCCCAATGAGCGAACTTGCCACGCCCTGATCCCATTTGCACCTCCGGCAAAATATTGCTTCTCAAAAGGCAAAAAGGGCGAATTTCCATACGGGAATCCAACTCCTGCAAATAATCTGCCTACTACATAATTATATCGATCAATCTGAAACGCTTTCCTCAATTCCACATCGGCTTTAACATACTGGGCAAAACGAACATCAAAGACTTTGTAATACTCAGAGGTTTCCTGAGTAACAGAATCTTGCCTATACGTAAGATCCCTTCCGGCTAGTTCTGATAATGCCCAAAGTAAATTTCCCGACGACTCGACGTTCAGTCTTGCGTAGGTATAATTTCTATTTGACGTAAGCCGCTGATTATTAAAAATCAGGGAGTAGTTCATTGCAAAGATCAAGTGATCGGTAAAACTACTTTTGATATAAAGATCCTGGATCGAATTAATAAATTCAGGATCGAATTCGTACAAACGAACCACATTTACATCTAGAAAATTCCAAAGATGCTGGTAATTTTGTGATGTTTTCCAGTCGTAACCAAATTTAAAGTTTGTAATGGTGCGCGTGTATTCCGGCCGGCGCTGGTAATTATAACCGGCAGTAAAAACGGTTTTTGGTAAATATCTTCCAAAACTTCTAATGTATTTAGCTGGTCCCAGCAGTTTAGGCACCATCAGGCTCGACTCAATACCAAACTCACGTGTATTAAAAGCCTCTGAACCTCCCGGAACTTTTCGGTGAAGCCTTTCGGTTGCACCTTTTAATCTTAACTGAAACACTTCTGCGCCTTTAAATAAATTTCGGTGCTGATAATAGATATTACCTGCTACACCAAGATTCCCGGAAGTATTTGTCCCTTCAATATCAAACGAAGTTGATTGCTTGTTTAAAGGCGCCAAACGAATATTGCAATTTAGCAAATTTGAGTCTTGTTCCGGGTAAGCCTCTTCAAACTGAATATCTACAAACCGAAACTGACGTAATCGGTTCAGCGCATTAAAGGTATTTTCAACTTCAGTAATATTATAAAGATCGCCACTCTGCATTTGGTTTGTCCGGATAAAAAGCCCCGGCGGATATGAAATCTGATCGTTGGCGTAAAGTATTGAGTTATCCCAGAACAGTGTATCCGAGAAATTAAAGGCTTGTTCGCGGCCAGCAGTTACCGGAGTATTTCCGGGCATAACCGAATAGTAAAAGTTATTGAGGTAATAAGGCTTCAATAATCTCAAACTATCCACCTGGCTCGCCCGGTTTTCCCCAATAAAAAGATCGAGAATTACCTGTTTGTCGTACAATGTAGAATCGGCAAGATAACGCACCTGGTTATTGGAGAAATAATAGTAGCCATTGTTTTGGTATAGTTTAACGATTCTTTTCTGTTGTTTTTCCAGTTCATATATATCGAACGGGCTGCCGGCCCGCAACTGGTATTTGGCCGAATCGTTAAAAAAAATGGTTTGCAGCTCCGGCGTTTCGAAATGGTAGTTAACTTTTCGAATTTTATACTGATCGCCAGATTCAACCGAGAATTTGAGTTTTACCTTTTGCTTCTTTTCATTGAGCTTAACGTCCTGGTTAATTTTTGCCTGATAATAGCCACGTTGACCCATGTATCGCTCCAATTGCTCGGCCGAACGTTCGGCCATAACCTGATCGTATAATTGCGGTGGTTCACCAATTCGTTTTAGCCAATCGTCAGTCTTCTTCTTCGACGACATATTATACAACAACAAGTAGAATTTTATAAAGCCCAGAATCTTATAGTTTTCTTTTTGTCGCAAAACGGATTTGGCTTCTTCCCTGCTCACATCCGGATTGTCAATCTCGAGCTCCACTTTTTGCAGCAAGTACTCTTGCTCCGGAACAAAACGAGTTTGCGAACACGACGCAAGCAACATTGCTGATAAAACAAATATCCACTTGTAGCTTCCTATTTTTTGTCTGTAATACTTCTCTACCAAATCCTACAATTTTAATCAACAAAAATAACCAAGTGTTTTTTTAGAAACAGTAACTTTACCTCAAATATTATATGAATTCAGTTCAAAAATAAATGATTGCTAAAAGTACAATAAAACTTATTAATTCGCTGGCTTTAAAAAAATACCGCACGAAAGAAAACCTTTTTCTTATTGAAGGTGATAAAATGGTAAAAGAGGCGTTGGATTCAGACCTAAATATCAAGCTATTAATTGTCACAAGTCAATTCTTAGACAGGTATCAAATTTCACAATATAATACTGATAGAATTGTTGAAACCGATGCCAATGAACTGAAAAAAGTGAGTCTTCTTCAGCATCCGCAAAACAGTTTGGCAGTTTGTCAAATTCCTAAAAAACCAGTCTTCTCGGATAAACTACCCGATGGTTTATCCATCTATCTCGACGGGATTCAGGATCCGGGCAATATGGGAACAATTGTAAGAATTTGCGACTGGTACGGTATTCAACATATTTTCTGTTCGTCCGACTGTGTTGATCTTTACAATCCAAAAGTAATACAGGCTAGCATGGGATCGTTCAACCGCATTATACGGCATGAATGCCCTTTTGAGAAACTTGCCGGTTTAGCACAGAAATCCGAAACACCACTTTTCGGTGCCTTTATGAGTGGAGACAACATTTACGAGCAACAACTGCCACAGCAAGCCGTTCTTGTAATGGGAAACGAAGGAAACGGAATCAGGCCAGCAGTTGAAAACCAAATTACCAACAAGCTTAGTATTCCAAATTTTTCTCAGAATAAAGTTAAAGCTGAATCGTTAAATGTTTCGGTTGCAACGGCAATAATTTGCTCCGAGTTCAAACGTGCTTATTCAAAATGAAATGAAAGTGTAAATATCTTTGATCGTAGATTTTTAATCGACTGTGCGTAATACAAACGTTGTGTTGGCGCCGGAAGATCACCTAACTGGTCGTTCAAACCAAAACTGAACTTGGCTTCCACCGAGAATCTGAAAAACGCAAAATAATGATCCCAGCCACCACCAACTTCGGCGTAAAGACCTCCGTTCTTCAATTTTATCAAATCCTCTTGCGCAGTTCTTGAAATATCATGACGATAAGCACCACCAAAAATCACATAAGGGCGGTCGTTATTAATACGTCGGGCCTTGTATTTTAGTAGTAACGGAAAATCAAGAAAGGTGGAACGAATAGTATAAAACGAAAGATCTTCCTCGTAAACATTTATATCTTTTACCGGCTTATTAAAAGTCAACTGCCGTTCGCCAAACGATAAACCCGGCAGAAATCGAAGGTTAAAATCCTTTGAAAGCCTCATACTGGTAATAATACCAACTGTAAATCCAGGTATTAAAGTGGCAACATCAGAACGAATATCAGTATCCCAAATAATACCATCAAGCGGATAAGGCTGAAAGTCGGGGTTCTCTCCAATCGGGTTGAAATTTACCACATTAAAGTCGAGGGTATTCATCCCAATGGTAAACCCAAAATGAAAAAGCTTATCATCAAAAGTTGTGAGGTAGTTAATTTTTTGCTTCTGGGCAAATACACTACAACTTACAATGAGGAATATGATAGCGATTAAAACTTTCTTCACCTTCTTACTATTGCTTTTATGAAAAACAAAAAAACGAATAATTTATTGTTTGTTCTGTTTTATTTGTTGGGTTTATGTGCCTTGTAAATTGAGGCGATTCCAAAAGTCTGCCGATAGCATTCATTCTGAACAAAACCAACATCGGCTAAAATAGTCAAAAATCTGTCACCATCCGGAAATTCATTTACCGATTCGGGCAAATAAGTATAAGCTCTACTGTCTTTCGATACCATCCTGCCTATCAATGGTAATATGCGTGTAAAATAAAACAGGTAAATCTGTTTGAATGGAAAACTTACCGGTTTCGAGAATTCGAGAACGAAAAACACGCCCCCCGGTTTTAATATGCGCTGAATTTCGGCAAGCCCTTTTTTAAGGTTCTCGAAATTACGAACGCCAAAACCAACAATGGCGGCATCAAAAGCACCGTCATCGAAAGGCAAGTTTTCCGAATCGGCTTTTTGAAACCGGATTTTATCTTCCAGTTTTTTTGCCTTTATTTTTTCCCGTCCAACATTCAACATGCCTTCTGAGATATCGATGCCTGTAACTTTTACGTTGTCAAGCTTTAACGCGGCAATAGCAAAATCTCCGGTACCCGTGGCAATATCCAGAATATTCTCAGGCTGATAAGGTTTCAGTTTATTAATGGTTTTTCTTCGCCATATTTTATCAATATTCAATGATAATACGTGGTTCAGAAAATCATAACGCGGCGAGATATTATTGAACATCTCCTCCACCTGCCCTTTCTTGGATTGTTTTGATTGTTTATAAGGAAGGGCTGCCATTAAGATCCAACGGTCATTTTGTCAATATATCCTAACGACTGATCGTCAATTCTGATCTCTCCTTTGGTAACATGGCCCAAGGTAAAGAAAGGCACATTTATTTCCGACATAGCGTCGACAAAATCATCCTCTTTATCAGGATTTACACCGACAATTAATCGGCCCATGGCTTCTCCAAAAAGGAAGGCATCGTTTCTGGTTTCGGCATCAGTAGTAATATCGAATCCCAATTCATTAGGAATTGCAGCACGTAGCAAAGTAAAGAAAAGTCCTCCTTTTCCTACCGGACTGGCACTTTCTACCAATTTCTTCTCCAGAAGTGTTTTAATTGCTTTTTGCACTGCAATTTCGTCCTCTATGTTAAAAGCCGGTAGTGGTGATTCTGATATGCCATGATAAAACTCGAGATACTCCGATGAATTTATATCATCAAGTGATCGGCCAATCACAAAAATGTGATTCCCTTTGCTTTTAAAGCTATGTGTAATTAATCGCTCGTCCTCCGGAACCTGAGCCATAATACTTATAATTATTGTTGGTGGTACCGGTCCGTGTTCCGAGAAATGATCAAATCGAATTTTACGATCAGAAATCTTTAGACCAAACTTTGCGGCAGCATTTTCAAGTCCTTTTTTTGCACCCGATGCAATAAACTGTCCGTTAGGATCGGCAAAATCAATGTGATATAAAAATGCACTTACAGCAAAAGGGTTAGCACCAAAACACAACATTTTACGGGTTGCCCGCGATATTAAAATTTCTGTTGCTTTTTGCGGATCGCTTACCAAATGATGATGAAAAGCATGCGTACTCATTGCCATTCGGGTACCGTTTCCATCTAATTCAAAAATACCTATTTCATCCGTCTCGCTTTCACCAATTGATTCCGGAGAAATTCCCTGATCACTAAAATCATTAAAATAATTTATGGTGGATAAATTTGGATTTACCATTAAGGAAAACACAATCTCCTCCAGCTTTTCGGGTTCAGGAATCAGGTCGATCGAGAACTCTTTTTCAGTTTGAACAGCATCACTCATACAGCATTTCTTTTCTTGTTAACCTTAAGCAAAGGTAATTAAGTAGCCGATTCTACCATAAATATTGAAGTATTTTTTATTGCAGGCATCCCTTTGAATACAGATGATATAGAATTTTTGATTCATAAGTTTGAAGAACTTACTAAAGGAGAGTAAAATTAGCTGGTGCTGCACTTTCAAAAGCCTTTTATCGTTACTTACCCGACGATAATTTAATTAACTTTGCATTTCAATTTAAACAACAATGTCAGAAGCTATTGTAATTACTCCGGTTAAAGATTCATTACAAACAACAAAACGCACAATAAATGCCGTAATGGAGGCTGGTGGTAATTTTTCGTATTATGTATTTAATGATTTTAGCCAACCTGAAACCAAACGTTACCTGGACTCAGCTGCCAAAAATCTCGGATTTAATGTCGTGCACCTGGAGGAGATAACCGATACACCATCGCCCAATTACAAAATTGTTCTTCAAAAATCTCAACAACTTGCTTTGGAGGCAGGAATACCTTTAATTATAATTGAATCAGATGTAGTAATAAAAAAGGATACTATCCAGTTGTTATTAGATGCAATGAAAGCTGAGCAGAAGCCGGGGTTAGTTGGGGCTATTACTATTGATGAAAAAGGAGATTACAATTTCCCGTATAATTTTGAAAAAACTAAAAGCGATGCTGTTATCGACACCTCGCATAGCCTAAGTTTTTGTTGTACACTTATTACGGTGCCTTTTCTCGAAAAGTTTAACTTTAAGGAATTAGCAAAAGATAAAGATTGGTTTGATGTTTTTATTAGCCGCCAATCAAAAAAAATTGGTTTTAACAACTATCTCGCAAAAGGCGTTAGAGTTTTGCATCTGCCACATTCAAGCAGGCCCTGGAAAAACCTTAAATACAAAAATCCGGTACTTTATTATTTAAAAAAGATATTTTTAAAGCGAGATCGAATTTAAATGCAAAAACACTTGCTAAATAAACGTTACAAAATTATCGGGCACATTCTTTTTTGGATGGCCAGCGTTGTTTTTTTGTGTTTTATCTTTTTTATTTACAGCCGCGAATTTGATTTTACAACTATTGCAAAATCAGTTGTTATAAATGCCGGATTTGCAATAGGTGTCTACTTCAATCTAAATATTCTAATCTCCCGGTTTCTTATCCGGAAACAATACATTTATTACATTTTTTGGCTGGTTGTTTTGATCTCACTCAGCAGTTTGTTTATTCAGTTATTAATTGTTTATCCACTACGTCAATTCCTTGAGGTTTCGGAGCAATTACAATCACTTAGCACCGAAACACATTCGGCCTTTTTCTTTGCAACACTCTTTTATATTGGTATAACCACATTTTTAAAACTGTTTAAAGATTGGCTGTCGCTACAAGATTTAAACTACAAACTGGCCAAAACCGAAAAAGAGAAACTCGAAGCAGAGCTAAAATCATTAAAAGGTCAGTTAAATCCGCACTTTCTATTTAATTCACTTAATAACATCTATTCATTGTCGCTTATAAAATCGGAAAAAGTTCCTGATTTGATTTTGCGTCTTTCCGATCTGATGCGACACATTATATACGAATCGAAAGACAACTTTATCAGTTTGAGAAAAGAGCTGGAGTTTGTGGATAATTTTGTTGCACTTCAGCGAATACGGGTTGCCGAAAATACGATTATTAATTACGAGAAGCCACAAATAACCAGCTCCGCGCACATTGCTCCATTATTATTTGAGCCTTTTATTGACAATGCCTTTAAGCACGGTTTACCCGGAACCGAGAACGACTATATAAACATGTCCTTCAAGATAGACGGCGATTGGTTAAATTTTGATCTTGAAAATAATTTTGCGGAACCGGAAAATTTTGACAGAAAAAATTCGGGTATTGGAATCTCCAATGTAAAACAACGACTTAAACATCTCTACCATACTAAAGATTATCAACTTGAAGTAAAAGAAGAGAATTATACCTATTCAGTTCACTTAAGACTTAAACTTAGAGACAATGGCAATTAAAGCACTAATAATCGACGATGAACCCCTTGCTCAAAATGTGATCAAACAATATGCGCTAAAAATACCTTCTCTCGATATTGTTGGCGCATGTAACGACGCGATTTGTGCTCAGGAGTTTTTACATAAAACCGACGTTGATCTGCTTTTCCTTGATATTAATATGCCAAAACTTTCAGGCATTTCGTTTCTTAAAAATTTAAACAAAGATGTACTGGTAATTTTTACTACAGCATACTCTGAATATGCACTTGAAGGTTATGAGCTTAACGCCATAGATTATTTAAAGAAACCATTTTCATTTGAACGTTTTTTTAAAGCTTTTGTAAAAGCCGAAGAGCTTTATCATTTAAAAAACAAAGCAGAGAGTTCATCGGAGAATGATATTGATACAGATTTTCTGTTTATTAAATCCAATAAAAAATCAGTTAGAATAAATTTTAACGATATATTGTATATCGAAGGTTTAGGTGATTATATAAAAATACATGTTCGCGATAATAGATTCGTGACTAATTTATCAATGAAAAAGATACATTCCTTACTGCCACAAGACCGTTTTTACCGCACACATAAATCATTTATCATTTCTGTAGATAAAATTGATACACTTGAAGGGAACATGGTTTCTATTAACGGCGAGAAACTACCGATTGGCAACAGCTACCGTCAGGACTTTTTGCTTACATTAATAAATATACTGCCGATTAATCAGACAAAAAATTCCTGATCTCTTAGCGTATTCATCATCTTTTCGGAGAAAAACTCATTATCATCCTTTTTATAACGCACATCGGTAAAAACCTGCGCTAAGGTTTGTTTATTGTTTTCGGCTACAAATTTATTTGATGACTCCAGACTTTCTTTAAAGGCATATAATTCATCGATTTGTGCCTTATCATAGTCTTTATATACTTCATCGTGGATAATCCCTTTTAATGGGATCCTGTCGGTTAATTCAGGCCTCTCCTCCGGATAGCCCAAGGCCACTGTGGTTACAGGAAAAGTTAGTTGGGGTAATTCAAGTAGTTCAATATGTTCCTTTGCATTGTATGCCGTAGTACCCAAATAACAAATGCCCAATCCGTTATTCTCGGCAGCTACACAAACATTCTGTGCGGCTAGCGAGGTATCAATTAGTGCATTTGTAAACGAGATTAAATTGTTGTAACCGGGTTGGGCTTCGTTGAATAGACACCACTTCGAAAAACGATTAAAATCGGCTACAAAAGTGAGCAAAACTGGTGCATTTTTAGCCACAGGCTGATTAAAATGCAATGGCAGTAGTTTCTCTTTCCTCTTACTATCTTTTGTAATGATGACACTATACAACTGCATATTGCCGGTTGTAGAGGCTCTTGTGCCTGAATATATGATACTTTTTAGTAAATCCGGGTCAACTACCTTATCAGAAAAATTTCTAATTGATACATGCTTATTTAATAACTCCATAGCAACTGCTTCATTTAAATATTTACGAGCTTATAAAAGTATTGAAAATAAAAAAGGGAAGCTAATAGCTTCCCCTTTCTAATCAATCAATTCGGTATTACCTTTTAATAATCCTTTCTGATTTAACGATTTCGTCGTTCGAAATTAATGTCACAACGTAAACGCCAGTGGTCAGATTACCAGTACGGATTTCATAACTTGGATATTCAATATCTAGAACACGTTGACCAGCGATGTTTGAAACAACTACACGGTCAAGTTTTTCTGCATTGTCAATTCTAATGAAATCATTGAATGGGTTAGGATAAACTTTGAATTCCAGAGTTTCTGGCTCAATAGTTTCTACATCAGTAGCATAGTCTTCACCTGTTGTAAATGTCCAGTTTCCTGTAACACCATCCCAGGCAAGTCCATCTCCCATTACAATACCACTATCTACAGCTACTGTATAAGTAGTGTTCAACTCAAGCATTCCAGCTTCCATATAATCGTAGTCGATAGTAATTGTATTACCGTCAACCATGTCAGCTGTTATTGGAATCCATAATGTAGCTACAGTTGAATCCATTGCAGTTACTGTTAAGTATCCCATTACTGAATCATTGAACCAAACTTCATCTTCGAATACGATAGTGAAGATTGCGTGATTATCAGCAATAGTATCCATTGGAGTCATTGTATCGAGAACAGGCATCATTCTTTCTCTTGCATCAACAGTAACCACTACTTCTTCAGTACAAGCGGTGTCAACAACATTGTAGAAAGTATACATCATTTCACCTGCAACTTCAGCAGTCAACATAGTATCAATAGTACCATATACAAACTCTGCAGTATCTCCAACATAAATGCTTAATGTTGTATCCATGCTCATTGTGTAAGCCAATGTAACAGTATCAGTATCCCAACAACCGTTCATATCTTCAACATAAACTACGTGTTCTCCACCAGTTAACATTTGAAGACCAGCTTCTACAACCACTTCATCAACCCAGTAAGTGTATGTTCCAACACCACCAGCTGCACTAATTGTTACATCAGTAGTACAATCGTTTTCAGCTCCAACAGTAACTGTCAGCTCAACAGGATCATTAGCAATCTTGTCATAGGTTACGCTATAAGTTGAATCACTTGAACATCCCATGTTATCAACTACAGTAACATCGTAATGTTTATCAGCTAAGTTTTCATTATCAAATAAGAATACTTGATCAAGAGCAATCATTCCAGCTGGGTACCATGCCGATGTATCAGAATAAACAACTGATCCACCATCGTCTTCAATTTGAGTCCACTGAACCTGGAACATACGTCCTTCTTCACCTGAAACTTCAATTTCAACTGATGCTGCAGTATCACTAGAACAAGTTAACTCTCTAACTATTTCGAATTCGACAGGTGCAACAGTATCTAACATTAATGGTATATCAGTTGTATCAGTACAACCATTTGCGTCGATTACAACAGCAGCGTATTCATTTCCAATTTGTACAATGAAAGCTTCATCTACATATGTACTTGGCCACTTCACTCCATTTTCCCATAATTCATAAGTATATGGAGCTGTACCACCAGTAGCAACTGCTTCTATAAACCCTTCCACAACATCAGGACAAGTGAATTCGCCTTCAGCTTTTTCTAATACAACTTCCAATACTTTAGGTTGTTCAATAACAACAGTATCGGTACCAATACATCCACTTTCAGTAAGCATTACTGTAACAATGTATGTACCTGCACCCAGATCTTCTAAGGTATCAGTTGCAAGAGTGTCAATCATCACAGTATAAGCAAGATCAACAACATCACCTTCGTTAGTGATAACAACACTATCTGCTGGAACAGCAATCATAGCTGTCATATCGCCATTACACAAAGGTTCATCTGAAACTACAGCATTTACTGTAACCTGAATCGCTGGATTATTAATCCTTACACGCCATTCGTTTACAACAGCACCTGCATCATTGTATTCACCACCAATTAAACAGTTATTGGCATCTTTAGCCCAAACAACCCATGTACCAGCTTGCTCGACAGTAAGAATACTATCAGCTTGCCAAATACTGTCAACAGTTACATCAGGTATCTCTACAAGAATGTGACCTGAATCCACTTCGGTAAGTGCTGTATAGTACATATAATCACCAACTCCACCTGTAACGGTTGCTGAGAAAGCACCATCTTTTTCACAAGTAATGTCATTGATTTTACGAACAGCCAAAGTAAGTTCATTTTCTTCTTCTACCAATATACTATCAACTGAAGTTGAACAATCTCCATCAAGATCTGCAACAGTTATTTTATAATAACCGGCAGGAAGTTCAGAGAATACATTAGAATCTTTTTTACCCATTACCGGGCTAATTGAAATAGCATACTCTTCAGTTCCACCCATGATGTTACTAACAACAATTTCTCCATCTTCACCACCAAAACACAAATTGTGAGCAGCTACTTCAGCGTCGAAAGAAATAGTATCTGGTGAATCAACCAAAATGGAGTCTGTTACCATACATCCGTTTGATCCTTCACCTACTTCAAATACATTGATCGTGTACATTCCTGCATCAAGACCAGTGAAATTGTAAATTGAATCTACATCTGTAACAGTAGTAGTATCAGTTCCCAATACAAGATCTATATCAAACATATCAGTGTTACCACCATCAACAACAACTTTAATTTCACCATCGTCGTCACCACATGCTGAAGTTTTATCTTTTGCTTCAGCCATAAGAGTAATTGCCTCTGGTTCCATTACTGAAACAGTTTTAGCATCCAGCGGACACTCCAGGCTATCCATAACCATCACTTCATACATTCCTTCTGCTGTAATGTTTACGTTTTTCGAAGTACCTTCCATTGTACGCCAGCTATTGTTGCCAACTTTAAACATATATGGTGCGTTACCACCTTCTACGGTAATGGTAATAATACCATCCTTAGCACCGTAGCAACTAATATCCTGTGCTTTTTCTACTGTAAAGTCAAAATTATCAGGTCCATCAACATGAATTTCTTTAGTTTCAGCACCGTAACATCCTTCTAAATCAGTTACCATTACAATGTAGGTACCTTTAGGTAATCCAGTAAATACCGTTTCAGTAACTTCAACATAAGGCATAACATCTGTTAAAATACCTTCGTCAACTTTTTGCAAGGTATAAACAAGGTCACCGGAACCTCCGGTTGCAGCATAAATCTCAATACTACCCAAGCTATCACCGTAACAAATATTGTGTGTAACAGCATATGCTGTATCTACAATTTCTACAGGATCCCAGCCAATTACATCTGCAGTTTCTAATGTATAAGCTCTTTCATTGCAATAATCACTGCCGAGCCAATTCCAACTATCGTCAATCACCTCATATGAATAAGTGTTTGTATAAGTGTATACAGATCCATACCACATACCTGCTCCAACGTTTACATATATTACACTATCAGCGTAATCATTTGGCAATTGAGACATGTAGGTTGTACTCATATTCATAGCGGCAGCAAGACTTTCTGTAACACCGTAAAATACGTATCGATATGAATACGTAACTGTATCCATACTTTCATTCCAGGTCTGAGTATAATATGGCATATAATCACCCGGTATGGTAATAGCAACCTGACCGTTTATATCTTCTGCACAAGTTGAAGTATCTACTGCTTCTATACTTATAACAAACGAATCTGGTTCAGTAATTTCTATAGTTAAATAATCGTCATCAAATGTACAGCCATAATTATCAATAGCCCAAATATAATATGTACCTGCGTCAACATTTTGCATGTAAAACGATGCCTGGTTATTATAATCATCGTATGTATATGCATAATCATCAATGGGATTCAATGTATCTCCGGTAACATAAAGATCCGTTAATGATGTAGAAGCAACCACAGTTAGATTCCTTCCAGATCTCGCTCCCCATGAAGAAGTCTGGATTTCAACATAGTTATTGTTCTGTCCATACGCGCAGTTTGATGTATCAGCACCATCAACAACCTCTATAAGCTGCGGAGCTAATGCGGGTATCTCTGCATTGTAAGAAATTGGTTCTACATTCGGGCAATTTGCATCTTTCGCGTAAATTTTGTAAGGTCCCTCAGGTAAAGCGAAAGAACCAGAAGTTGTCCAATTTACACTATCTAAAGAATACTTATATTCTCCGGATCCACCTAATGCTTTTACCATATTAGTACCATCACTTGCACCAGGGCATGTTGGAGGTCTATTCGAATAAATCATGTTCCAATATAGATTCCCTGGTTGAATTATTTCAATATCCATATCAATAACACAAGCATCTCCTTCTGCATTTCTAACAGAAACTTCATAAGGTCCAGCAGCTACTTTCCAGGATTTTGTTGAACTCCAATCGGAAATTAATCCATACCACGAAGAGTATAAAGCATACTCATATGTTCCTGAGCCACCATCTACATCAACAACAGTAAGCATGGTACTGTCGCCGTTACAGGTTAATGTATCAGTATATTCTAACTCAAAAGTAATTTCACCAGGAGCCTGAACACTTACAACATTACCAGATTCATTAGTATTATAGTAGGCCAATGAATCACCGCAATATTGTGCACCAGTCATATACAGCTCGTAGTAGTTGGCTGTTAAACCGGTAATTTCAATAATTGAATCACCACCAGCAGGAATCCAGTTTCCATCACCAATAGAAGCGGCGTAATCACCAAATGCAGCATCGTAATTTGTAATAGCTACCGTGATGGCACCATTTGCGCCTTCAGCACAAGAAACATCTTCAATGGTAATTTCGTATTCAATTCCTTCAGGATCTTCAAATACAATTGTTGTATCTGCATATTCATCACAACCTAAACTGTCTTTAATATATGGGGTATACTCTCCGGCAGCCAAATCAAACGAAACTGATTGCCCGGTTGTATATCCTGTTGAATCTCCTATTTCAACCCAATATTCACCACTGGTAAATGGAGTACCACCCGAAACATCTACTGTAATTGTTCCTACGCCACCAATACAAGTCGGTCCTGTAGCAACTACATTATCAACTACTAACTGGGCAGGAACCGGATTAACCATAACTGAATCCCAGTTTTCGATCAAACCAAGATCAACACAGTTTGAACCATTATTTACTGCAACGTAAAATTTACCTGATCCATTTGGATCAACCTGATAAATAGCTGAATTTCTTGTTGCTCTTACATCGTAGTCGATCGCCGGCCCATCCCAGTCAGCCTCATGAACTACATAATACAAATAAGGAGATGAACCTCCGGCAACTGTCAATGTAATCTCAGGACGATCGCCATAACATGTTGGTTGTTCCACCACAGCACTCTCCAAATACATTGAATCCAATACATCAACATCCGTAAAAGGAAGATTGGCCGAGTAGCAAGTGTCTGTTTCGCTAATCGTTCTAACCATTACTGTAAAAGGTACACCTTCATAAGTATCAAATTGTGGTTCTGAAGTAAAACCACCAATTGTGTCACCATCGAAATTAAACGCATATTCTGCATTTTCGAATCCGACAACTTCATAGGTAACCGGTCCTTCATCACAAATATCCGAAAGATCAGTAACTAGCACAACACTATCCTCAGGTATAGCATATGGAGTGCACTGGGCATAAGCCTCACCTGCAATCCCTGCAACCCAAACAAATAACGCCAAGCTAAAAAGCCTTGTAAACATTTTTCTCATAGCATTTTTTTTAAATTGAACTTAATTGATTGATTGATTTTAAATTATCTAATTCGTTAATCATTTTTCTGATAATATGTCGCTGTAAGTACAGCAAACTCTACAAACGTATAAAATTTTGCATCAATGTACAAAATATAACTTGCATAAAACACATTCTTTTACAGAATGTTTTCAACAGGGCCAAACTTAATCCAAATCTTACTATTTTATATCCTTTTATTATTAGGTTTGAACGTAATCCCGACTCTGTATTTTAACACATTTTAATGCAATTTTAAACTTATTTTTTTAATTTCATATAATAAACAGCTCATTTTTTCGCTTATTTTAAATGATTAACTATTGAATAAATGAGAATTTTCACTCAAAAAAATAAGAAACCTATTAATTCTTCAAGCACGTGTAGCTCACGAACCGTAAAATACAGCTACAAATATGGGCTAACCGGAATCCTACTGGTTATCCTGATACTTGTTCTTGGTTCATGCAAAACATGCAAATGTCCGGCATACAGCTATCAATCTGCATCTGCTCCAAATATTACGGTACAAGCAAACAGTTAGAACCGGTACGCTTCATGATTATATTTAAGCAAATAAATACAATTTTTGCATAACAAATACCTGCCAAGAACGCTCTTCAAATTTATTTGACATATTTTAATGACACCGATTTTATGGCTTATCATATTGATAATTTGGTTTTTAATCCATTTTTAAGCTCGCGAGAATGCGATATTTGCATACATCCTGTGGAATTGGGCGAAAAAAACGACTTATTCCATTCTAAACACTTTAAGTAAATATTAAGGTTCGGACGAAATAAAAACCGGCCCTTGACACAATAAATAATTTGTATTTACTTTGTGACGCTAAAAAAAACAGGCAGTTAAAACCTGAAAGCGAAATAATTACAATAATTTTCTTTTAAATAAATTAAAACTTTCTCAACTATGATTAAAATAGGTATTAACGGATTCGGGCGAATTGGACGTTTTGTTTTCCGTCAGGCAGTAGCCAAAGGAACTGTACAAGTTGTAGCTATCAACGACCTTATTGATGTAGACTACATGGCATACATGTTGAAATATGATTCAACTCACGGTCGTTTCGACGGTACTGTAGAAGTAAAAGACGGTGCATTGGTTGTAAACGGCGACGTTGTTCGTGTAACTGCAGAAAGAAATCCAGCTGACATTAACTGGGGTGCTGTAGGTGCTGAGTATGTTGTTGAATCAACTGGTCTTTTCTTAACTAAAGAGTCAGCTCAGGGTCACATCGACGCAGGTGCGAAAAAAGTTGTTATGTCTGCTCCTTCAAAAGACGACACTCCAATGTTCGTTATGGGTGTAAACAATAAAGAATACAAAGGTGAAGATTTTGTATCTAACGCTTCTTGTACTACTAACTGTTTAGCTCCTATTGCAAAAGTATTAAATGACAAGTATGGTATTGTTGACGGTTTAATGACAACTGTTCACGCTACTACTGCAACTCAGAAAACTGTTGACGGTCCTTCAGCAAAAGACTGGAGAGGTGGACGTGGTGCTGGTCAAAACATCATTCCTTCATCTACAGGTGCTGCTAAAGCGGTTGGTAAAGTAATTCCTGAATTGAATGGAAAACTTACTGGTATGGCTTTCCGTGTTCCAACTCCTGACGTATCAGTTGTTGACCTTACTGTAAACCTTGCAAAAGGTGCATCGTACGAAGAAATTTGTGCTGCGATGAAAGAAGCTTCAGAAGGCGAATTGAAAGGAATTTTAGGCTACACCGAAGATGCAGTTGTTTCTAACGACTTTATTGGTGAAACTCAAACTTCTGTTTTCGATGCTAAAGCGGGAATCGCTTTAACTGACACTTTCGTAAAAGTTGTTTCATGGTACGATAACGAAATGGGTTACTCAGCAAAAGTTTGCGAACTGATTGAGTACATGAACTCAGTAAAATAGTACTGAAAAAGTTAGAAGACAGAAGTCGGAAGACGGAAGTTTTTTACAAAACAATATTTAAGGGGATGCCGTTTGGTGTCCCTTTTTTTATGGATTGAAGTTGGAAGAATTGACTGATTGAGCACTAAGATGGTGAGACTTTGAGCACTGAGAAATTGAGATTGGAGTAGATTAAGTCTCGAAACCAGGAGAATATATGTGAGCATTAAGACTATGAGACTATGAGATTGTGAGACTATGAGACTGTGAGATTGTGAGATTGTCATCAGTCATTAGTCATTAGTCATTTAAAAACTTTGCGTCTTAGCGCCTTTGCGGGAGAATACTAGATTGTTGAATTGCCAAACTGAAAACACTGAGAAGATGAGATTGTCATCAGTCATCAGTCATCAGTCATTTGATAGCTTTGCGTTTTAGCGCCTTTGCGAGAGATCACTAACTTGTTGAATTGTCAAACTGAAAAGTACAACTGAAAACTTAGCGACTTTACTTGTAACCCGAAACAGATTTCTTTCTACATTTGAAATGGTAATTATTTTTTCCTTTCCGCTTTTGCCTTTTTCGTTTACTCGTAACGCAACGATTCAATCGGATCAAGTTTTGAAGCCTTTTGTGCCGGATAGTAGCCCGAGATAATTCCCACAACAAAACACAATACAACGCCCAGAATAATCCAGATCCATGGAATAAAAAACGGAGATCCGATCAGTTTGGCAACACCATTTCCGGCAAGGATACCAAGAATAATTCCTACAAAACCCCCCATCTGCCCTACCAAAATCGCCTCCATTAAAAACTGCTGTTTTACCGTATTACTTTTAGCCCCTATTGCTTTTCGAACACCAATTTCGCGGGTACGTTCGGTTACGGTTACCAGCATAATATTCATTAAACCAATAGCTGCACCAAACAAAGTAATCAATCCAATTATGGTAGCCACAAGTGTAATATTCTTAATATTTTCCAAAAGCATATTGGCCAGGTTATCACTTTTTTCAATGCTAAAATCCGATTCGTCGAGCGGATCAAGATTTCGTACTACTCTGAAAGTCGCTTCCGCCTGCCCAACAGCTGCATCCATTAGCTCCGGCCGATCAACTTTTACCTGCACATCAAAATTCATATTAGGACGAGAAAAATAAGCTCTCGAGTTGGAGAACGGAATAAAACATACCATGTCGCTGCTCATTCCAAATCCACTTCCCTTTTGTTTTAAAACTCCTACTACTTTGTACTTCCCGCCTCCAATACTCACTACTTTCTGCAAGGGATCTTCACCTCCTTTAAATAAACGGTTTGCTAAATCACTACCTAAAAGTACCACGCTTCTGCCTGCCTCAATGTCGTGCGTGCTAAAACTACGGCCTACACCAATTTCATAACCTGCTGTACCTAAATAATTTTCATCAATACCACGTACTGCAATATTCGGATTGGTCTTTTCCGACTGGTATTTTAATGTAGCCGCCCCGGTTGACGAAACCGAAACAGATGTAGTGGCAGGAAAATCGAAAAGCTCTTTAAACTCCTTTGCCTGGTAGTAAGATATGTACGAATAGTTTTTTGTACGATAACGAACATTCCCTTGCGTGCGTAATCCTCCACTCGAAATTGAAAACGTGTTGGCGCCCATCACCGCAAATTCTTTGGTGATCGAATTCTTAATTGAGTCAATAGCGGTCAAAATTCCAACCAGGGCTGTAATACCCACTGCAATAATCATTACAGTAAGTGTTGTACGCAACAAATTGCTCTTCACCGAAGTGAAAGCAACACTCATATTTTCGAAAAACAATGTGGTCGATCGCATAAAACTAAAATTATCTGTAATTACGGTATCAATTCATTTGTAAAGTTAAGCACCTAATAATTACCAATAAAGAATATTTTTTTGAATTTTAATTCTCTGCCAAATTATAAAACTTCAATTACCTTATTGCCAAAAATTTAATTTATCTTCGCCCTCTTGAATTCAGAAAAAAATAAAATGGCAGATTTCGAATTAAAAGACGATTTACAAAAATTTAGTTATGCACTAGGAATGAGTATTTCTGCAAATCTCATCCAGTCGGGAGTAAAAACCGTTCATCCATCCGCTTTTATTACAGCTGTACAGGATGTTTTCTCAGGCGTTCCGCCAAGATTAAAACCTGAAGAAGCCAACCAGATTCTTGAGTCATTTATGGCCGAGTCGCAAGCTGCTGATGGGAGCAAAAACCTGGAAGAAGGCACAGCCTTTTTAGCTGAAAACAGCAAAAAAGAAGGCGTAATTGAATTACCCAGCGGATTACAATACGAAGTAATAAATGAAGGAGAAGGAGAGATTCCAACAGCCAGCAACCAGGTAAAATGTCATTACCACGGAACGCTGATTGATGGTACTGTTTTCGATAGTTCGGTAGAACGTAATGATCCCGCTGTTTTTCCGGTTAACGGAGTAATACCGGGTTGGGTTGAGGCATTGCAATTAATGTCGGTTGGCTCAAAATGGAAATTATATATTCCTGCAAACCTGGCTTACGGACCAAATGGTGCCGGCGGTGTAATCGGGCCAAACGCTACACTTATTTTCAAGGTAGAATTATTAGAAATTGTAGAATAGTAAAAATACGGTCGTTTCGGCCAAAAAAATTATCAGATGAAGAATAGTATTATTTATGTTTTTGCAGTAGCATTGATTGTTGCTGCAACTTCTTGCCAACAAGGTGGTCCGGCAACTGTAAAACTGGAAACCAGTGCCGACTCAGTAAGTTACGCAATTGGTGTTTTAGTTGGAGCAAATAACAAACAACAACTTGAAACAGCACCAGGGAGTTCCGATATGAACCTTGAAGCTATGGCTGCAGCATTCCGTGCCGCAACATTAGGCGAAGAGGTAGAAATTGCAGAAGCTGATGCAAATGCAATTGTACAGAGTTACTTCCAGAACGCCAGCGAGCGTGAAGCTCAGGCAAACCTTGAAGAAGGCAACAAATTTTTGGAAGAGAACAAAGCACGTGAAGAGGTGGCTACTACCGAAAGCGGTTTACAATATGAAGTACTTACTGAAGGTACGGGTGAAAAACCAGGTGCAACTGATAGAGTACGTGTACATTACCACGGTACTTTAATTGATGGTACTGTTTTCGACAGCTCTGTTGAAAATGGCGAACCTGTTGTATTTGGTGTAAACCAGGTAATTCCGGGTTGGACTGAAGCATTACAACTAATGCCTGTAGGATCAAAATGGAAAGTTTATATCCCTGCCGAATTGGGTTACGGCCCACGTGGTGCTGGCGGCGACATTGGTCCTAATGAAGCCTTAATTTTTGAAGTAGAATTACTGGAAATTGTAGAAGAAGAATAAGTATTGTCATTCAGAAAGAGGAACGATTGAGGCATCTCTAAAAACAGAGCTATCTCGTAACAGATTTCTCTCTTCGTTGGAAATGATAAAAACTTGTTGAAAAAAACCCTTTGTCTTTCTTAAGGCAAAGGGTTTCTTTTTTTTATCTTCGTTTCTCAAAATAAAGGACACAATATGGCTTTAAGCGTAAAAGGAAAAGTTGAGCAGATTTTAGAACCCCAATCGGGAGTGAGCCGTGCAGGGAAAGAGTGGAATAAGCAGGAATTTGTAATTGAAACGGACGAACAGTACCCACGCAAGGTATGTTTTACTTTGTTTGGCGATAAGGTTGATCTGATTAAGGGATTAGCCTCCGGCGAAGATATTGAGGTTTCATTTAATTTGGAATCGCGCGAATACAACGGACGCTGGTTTCACAATATTAATGCGTGGAAAATTGATAAAGTAAGTGCCGACGGGAACTTGCCGGAGCCTCCTCCGGAGTTTGGTATGGATGATGTTCCTCCGGAACCATCCGACGACTCGGCAGGTGATTTACCGTTTTAAAGGATAAAAGATTACCGATGAATAGAAAATGCCATCTTTGTTTAAAACAGAGATGGCATTTTTGTTTACTGTCACTTCCTCAAAGAATTGTTGTCATTTCGAACGCAGTGAGAAATCTGTACCAATTTGGCTGAGAAGTAACAGATTTCTCCTCATTCTTCGTCGAAATGACAATATTGAATTACCCACGCGTAAAAACAGGGTTGCCGGGCTTCGATAAACGTGGATTAAAGACATAGCCCTCAGAATCAAACGTCTGCAGATCGTCCACATTGTCAATATCATTTTCAACAATAAAACGAGTCATCAGTCCGCGTGCTTTCTTGGCAAAAAACGAGATCATTTTATACTTCCCGTTTTTCATATCTTTAAACTGAGGTGTCACAATCTCGGCATCCAACTTTTTGGTATCAATACTTTTATAATATTCGTTTGATGCCAGGTTAAGCAAAACATTACTCCCCGATTCATCAATTGCCTCCTGTACTTTTGAAGTGATTTTCTTTTTCCAGAAAGCATACAAATTGGAAGAGCGCTGAACTTTCAGTTTTGTTCCCATCTCGAGCCGGTAGGGTTGCATTAGGTCGAGCGGACGTAACACACCGTAAAGGCCGCTAAGTATCCTCAACTTCGTCTGCAATTTCAACAATTGCTCCTCGCTGAGTGTATCGGCTTCCAGCCCCTGAAAAACATCGCCGTTAAACGCCAGAACCGCCTGTTTGGCGTTTTCGGGCGTAAATGGCTGGTGCCAGGTTTGAAAACGATCGTAATTTAATTGCCCCAGATTGGCCGAAATCCCCATTAACTCCGAAAGTTCTTTAGGTTTCATTTTTCGTAGTTTCGGAAGTAGCTTTTCCGATTCGTCGAGCATGTCGGGTAGCGTATAAGTTGTGGTTATCGGTGGTGTTTTATAATCCAGCGATTTGGCTGGTGATATTACTATTAGCATATGTTCTGATTTTTCAAAAATAACAGCTTAGCGCTTTCAATGTTCAACTATTTCTTAAAAGACAAATGACAATAAATTATTACACCGCCAACCTCCTAAAACTGCAAAAAATAAAGTTCTGTAACGAATTGGACGGTGTTTTATGATCGACAGAAATGCACCTTATCTTATTAAAGAATGTTTTTAATAATCCCGTCATAGTAGATTCCGAATATTGTTGAATTTCAATTCCGCTGCATTTTGTTGGCCCCTGCTCCGAGAAAGTTCCCAAAACCAGGTAGCCACCCGGTTTTACATACGAGCTAATAGTATCTACATAATTGCTGATCTCCTGCTTTCCGGTTAAAAAATGAAAGGCAGCGCGGTCGTGCCACAGGTCGTACTTTTCGGTGGGTTGAAATGTCGCTGCATCGGCAACAATCCATTTAACTTTTTTGGCCTTTTCGCCCAACCGCTCCTTTGCTTTCCGGATGGCCGTTTCCGAAATATCGAGCACGGTAATGTTGCGGTAGCCCATTTCCAATAAACGATCTACCATAAAACTATCGCCGCCTCCCACATCAATAATTCGGGCCGACAGCGGCAAGTTAAACTCCTTAACAAATTGTAGCGATGTTGTTGGTGAAGCCTGAAACCAGCTCACCTCAGCGGTGTTCTTACTTTTGTAGATCTCTTCCCAATGCTTTTTTCGGTCCATCACTTTTTATTCTAATTATTCCGGGTGCCAATAAAATTAGAAAACCTTTTTAAACTATGAAATCTCGGGAAGTGCAACTTCGCTTACATATTTCTGAACAATCCTTATCAATTCATCCTTCATTATCGGTTTCGAGATGTAATCATTACAGCCAATTTCAATGAATCTCTCTTTATCACCGTCCAGAGCAAAAGCAGTTTGGGCGATTATGGGAACTTCTTTATTCGTTTTTCGGATCATTTTTATCACCTCATCACCTCTTATTATCGGAATAGAAATATCCATCAATATAAGGTCTATATCAGGGTTGCTGTGATATAATTCGATTGCTTCTTTGCCATCGCGTGCAAAAAGAATGTTTTCAGTTAATCTTTCTAATAATACTTTCAGCAGGTATTCGGCAGTCGGGTCATCTTCTACTACCATAACTTTAAAATTTCTGGAAGTAAAATCGCAATCAACATGCTGTTTTTGCGTTTTTACCAATTCGCCAATTTGGCTATTTCCCCCCACGGGCAAAGTAAAATAAAACACCGATCCTTTACCTTCTTCACTTTCTACCCAGATATTTCCATTTAATATTTCAACATAAGCTTTACTGATAGCCAGGCCTAGCCCGGTTCCTTCAATTAAATGACTCTCTGCAACCCTGCTTCGGGTAAATCGATCAAAAATATGCGTGATATATTCTTTTGGAATTCCCATTCCGGTATCGCTGACAAAAAATTCCAATACTGCGTGGTTCTCAACATTTTTCAACTTGTAACCAAATTCTATCGCGCCGCGTTGGGTATATTTCAGTGCATTTTTAATCAAATTTGTCAAAATGGCATCCAATTTCCTGTAGTCGGTATCAACGATTGCCTCGTCATCCGACAAGCCTTTGTGCATTTTAAGCTGAATCCCTTTGTTTACCGCTTCATGATTAAAAAAACGAAACAAATTATTCAGTTTATCATTAATTGTAACCCTGGCAATATTTTTAGAAACAATTTGCGATTCAATTCTTGAAATTTCAACAATATCACTGATTAAGTCAAGCATCCGGTTGCCGCTCTTTTCTATAAGGTCAAGATATTCCCGTTGACTTTCTCTCGAAAGACTATTATTTTTTAGCACATCGGCAAATCCAATAATCCCGTTCATCGGGGTGCGAATTTCATGACTCATATTGGCTAGAAACGCCATTTTTAAACGTTCACTTTCTTCGGCTTTAATCTTGGCAGCTTTCAGCTCCTTATTCAATTTCTTTATCTGCTCATTTTCTCTATCGGTTTGTTCTTTTAGTTTCAAGTCATCAATCATCATATTGATCCCCATCGCCAGAGCATCAACTTGATCGTAATCATTCGAAACCGCTACCTGCACAGAATAGTCGCCCCGGGCAACTTTCATTATTGCATCAATTATATTCTCTAACCTTTCGCTATTACTATCCATGATACATTAATCTTTCTCATTAAGTAGCCAATCAATAGCTTCTTCCTCGCTTTTAAAAAAACGCATGTTATGCTTACTGTATGAGCCGATCACAAAATTGGCGATCAACCTCGCAACAGGATTCATTCCATAAATCGCCGCTTTGTGCGTATTATCATGATCTCCCAATTCTTTCCAAATTTCACGGGCGCCGGGTTCATTTTTGCCACACTCGTTAACATTGATAAGATAGTTGCATTTCCCTTCCATTTGCGCATTCAAATCCAGGCAGAGTTTTTTCATCTCAACAGCTAACTCATTGCTTTGAAGTCCTTTCGCTATAACATGTATAATATTATTTTTACGAAGACGAACAATATCTCCCCCAACCTGATATTCAGTTCCCTCTGAATTCTCCATAATTCGTATAATAAAGTTTCACCCCTGAATAAAAAAAGCCAATTGCAAAAATACTGTTATATGCGAGGCAACCAAATCAGAAATTTAAAAAGAAACTAGCTTACGCTAAAACCATCTATTTGGTATAGTTGCAATACTAAACCTATAAAATTTTATAGGGGATAGTGAGGGAATTCAATAAGAAAAAGAGACCAAAGTAATTGACATTGATCCCTTTTTCCTTTTGCCTTTAAACTTTTGCCTTGTTATTCCACCTCATTCACCTCCAACACCACGCTGGTGCTGCGTAGCGTTATATGTGGATTAATACCCACTTTCATCAGGAAATCGCCGGAGTACACTTTTTCGGCATCAATCCACGAGCGGCGTCCCGGGTAAACGTTCAGTTCTTTTACGGTGTATTTTTTGGCAGGATCGAGGCCGGCAAACTTAACCGGAAGCACAGATGCCGTTTGTTTGTACCTGAAATTCGACAGGTAGTTAAACACCACTGCCCTGCTCTTCTCCTTGTTTACATACATCAGCGAGGCAAAGTCGTTTTCGTACGGATTTACCAAACGATACTGGTCGCCATGCCACACCAAATCTTTAAACGAGTGGTAATTCTGCACGGCCTGTTTGGCAAATTTCAGATCGTTTTCGCTGAGCTCGTGAGCCACAATGTCGAAACCCAGTTTTCCCATGCTGGCCACATCAACGCGGTATTTTAGCGGAAGATCGCTCCAGTCGGTTACATGGCAATCGGTAACAATCGACGGGAAGAAATACGAATAATTCCACTGCATAAACACGCGCTCCAGCGGATCGGTATCGTCGCTGGGCCAAAATTCGGTGAAGTATTTAAACAGCTCGTAATCGCCGCGGCCGCCACCACCCGAGCACATCATAATCGGTACCTTCGGGAATTTCTCGCGTACGCGCTCCATCAAATTGTACAGGCCTTTGGTGTATTCGATGTAAATATGAGTTTGCGGAATACCTTCCTTTTCGAGATAAGCCGAATGCGCATTGTAAATTACCGAGTTGCAATCCCACTTAATAAATGCCAGCTCCGGGTTTTCAGAAAGCAGCTTATCTACCACTCCAAAAACAAAGTCCTGCACCTCGGGATTCGAAAGATCCAACACCAGCTGGTTGCGGAAATATTTCTCGGGGCGCTCGGGCTGACGAATCACCCAATCGATATGGTTCTCGTACAATTCACTTTTCGGATTTACCATTTCGGGCTCAATCCAGATACCGAATTTTATGCCCTCTTTTGTGGCTTCTTCTACCAGGTAACCAATTCCGTGTGGCAGTTTCTTTTTGTTTTCCTGCCAGTCGCCCAAACCGGCGGTGTCGCCGTTGCGCGGGTACTTGTTGGCAAACCAGCCATCATCGAGCAGAAACAGATCAACACCCAGTTCTTTGGCATCTTTAAACAGGGCAGTCAGTTTGTCTTCATCAAAATCAAAGTAAGTAGCCTCCCAGTTGTTCAGCAGTGTCAGGCGTTCACCGTTGCCGTCCAGAACGCGGTAATCGCGTGCCCAGCTGTGCAGGTTTCGGCTGGCTTCGCCGGTTCCGTTGTGCGACACCACATAAACCAATCCCGGTGTTTTGAACACCTCGCCCGGCTGCAATTCATATTCCGACGCAAACGGATTGATACCTGCAATAAACCGAATGTTGCCCTGCGGATCTACCTCAAAATCGTAACGAAAGTTCGAGCTCCACGCCAGCTGCCCCAACAGCACTGTTCCGTTGTTTTCGGCAGCTTTGCCATCAAACGAAAGAATAAAATTGGGCGACTGCAGCAAATGGGCGCGTGTTCCCAATTTCGAATCGATCGACTTTATACCGCGGGTCAATTTCTCCTCGTTGCGCTGCATTTCTTTTGCCCACTCGTTACCGAAGCTGGTGAGGTAAAACTCGTTGCCGGTAAAAAACAGGTTTGCCGACGCAAACTTTTTCAGCGTTACAGCATCTTTTTGGTTGTGTTTTATCTCGGTCCATTGTTCAATCACATTCTCGTTGGTCCACGCCTTGTAAAACAGCTTCACCTGAAAATGGTATTGTACATCTTCCAACACAATGGTCGTCAGCACCGCATTATCCGAAGTCGTTTCGGCAGTGTGGCTCACGTATTTCAACTCCAGCGACGTGTTGCCATCACTTTGAATCACCTCAATGGCGGGTTCAACCAGGTTCCAGGTTCCGGATGTGGTGTATGTGGCATTGTTAATTGCACTGTTGTTATCGCTCAAACTGTAGCCTCGTGCCACCGCAGCATACTCCGATTCATTGGCCAGCGGTTCGCCAAAATACACGGTATTTAAACGGCCGTCGCGCGATGTTTGCAGCAACATCAGGTTATTGTTGGTTGAAATGGGAATGATCGCCTCCTGCGCATAAACAACGGCAGACAGCAATAAAACGATCGTCAACAGATATATCCTTCTCATGATTTTTAGATTTGATTGTTTCTTATTAGAAGGACGAAGATTCGGAGGAAGGTACCTAGCCGGAGGTATCTAGTTCAGCGTTAAGTTTTCGTGTTGCGGATTACTGTTTTCCCCTTCCATCAGTCCCGGCATGGCAATCAGTAGCTAAACCTCACAGAGGAAGCTGTATATGTCGAAGTTATCATTTCGATTTTCCTGTATCGCCTGCCGTTGTGGGGATGTAACAGCATACATCTGCGTCAAAATAGTATAACGACAATAGAATTTCTTATTGAATTGGCAGCACTTTATATTTTCCAAACGGTCTTGCTTATAGCAAAGCTATTTTGAACTATTTTCATGCTTATTTGTATACAAAGAATAAATATGGAATCACTTTCTAAGTTAATTTCAATACCGCAAAGAAGATTCAAATTTGTTTCCTAATTGCTTCGCTTATCTCGAATGTATTTTGAATGTAATATTCAACATCAAACTTGACTTATGTTCGACAATTCTGTAACTTTATACAAGCAGATGTAGCTTTTATTTCTATATAAACCATAATTGAATGGGCGGATTTGAGATATAAAGTGTTTTCTGCAGCAAACGATTAGTCACCCAACAACTGTACCGATGGAAAAACTTCATTCAATAATCCTCTACAAACTTTCGATTACCGAGCACCAGGCATTTATGCAATCCGTAAAAGAAACAGCAGCTAAATTCCCGCCCGTGCAGCTGAATATAGAAAAAGAGTTCCCCCGGTTTCTGGTGGCACTTGATGCGCTGGCACTTGCTATCACTGGGCAACGGGGAAGTGCGATAACATCAGAGCTGCTGACCCTCGACCGGCACCGCTTAAAAACCTACAGCGCCATTCGCGGACGATTGAAAAACACCCTCTCGAGCCCTTTTGAGGCAGAACGCGAGGCAGCCAAAACATTACATTTCAGGTTGATGCAACGTGGCCAGATACGCCGGAAAAATTATGCGGGGAAAACGGTATCCATAAAATTCCTGTGTAACAATTTGCTTGATGAAAAGCATTTTCCGCTATGCCAACAACTGCAAATTACCACATGGATTGAAGCTTTGCGCGAACAAAACAAGCTGTTTCATGAGAAAGAAAACCAGCGGAGCACCGATTATGCAACACGCCGCGCAGGAAAAGTGGCCGATGCGCGGCAGGCTATCGATGCCGTTTATAACGAAATGGTAGCGCGTATAAATGCAACGGTTACCATTGGCAGTGCCACTCCCGAAGCAGAGCAGTTTATCCGCTCGGTGAATAAAAAAATAAAACAGGTGAAAGCCTTAAAAGCCTGGCGACGCAGTATGCGGGCTGGTAAAAAGCGGCGCGAGGCGGAGAAGAGGTTGGAGGATGAGAGACTGGTCACTGGGCATTAGGCACTGGTCAATGGTCATTGGGCACTGGTCAATGGTCAATGGTCATTGGGCACTGAGACGGTGAGACGGTGGGCACTGAGACTATGAGAAAATGACAAATTGTAAAATTGTGGATACACGATACTCGATATCTGATGCTGGATGCTGAAAGAAAGGATGCCATCTTTATTTGTTTTATACATAGAAAGATGGCATCCTTAATGATCTGGTCATTGGGCATTAAGCCCTGGCGCTTCTGATATTATTCCATTCGAAAGTACTGAATCGATCCAACATCAAAACCATAACAATTTTCATTCGGGCAATCTATTATTAACTCGTCTTCATTTAATATATAACCAAGTTTAAAAGGCGGAGGTGGAGGAAACAAATGCAAAATTGCTCCTACGTAATCCATTTGTATTGAGTCCTTTTCCAAATGATATCTATACGGCATAGAATTACGGTAAGCCAACTCATCTGAAGTAAATCTAAGTGTGTCGCTTATTCCCTGAACCACCCACACACCAATAATCTCTTCCCTGTTTATTTCCAATTCGCTTTTTGAGCAGGAACTAAACAATACAACAAGAATAAAAAGCGAAATAATTAAGTTTTTCATGGTTAACGGTTTACGATATACCTGTCAGATGTTGTTCTTAGTGAAATGGTTGCGTTACCGGTACTTTAATGTAACAGATCTCTCCTCCTTCCTCGTCGAGATGACAGTTCTACCGATATTCCTTCCCGATGGGACTTGTTGCTTATTGCTATTTGCCTATTGCCAACTCCTTCTAAAATCAAAAATCGTTAATCATCATTCTACAATCTGAATTCTTCTCCTCTACATACTTTGCTGCAACATGGCTATCGATTGTTGGATAGCGGCCCGGTCTTGTTCCGAGATGCCTTCAACTTTCAATGCATTTTTATACAGTTGCAATGCTTTGTCTTTGTTGCCTTCCTGCAGGTAGATTTGTGCCAGGTAGCCTGTTGCCGAAAGGTATTCGGGGAGGTGCTGATCACTTTCTCCAGGGTTTTTTTGGCAACTGAAGTCTGTCCGTTCTGCACCTGGTAGTACGCCAGCGTGTATCCGTAATCAGGATTTTCGGGACGCGCTTTCCAGGCCATTTCTGCATACTTTACAGCTCCGGCCAGATCGCCGCGCTGTGCCACTATTACACTCAGGTTTTTGGCGGCCACAGGTTGATTTTCCGGATTCGTCTCCAAAGCTGTTTTTAATGCTTTTTCGGCTTCGTCCATACGCCCCTGCTCGGCCAGCAACAGTCCCAGATTCAGATTGGCAGCTTCGTTCTTTGGCTCGTACTCCAACACTTTCTTCAGATTCTCTTCGGCTTTTTCGTTATTGCCGATATACGAATACAACACACTGCTGTTGATTAGCGGCAATACCGACGGTGGATATAAACGCGCTGCTGTTTCGTACGAATTCAGCGCCTCGGTTGCCTCACCTTTGTTCTGATGGTACAAGCCGAGGTTGTAGTGATTGCTCCAGTTATCCTGGCGCGACGTCATCGATGTTACGTATTCTTTTTCGGCAGCGGCAATTATTGTTTGTTCTTCAGCGGTAAACTCATCCTGTGGAAAAGTTAAAATAGCATTGGCGGCCTGTATGCGCACCAAACGAATATCATCCTGACAAGCTTTCAGCAGGGCCGTTTTCACCTCATCGGTAAGAATTCCTCCCAAACCGTATGCTGCCGACGAGCGCACCAGTTCCGATTCGTTATTCAGCGCATCGATCAGCACATCGGCTTTCGATGCATCCGCGTAATTATTCAACAAACGGATAAGCGAATTAGCCACTACATCATCGGTTTTAGGGTTGCGGATGTACTCAAACATCTTATCCACATTTTTCCACTCCATATCGCGGGCTTCCTTTATCAGTTGTGCCCATCGCAGGGTTTCTTCCTGGTAATCGCCGTTGGGGCGCGCCTTTACAATTTTATTGGCCCACTCGGGCGATTTATCTTTATGACACTGGTTACAGGCATTTGGCGAACCAAACTTTATGGTCGCCTCGGGCATTGGCGGGCGAAACGAGTGATCGCTGCGCAGGAAGCGGCCAACAAATTCGCGTTTTGGCATGTGGCAGCTCAAGCAGGTTAGCCCTGCCGAAGCCGGATGCCCGGTATGTGTTTCCAGATCTTCGGTGCGGTTATTATGGCATTTCAAACATGCCTGGTTGGGGTTGTCCTTATTGCGGTCGCGGCCACTTGATGTGTGGCAGGTAACACAATGTAGTTCGCTGTCCTCAACACAAGGATTCATCATCCATTCGGTCATGGTATAATTTTCTCCCAGCGAACGGCCATCGGGATAAAAATCACGATCCTCAAGCGTTGTCAGGTTGTAATTATCAAAGAACTTATCGCCGGGCATATAACTTGGCGTAATCGGATTCATTTTGGCATGGCAGGGAGCACATGATGCGGTATGTTGTTCCTGTGTAAACACGTTTGTGCTTATCAATCCCAGTTCTTTTGCTTCTTCGCCTTCTTTCAGATTTTTAAATATACGTACGTGCTCGCTTGCCGGTCCGTGGCAAGTTTCGCAATTAATACCGGGTTCTTTCCAGGTAGTATGATACGTGTCGGTTTCCAAATCAAAATTGGTGCTCAACTGACTAATGTGGCAGCTGTAGCAACCGGTATTAAATGCAAACATATCGTCTTTCCACGGCAATGCTTCATCCTCGGGGAAATCATCTCCAAAATGACGCATACCTGCCATAGGATAATTGAACCATTCCTTGCGATTCGCATCAAAAGCCAGTGGAATATTCTGGAGTTTCCCATTCTCAAATGGGGTAAGAAAAGTATACACATTATGCCCGCCCATGGCCCAGATTACATCGTAGGTAGCGACCAAATTATCTCCATCTCGCTCGTACATCACTATTGTTGAGTCTTTAAACTCCACCTGAAACAGATGTCCTTCCACCTCAACAGGTTCGCTATCGGGCAACTGATGTTCTTCCATAAATTCCGCATTAATTGGCATCATAGCCTGCGCATGATATGATGGTTCCCAAAGCTTGTAGAAGTTCTCGTGACATTCGATACAACTTGCCGATCCGGTGAATTCGTTACTTACCTCTTTTGGTTTTTGTTTACAGGAGATTGCCGTTAGCATTACTGCAACAACAACTATTAATTGAGATTTATGGAAATTCATAATTAAATAGTTTGAATCATTTAATTGATGCGGCAAGATACAAATTTCAACATGTTGAAAACAAAAAAAGCAGCTTATTCATAATGAGAATAAACTGCTTTTGGTATTATTAGCGTTAGTTAGTTTTTCGGATAAAACACCGAATTGAAGAAAGTCTCCATTTCGTTGATGTAGTAAACACCATATTTTTTAAATGTGGCTTTTGTGTTGTCGTCCGGTTTCCAATCGAAGAAAGCATGACCGGCACCGCCTACCTGCACATACTGCACATGTTGTCCGGCTTCCACCAGCGCATCAACATAACGTTTCACGCCATCGTCGGGTATCAAACCGTCTTTTGTTCCGCGGGTAAGGTAATGTGGAATTTCACGTTCTTCAGCATTGGGAATATTGCTCAATGGCGCAATTGCTTCTTTCCAGCTGTCGTCGGCTTTCGGATCTTCGGAATAATGATTCAGCCGGTCGCTGCCAAATACACCGTAACTCGGAGCCGCCGCTTTTATGGCTGCCATCATTTCAGCACGCACCTGGTCAACCGTTTTATTTTTTGGAATATACGATGGCATAAACTCAAATACACCATCGGTTTCGCCAAAACCTCCAACGCCAATTTTGTTGGGCATGGTTCCGGCAACTGCCGATAAATGACCGCCGGCACTGTCACCGGTTACTGCAATTCGTGTCGGATCGCCGCCGTAATCCTTTGCATGTTCCATAATGTGTGCAATAGCACCAAACACATCTCCAATTATATCGGCCATGGTATTGCCAACCTCGTCGCCATCTCTGTTTCCGGCCCAGCGGTAATCAATACTAAAAACTACGTATTTGCCACTTTTGGTTAGTTCCCGAGCCATTCCGCGCATAATATCTTCGGTATTCCAAATCCATCCTCCACCATGAATGATTATAATACATGGCAAATTGCGGGCACCTTCAGGAGCAAATACATCGTATTTTAATTGTTTAACCCCTGGTTTTGCATACGGAATATTTTGAGCATCCATTAAATGTTTCACTTCATCTTTTTCAATAAACGATGCTCCCAGTTTTTTATCCTGATCAACAACTACTTTGTACGGCGATGCCATACTTTCGAGATACATATCGCCCCACATTCCATTTACTGAATAATAAACCGCATCAAGAGCATAGTTCTTATCCGGTTTTGCAGTAATGGTTAATACGGTTCCTTTGGCAACCTGCCCATTATCAGGAATAGCCGGTTCAACTGTTATCTTTCCATTTTTAACTTCGTCAACTGTCACGGAAAATGTTTTTTGTGCTTTTACTATTCCTGCACATGAAAACAGGATCAGGACAGCAAGAATTATTGATCTTTGAATCATCATTAGTTATTTTAATTATGAATTTTATTATTTCGTCTACCAGAATTTCCAGTATTCGATTCTTGGATTCGCTTTGACTTTTTCCTTGTATTCATCTATAAATTTCTGGTTCAGGTCGTCGTTATCACCATATTTCTCTCTTAGCTCCTCAAGCTGAACATGCAACTGCTCCTGAACATCCGCATAAGCAGGATCATCGTAGATATTATGCATTTCCATCCGATCTTTCTCCAGGTCGTACAATTCCCAATCGTCCATATCGTAGTAAAAATGGATCAACTTGTATTTATCGGTAGTAATTCCGTAGTGACGCATTACCGCGTGTTCTGACGGATGTTCGTAGTAATGATAGTAGTGTGCTTTGCGCCAGTCGGCAGGAGTTTCGCCTTTTAGAATCGGCAACAGACTTCTCCCCTGCATTTCTTCAGGAATTTCAGCACCGGCGACATCAATCAATGTTTCAGCAAAATCGAGGTTCGAAACCAAATCATTATTCACCGAACCGACTTCAATAACTCCGGGCCAGCTAACCAGCAACGGTGTGTTTAACGATTCTTTGTACATCCAGCGTTTATCAAACCAACCGTGCTCGCCCAGGTAAAAGCCCTGATCGGAAGAATAAATAACGATAGTATTTTTATCTAATCCTGCCTCTTTCAAATAATCGAGTAGTTCCCCAACACTTTTATCCACGGCAGAAATACAAGCCAGGTAATCGCGCATGTATCGCTGATATTTAAAACTCACCAATTCCTTCCCGGTTGGATTATCTTCTTTAAATTTTTCATAGATTGGCTGATAAATGGCATCCCACTGTTCCTGTTGCTCATCGGTGAAACCGGCACGAGGTTGGTCGGTCATTTTCAAGTCGCGATCGATAAACATGGTATTGGCAATGGTCATGTTATTTTGCGCAGCTGCATCGCGTGTGTCGTAATCATCAAAAAGTGTTTCCGGCTCAGGAAAGGTTGTATTCTCATACATTCCCAATTCGTTTGGTCCCGGCTCCCACGCACGGTGAGGTGCTTTGTGCCACATCATTACCATAAACGGCTGATCGGAATCTTTTTCACCTTCCAACCAATTAATTGTTTTGTCGGTTATAATCTCGGTGGTGTAACCTTCCATTTCGTACTCACCTTCCTGGTTAATAAAAGTAGGATTGTAATAGCGTCCCTGCCCCGGTAAAATATCATAATAATCGAAACCGGTTGGTGTGCCGCCCAAATGCATTTTGCCAATGACAGCCGTTTTATAACCAGCCTTTTGAAGCTCTTTGGCATATGTATTCTGACTGAAATCGAAATGAGAGCCCCCGTGTTATCAATAAAACCATTTAAATGGCTGTACTTTCCACTAAGAATTGTAGCACGCGACGGACCACAAATTGAGTTGGTTACCAAACACTGGTTAAAACGCATTCCTTCATCGGCCAGGCGGTCGATATTTGGAGTTGGCGCCAGCTCTGCCAAAGGGCCTCCATAAGCGCTAATGGCCTGAAAAGCATGATCGTCGCTCATGATAAAAACAATGTTTGGTCGCTGTTTGCTTTCTTCTTTTGGCGAATTGGAGCAAGCAAAACCAACAAAAGCAATTAACACAAGTGATAAAACTCGTTGGAAAATAAGTTTGATAGTCATATGTACAATTTTTATTTACTAAATCAGTATTTTTCTAATTGATTTTCAACCGGCACAATTGTCTGAAGATGATTATATAATATCTCCTCTATTTCGGTTATCACATCAGGGTGTTGTTCAGCAATATTGTATTTCTCTGAAGGATCAACATTCAAATTATAAAGTTCCGGTGTTTCATTTTCGATCGGTCCTCCCGGGGTATAAGCCGGTTGAGTTATAAAATGTGCTTTGTAAGCTCCTTTTCTAATAGCAAAAACCCGTTCACCACGATAATAAAATACAACATCTCGCGGCGACTTTTCATTAAGTGTAATTGTCTTGCTCAGATCGAATCCGTCAATCACCCTGTCGCTTGGTAATTCTGTTCCTGCCAAACTACAGAAGGTTGGTAATAAATCCATTGTGGTACCAAGGTCGGTTACAACACCCGGTTCCACCAATCCCGGCCCCCACATTACAGTTGGCTCGCGCATTCCGCCTTCATAGGTTCCGCCTTTCCCACCTTTTAAAAGTCCTGCACTGCCACCTTTTTCATTAAAAATCAGCCACGGACCATTGTCGGAAGTAAACACAACTAACGTATTATCATCAAGGCCATTCTTCTGTAGTGCATCAATAATTTCTCCCACGCTCCAGTCAATTTCCTGGATAACATCTCCATAAATTCCTCGTAGACTTTTCCCTTTAAAATCTGCCGATGGGAAAAGCGGAACATGTGGCATTGAATGCGCCAGATAAAGAAAAAATGGTTGTTCAGTATGTTCTTTAATGTATTTAACGGCCTCTTCGGTATATCTTTTTGTAATGGTGTTTTGATTGGCCGGTTGTTCAATGGTTTCGCGATTCCGCTTTAAAGGCACATTAAAATAACCATCTTTAGGATTCGAACATGCTTTCATATAAGCAACTCCTTCCGGCAGTGTTTGATCCATATCATTGCTGTAAGGAATTCCGAAATAATAATCAAATCCATGCGAATTAGGGTCAAAAGGTTGCAGGTGCCCCAAATGCCACTTCCCTATTATAGCGGTGGAATAATCCGCTTTTTTAAGTGCAGTTGCAATGGTTATTTCGCTTTCCGGCAGCCCGCCTTTCGATTCTGGAAATAACACCCGGCGCCGATTGCTGCACATCCCCGACCGGATTGGTAACCGGCCAGTCATCAGCCCGGCACGGGATGGGGTACATACCGGTGCAGCCACATAAAAATTGGTCCACTTCTGTCCTTCAAAAGCCAACCTATCGAGATTTGGGGTTTTTATCGTAGGATGTCCAAAAACACCAACGTCGCCATAGCCCATATCGTCGGCAAAAATTAATATGATATTAGGTTTTTGCTGAGTTTTTTCTTGTGAAGGTTGAGAACAACTACAGGCTATTGCAAATAAAAACGATAACAGAAGAATTCTGTGATAAAAAAGTTGAGAAGTCATAACTGGATCTTAAGTTTGATTAGTTGATTTGCAGCTAAAAATAGTCATTCTGTTTTGATCGCCAATTTAACTGCCACTACTTTTCAAGCATACTTTACTCGTTTTGTATCTCAATTTGTAAATTTTCGTACATTCGGAAAAATTTCAAAACCATGAAAGTAGGTATTCTTAGAGAAGGGAAAACACCACCCGACAAACGTGTTCCGTTAACCCCGCAACAATGTGTGGAAGTGCAGCAAACATTTCCAAATGTATCAATTGTTGTTCAGCCCAGCCCAATAAGAAGCTATAAAGACGAAGAATACAGTGCTTTGGGGATTCCGTTAAAAGAAGACCTATCGGATTGCGACGTTTTGCTGGGGGTAAAAGAAGTTCGTATTGAGGATTTTCTGCCCGGAAAAATCTACCTGTTTTTCTCGCACACCATAAAAAAGCAAGAGTACAACCGTAAGTTGCTACAAACCGTTTTAGAAAAAAATATTCAGCTGGTTGATTACGAAGTGCTGACAGATAAAGAAGGATTCCGCATTATCGGATTTGGGCGTTTTGCCGGACTGGTTGGTGCCTACAACGGATTCCGTGCATTTGGTTTGAAGCACGAATTATTCAACCTTAAACCGGCTAACGAATGCGAAGATCTTGAAGAAATGTTACAACATTTGGAGCAGATAAAACTTCCGCCAATAAAAATTGCACTTACGGGCGACGGACGTGTGGCACAAGGTGTTCTCGAGATCCTGAACCACATGAATATCATGCGGGTTTCGCCCGAGGCCTATTTAAAGGTTGAGGAACCAAAACAAGCCGTTTACGTGCAACTGTTGCCGGGTAATTATGCAAAACGCACGGATGGAGAACCATTCGATCTGATGCATTTTTTCAATAATCCAACACTATACGAGAACAGTTTTCATCCGTTTGCCGAAGCAACCGATATGCTAATTGCTTCAGCCTACTGGGATCCAAAATCGCCGGTACTTTTTACTGCTGACGGGATGAAAGATGATAAATTCCGGATCGGTGTAATTTCGGATATCACCTGCGATATTGAAGGCTCTATTCCATCAACCAAGCGTGCAGCAACAATTGACGACCCGTTTTACGATTATAATCCTAAAACCGGTGAATTGGAAGAAGCTTTCATAAACCCGAATAATGTTTCGGTACAGGCGGTTGACAACCTGCCCTGCGAGCTTCCAAAAGATGCCTCGCTTGATTTTGGACGAAACCTGATTGAAAAAGTATTTCCTAGTTTGTTTGGAGAAGATTCGGATGGAATTATCCGATGCGCTTCCATAACAAAAGATGGTGCGCTGACAGAGAAATTCTCCTATTTGCAGGATTTTGCTGATGCGGAATAGAATTGCAGGCAGATTTCGCGGATTTGCGCAGATATAAAAAATAAAGCCTCGTTCTGTATATTTAAGAAAATACAGAACGGGGCTTTTTCTTTTCCTAATTTTATCACCGTAATAACTGCGAGAAACAAAATAACAAACGCCGATCCAAAATTCATGGACCGACGTTTTACTCACTCTCCCTTCAACAATCCGTCTATCGACAGATTTCTCACACTACTTAATAAGTTCTACACTGCGCTTCACAAATTTATCCAAATCAGCACCTTTTAACAGGCCATTCGCCAACAGCGCCAGATCAACCATTTGTTTTGCCAGTTTATTCTTTTTACCAAATCCAGCCAGTTCCTCGCGTTTAGCTTCCTCAAGCTTTGCCAGCTCTGAATTTAGTGTTTCCAGTTTTTCTTTATCTGCTGCCGGAATCTCCTCTTCTTTTTTACCTTCCTTTGCTTTTTCCACCGCAGAAATTTCATCTTTCTGAGTAGTAATTTTACCCGTCATTTCTTCCAGTTTGCTACCCAGCTTTTTGTCTTTGGCATCCAATACTTTTTTCACCAGCGGATGAGCAGTGTTTACTACCAGGTTCAGCGAGTCGGGCAGGTCGCCATACATACTCATTCCTCCCTGAGCAGCGCTCATATCTTTCATCCGGCGCATAAATTCGCTGCGGGTAATAACCATTGGAGAACTGTTTTCTCCTAAATCCTGGAAATCTACAATGTAGGTATGATCCTTCGATTCAGGACAAACCGCCTGAAATACCGGCGATAATTCTTGTTTTTGCTCCCAGGTCAACTCTTCTTTCGTTGTATCTTCCTTTTTAATCAGGTTTTCAACCACGTCCGAATCGACACGCACAAAACGTTTGTCGGTGTATTTTTGCTCAAATTTGTTTATCAGGTGAGGCGCCAACACATCATCCAAAATCAACACATCGTAACCTTTGTTCTTCGCTTCTTCAACAAAAGTAAATTGCTCTTCAATATTTGTAGTATACAGGTAAATTGTATTGTTATCCTTATCTGTCTGATTTTCCTTTACCAGTTTTTCGTATTCTTCCCAGGTAAAATAATTGTTTTCGGTATTTTTCAGCAGGAAGAAATTCATAGCACGGTCGTTGAATTTTTCTTCGCTTAACATACCATACTCGATAAATATCTTCAAGTCATCCCACTTGCTTTCAAAATCTTCGCGGTTGTCTTTAAATATCTGATGCAAACGGTCGGCCACTTTTTTATTGATATGGCTACTAATCTTTTTCACATTCGAATCGCTTTGCAGATACGAACGCGATACATTCAACGGAATATCCGGTGAGTCGATTACACCGTGCAATAATGTCAAAAATTCGGGAACAATTCCTTCAACTGAATCGGTAACAAAAACCTGGTTACTGTAGAGCTGAATTTTGTTTTTCTGAACCTCGAAGTTGTTCTTGATTTTTGGGAAATACAAAATACCAGTCAGATTGAACGGATAATCAACATTCAAGTGAATATTAAATAAAGGCTCGTCCCCCATCGGATACAATTTCCTGTAGAAGTTTTTGTAATCCTCGTCTTTTAAATCAGCTGGCATTTTTGTCCATGCCGGAGCAACATCGTTAATTTGGTTGTCCTCATCAGTTTCAACCTGCTGGCCATCTTTCCAGTCTTTTTTCTTACCGTAAATTACAGGAACAGGTAAGAATTTACAGTATTTGTTCAGTATCTCCGAAATTTTAGAATCTTCCAGAAAACCTTTTTCTTCTTCGCTGATATGCATTACAATGTCAGTTCCAACCGCATCTTTTTCTACTTCTTCCAGTTCATATTCCGGACTTCCGTTACAGCTCCACTTAACCGCTTGCGATCCTTCTTTGTACGATTTTGTAATTACATCTACTTTTTCCGACACCATAAACGAACTGTAAAAACCCAATCCGAAATGTCCGATAATAGCGTTAGCGTCGTCTTTGTATTTATCCAGGAATTCGTTAGCTCCTGAGAAAGCAATCTGGTTGATGTACTTTTCAACTTCTTCAGCTGTCATTCCAATACCATTATCCGACACGGTAATTGTTTTGGCTTCAGTATCCAAATTCACCACCACCTTTGCATCGGTTACATCGCCCTCGTACTCCCCTTTGCCGGCAAGTGTTTTTAACTTTTGTGTTGCATCAACTGCGTTTGAAACAATCTCACGCAAAAAAATGTCGTGATCAGAATAAAGAAACTTTTTAATAATTGGAAAAAGATTCTCACTGGTTACCCCAATTTTTCCTGTTTGCATTTTTCTATATTTTAAATTTTACTTTCAATTTTTCAGATCGCCAGAAATCAAACGCTGTGCCATTCGTTATTTGTGACGAATTGACAGAATCTCGCGCATTAAAACATAAAATATGGCGGAAAACTGATTTTTACCCTATATTTAATTCACCCAAACACGTTTATTTTGCGTCTATTATTAAAACGTGGTATATGGGTAGTCTTGAAAAGTATTTTGAAAAATTCAGGAACAATATTGTTGGGATCGACCAGGAATTTGAAACGCCTTATGGCAAGATGAAAATTAATTATGGCGACTGGATTGCCAGTGGTCGGTTGTACCGCCCTATTGAGTGTAAAATTACCGATGAACTGGGGCCGTATGTTGGCAACACCCACACCGAAACCAGCGAAACAGGAATACGCATGACGCACGCTTATCACAAATCACATCAGCTGATAAAGCAACATGTTAATGCAGGCTCGAAAGACATAATTATTACTGCCGGTTTTGGAATGACAGCGGTTATTAATAAGTTTCAGCGAATTCTTGGCTTAAAATACTGTGGAAAAGTGGCGGGAAAAACCTGTATCGCCGAGCGCGAAAAGCCAGTGGTTTTTCTTACCCACATGGAACACCATTCCAATCAAACCTCGTGGTACGAAACCAATGCCGATGTGGTGGTGGTTGAACCCGGCGAAGGGTTATTGGTAGACTCCAATAATTTGCGAAAAGCACTTAAAGAATATAAAGATCGCCCTTTTAAAATTGGCTCGTTCACGGCTTGTTCGAATGTTACGGGGGTACGTACACCTTACCATGAAATGGCAAAAATAATGCACGAATATGGTGGTGTTTGTTTTATCGATTTTGCCGCCTCGGCACCTTACAACGAGATAAATATGCATCCTGAAGATCCGATGGAAAAACTGGATGCCGTGATGTTTTCGCCCCATAAATTTTTGGGAGGCCCGGGCTCTTCGGGTGTAATTGTTTTTGATGCCAGCATGTATAAAAATACCGTTCCGGATAATCCCGGAGGAGGTACAGTAGACTGGACAAATCCGTGGGGAAAATATAAATATGTAGATGATATTGAAGCCCGCGAAGACGGTGGAACGCCAGGATTTCTGCAGTCAATCCGCACCGCATTGTGCTTTGAGTTGAAGAACCAGATGGGAATTGAGAATATCCGCAAACGCGAAGAAGAACTGCTAGAGCGTGCATTTAAAGGATTGGACACCGTAAAAGGGCTGATTATTCTGGCCGATAATGTGCGCGACCGGCTGGGAGTAATTTCGTTTTTTGTGGAAGGCATTCATTACAACCTGTTGGTGCGCTTGCTAAATGATAAATACGGTATTCAAACGCGTGGAGGTTGCGCGTGTGCCGGAACTTATGGTCACTTTTTGTTGGAAGTATCGCTGGAGCAATCGGAAGAAATTACCGATAAGATCAACCATGGCGACCTGTCGGAGAAACCGGGCTGGGTGCGCTGGTCGCTTCACCCCACAATGACCAACAATGAAGTTGATACCATGATCACAGCTTTAAATGATATCGTTACGAATATCGATGAATACCAGAAGGATTATGTGTACGCAAACCGTAGCAACGTTTTCTGGCACAAAGATGAAAAAAATGATGAGGAGCTACTGAAAAGATGGTTTACGCTGGAGAACGAATAATCCAAGCTCTCCTATTTTCGCTTACCTAATTTGGTAGCTACAAAACTGATTATAAGTATTTGGATGGAGTGAAAAAGCATTATTGGCAAAAGCATTATTCCGGTAGTTGCCGACTGCTGAAATAATATTTTGGCAAATACTGTTCCGTGCACCAAGGATTTTTTTGTTCCGCAGAATTGTGCTGTAATCTGATCTTCCAAATTGAAACCCAACAAACGCGATACATAAAATGTCAGAAAATAAAGCGTATAAAAAAGTAGAATAACAGCGGTTACTATCAGAAAAAGATCAGTGGCATCAACAGCACTAAAAACCTGGTTTTCGAAAGAATGAGAAAAACTTTTGAAAATAATCAGCAGGATCACCGATTTATCAAACAAAGTTAGATAACGACTATTTCTTCGGGCAAAATCGCCCCAATAACGCTGCAGAAAAATACCTATAATAACAGGAAGCAGAATTTCAGTAAGCAGTTTAAAATAAATTTCGCCAAGATTAAAATCGATGGCAGTCTGCGTTAAAAACAGCCCCATCCAGAGTGGGGTTATTACAATACCAATCAAACCCGAAACACTGGCGTTAAAAATGGCAGCCGGAATATTTCCTTTAGCAATTGAAACCATTACTACCGACGATGATACGGTGGAGGGCAACGCTGCTAAGAATAAAAACGCCAACCAGATTGTTTGTCCGTTTTCCGTTTTAATAAAAGGATAAAAAGCAAGAACAGCCAGGGGAAATACCAGAAAGGTAGTTGCCTGCACCACGATATGCAGCTTCCAGTTTTTCAATCCTGTTTTTATATCGCGCGGACTGAGTTTTAAGCCATAAAAAAAGAAAATCAGTGAAATTCCGATACTCGCAATAAAATCGAGAGGTACGCCACTTCCCGGGCTTCCCCATCGAGGGAAAAACCAGGCCAGTAAAATAACGCCAATAATGGCCAAAACAAATTTGTCTATCTTCATTTTATACTAATCTTACAATTGCAACACCAAACCAAGTGCTGCAAAGTCAGTAAAAATACCTTCGAAAATTGCTTTTCCAAAATAAATTATCAAGCTATTGATTGGAAATCTCTTTTTATTCCTACCATTTCAAATGATTTTCTAACTTTGATTTGTATGACAAAGAAATACCAAAATGGTTTGGTTTTGAGCGGTGGCGGAACACGTGGTTTTGCCCACCTCGGTGTTATTGCAGCTCTTCAGAAACTAGGCATTCAGCCCGATGTAATTTCAGGTGTTAGTTCGGGTGCCATTGTTGGTGCTTTTATTGCAGCCGGAAAATCGCCCGAGGAAGTACGCGATAATTTTAAACGCGGCTGGTTTTTTCAATATACCAAAATTCATTTCCCTGTTAATGGTTTGCTAAAACTTGATGGTCTGAAAGAAATTATCGGGAAAGAAATAGAAGCCGAACACATTGAAGACCTTAATACTCCTTTTTTCATCTGCGTTTCAAACCTGAATATGGGCACCGTAGAATACAAGAGCACAGGAAATTTGAGCGATACTATTCTCGCATCAGCATCGATTCCAATAATTTTTGCTCCGGTTGAGTTGGGCAAATATTTATATGTCGACGGCGGATTGATGGACAATATTCCAGTCGCGCCAATTCGGAAAGATTGCCAGCGGGTTATTGCATCAAACATTAGCCCAATCAATCCAAAAGCTAAAATGAAAAACCTCCTTCAAATTGCCACACGAACGGTTTATATGAGCGTTAATCAAAAACTCGATGAAATAAAACAGCAGGTTGATTATTACATCGAGCCACGTGGAATAGACGAATATGATGTTTTTCAACGAAAACATGCCGATCAGTTATTCGATCTTGGTTATAAAAAAACCTTGGAAGTTCTGAAATAAAAAAGCCATCCCGGATAATTCCGAAACAGCTCATTATTTATTTCCTTACCTTTTGTTATTCAAACAAATTCTCGTCCCTGATGATCATCAGAATGGCAGAATGCGGCAGAATAATGTATTTCTCGTTATTGAACTCAATTTCGTGCCCGCTTTTATTCAAATAAATAGCCAAATCGCCCATGTGTGTTTGCAGCGGAACATATCTCACCTCATCCTTTTTTTCTTTCCAGGCTTCATCGTCTTCTCCCATTGCAGGAACCGGGTATCCGGGACCCACTTTTACAATATAACCGCTTTGTACTTTTTCGTTCTCCTGAACCGAGGGTGGCAAATACAACCCCGATTTTGTTTTGCCCGACGGATTTTTGGGTTTTACCAAAACACGGTCGCCAACCATTATAAATTTTTCCAGATCCTTTTCTTCTATTATTAACGACATAACCAATCTATTTTTATGATAGCAAAGATAGAATTTTAGAGGTTGCTTTTAAGAAAGTTATTGACTGATAAAATTTTTTCCTGCTTGATTTAAATGAGATGACAAGGAAATAAATATTCTTTTTTCGTATTATTTAACTTTTTGTTCAATATTTCAACAAGTAACACAAAGTCCTAACATGCTGTTTTTCTGTTATTTATATTTTTAATAAGCAATATTTTCAAAAATATATACTACTTTGTTTTGCATGGTACCATTTTTTATACTTATATTTGCAATACACAGTTCAGGTTTTAAACCAGTACATTTTTAAAAAAAGTTCTAAATTTTTGTAACGAATCAATTTTTCAGGCGTCTTAATATCGAAAACAAGAAAACAGAACGAGCAAACAAAAAACAAAAAAGTCGAAGCAACAAAAACAAGAAAACAAAAAACAAAAGCAGGAGGAAAAGTCATGAAAACAACAAACAATGTTCAGAAAGCAATCACAAAATCACTGGCGGTTATTATTAGTTTAGTTTTAATCAGTATTACAGTTAATGCACAGGATTTTTGGAGAACGGTTTTAGAAAACAACAGCTTCAGCCAAATAGCGATGGCAATGACAGACAACACTGAAGCGAGTTCAGCATCAGCAGATGCTTCATCAAAAACCGATATGAGCGCGTATGCAAAATATGCAGCAGTAGAAGCAGAAGAAGCATTAGATGTAGAAAACTGGATGCTTGCAGAAAATAATTTTTTCACAACAGTTACCGTTGCAACAGCAGCCGAAAGCTCACTTGAATTGGAAAGTTGGATGACAGACGAAAGCTACTTTAACGGAATGGCATCATACTTCAACGTAGAAACCGAGGCGGCACTTGAAGTGGAAGACTGGATGCAAGACACTGACTACTTTGGAGTTCAATCAGTAGACGTTGAGGAAGAAACAGAAGCTGCTTTGGAAGTGGAAGCATGGATGACGGATGCAAAAATCTGGAAAATGTAATTACGAATAACTCATTTTAAACAAAAAACCGCTGCTCTTTAATTAGAGCGGCGGTTTTTTAGTTGTAAAAGAATTGTCATTTCGAACGTCGTGAGAAATCTGTTATATCAGAGCTATAAACCTACAGATTTCTCCTCATTCTCCGTCGAAATGACAATTCTTTTCAAACGAGAAATTTAAGTTATCGGATACTCCTCATGAATATCAGTTAAAACCTCGCAGCCGGTTGGTGTAACTAAAATTGTGTGCTCAAACTGTGCCGACAGTTTACTGTCAATTGTGCGGGCCGTCCAGCCATCATTTTTATCAATCACCGCTTTTGGTTTTCCCTGGTTGATCATAGGCTCGATAGTGAAAATCATTCCCGGTTTCATTTCCGGTCCCGAGTTTCTGCGTGAAGCATGATCGACTTGCGGCTCTTCATGAAAATCGATACCAACACCGTGTCCGCAAAACTCGTATACAACACTATAACCTTGTGCTTTGGCATAACGCTGAATAACAAATCCGATATTCCCGAAACGGTTTCCCGGTTTTACCTGCTCAATGCCAAGATCGAGGCAGTGGCCGGTAATATCAATTAAATCTTCAGCTTCCTTACTAATTTCACCCACCGTAAACATACGTGAAGTGTCGCCATAATAACCATTTAATATAGTGGTTACATCAATGTTCAGGATATCGCCTTCTTTTAAAACAGTTTGTTTGGATGGAATGCCGTGACAAATCACATTATTCAAAGAAATACAACTCGATTTTGGATAACCGTTGTATCCTTTGGTTGCAGGTACAGCTCCATGGGAACGAACAAACTCTTCTATGCTATCATCGATAAGTTCAGTATGTACTCCCTCTTTCACAAACTGCTCAGCAAAATCCAGCGTTTTAGCTGCCAGTCTTGCACTTTGCCTGATGCCTTCAATCTGCTCTGGAGTTTTAATTATTATTTTTCCCATAAAACTTTAAATTTGCCGCAAAAATGAACATTTGTTGTTGATTTTCAAAAACCGAACAATAAATTTGCAAAAAAGTTTATAAAAACTAAGAAGTTGAAAGTCTGAAGCGCGAAGAATTAAAGACAGAACCTTTTGGCATGTATTATTTTTATCATCAGCACTTTTTGCGATTATTCCGAAGGGCTTAATACTAAAACCGTTAAACTTCCAGCTTCGCACTTTGGGCATCAAACCATTTTAGCATGAAACACAAACAGGAATTAACTACAAAATCATATTTCATTAATCGGTTTGGGAAACTTTCTACCTCCTTTCTATTTTGGCAAATGCAGGATATTGCCTGGGAACACGCCGAAAAACTAGGTTTCGGATTCGCTAATCTCCAAAAGGAAAAACAGTTTTGGGTGTTATCGCGCATGCTGGTAAAAATAAAAAGACGTCCTGAATGGGGTGAAAAATTTACGGTTGAAACCTGGCCCGCCGGAATTGACGGGCTGCTGGCACTTCGCGACATTCATTTTATTGACGCAAACGGAGAAAGTATCATTCAGGCTACAACCAGTTGGCTGGTTCTGAATCAGCAAACAAAACGGATTGTAAAACTGGAACTCGGTTCCATTCCATTACACGACGAACGTGTTTTGGACATAAATGCCGGAAAAGTTAAGCCGGTAAAATCAGATGACGAAGTGGTTTTTACACCGGTGCTTTTTAACGAGATCGACGTTAACCAACATTTTAATAGCGGACGTTATCTTGAACGTATTATCGACAGTTACGATTTTGATTTTCATGAAGCGAATGAGCTCATCGAATTTGAGGTAAATTTTGTAAAAGAGGGTATTCAAAACGACCGACTGGGAATTAAGAAACAAATACTGGATAAAAATAATCATATTTGTAGTGTTGTTCGCGAAAGCGACGGAGCCGATCTGATTCGCGCCCGGCTTGTTTGGGAGAAAAGAAAAAACCCAACACAACTATAAATAATTGCATTGGGTTTTATTCCTTAAGTTATTTTGTTACGGGCAAAACGAATCAATTTTTATCGTGTAAATATCATAACCTTTGATCGATTCGTAATCTGTATTTTCAATGGTTATTTCGTTGAAATGTGTCCACGAACAACAATCTTCTGCAAGCCTTTCAGCATCAACAAATAAATGTAACACTTCTTCATCGCAGATTTTAATCACACAATTCACCTGTTCGGTTTGTTCACCAATACCGGAAACTACAAATATATTGTTGTATTGAGCTATGGTCATTATCGAATAAATAATATAACTGCTATCTGCAGTTGTTGTAACAAGTACACTAATGTCATCAAAACCGATAGCCCCGTTCTCAATCAGGTTTTCACCGGTGCTTATATCTACAAATTCAAATTTAAATGATTCCGGTTCGGAATAACATGCAGTATCCATACAATCATTATCATCGTCGCAGGCCGATAATAAAATTATTGCTATAAATGACAGATATAAAAAAAACTGTTTCATTTTGTTTGATTTAAGGACTGATATTTATTTGATTTTATCAAAATGGTCTTCTAAGGTTCCGTCATTAATCATTTCTGTAATTTGGCCTAGTGTAAACTGTTTCAATTTACAATCGTTGCATCCCATATGATAGAATTCCGTAAATGGATTAGAATCTACTATCCTGGATTTTATCAATGGGTTGGGCCAACAAGTCACACCTTGCTGAATATTATATTTAACGTATTCGTCAATTGTAATATTTGTAAAAGATGCTTCCAAATCTATTTCCAGAGAAACAATGTATCCATTCTCCAATTTCCATCGGACATTAGATATAATATTACCATTTTCGGCAGTCTTTAACCGTCCGGTTGTATCTGCTAAGCTATAGGCAGGGATCGAACTTAACTGACCATCAGATAGTACAACCACCCACACATAATTAACATAATCTTCATTTGTTTTGTAAACACTTACTCCGGGGTGGTTACTTACAACAATCGTGTCGTTTGGATTAACTAATTCTAATAATTCTTTTTGATTTTCTATGTTTGGGGTATCATTATCGTTGTTTTGACAAGAAACAACCAATAAGCCAACCAATAGAATCAATAAACTAAATTCTAAAACCTTGTGTTTCATTTTTTGTTTTTTTTATTAATGATTGATTTTAATATTCAAGATAACTTTTGTTATCAGGCTTGAGCACATTTAGCATTTCACGTGTTTAAAAAAGCTTGTTTCACGTAATTACATCCTAATTGAATAAGTATGGGTTAATTTAGAACGAAACAATGCATTCAGGATCATAACAGATGGTTTTTTGTACACTTAAAATTACTAAAAGCATAAAGAAAAAACTTTGGCCTCCATCATGTTACTTAACACTCTCTAAACCAACCATAAAATAACGAAAGAGATGACAACAATATGTCTTGTTATTCAGAGAAACAGTTTACTGATTCCGAAAACCACTTGTGCAGCGTGGTTCGTAAAAGCGATGGTGCCGATTTAATTCGCGCACGACTGGTTTGGAGTAAACGTTAAGCTTTTAAAAGATTTAAAACCTCGCCTACCTTCTCGTCCATCGGCAAATGTCCGTTTATCCAATGGATTTTTGTACCGCGCTTTTCCATTCCCCGAAACCAGGTCATCTGTCGCTTGGCAAACTGGTGAATGGCAATTTCCAGTTTGCTGAACATTTCATCAAAACTCAACTCGCCAATTAAATGTAGCGTGAGAAATTTATATTCCAGTCCATAGTAAATCAGCTGCTCAGGAGTTAATCCCAAATCGAGCAATTTTTGCACTTCATCAAGCATGCCCTCTTCAAGTCGTTGCTTTAAGCGAGTGGTAATTCTTTGGCGGCGCATTTCCCGGTCGAAATCAATTCCCACATTCAAACTGTTTATTTCGGGCATTTCCGAATCTTCCTGCGGATGTTCACGATAATAATGTTCTATTTCTATTGCACGAATTGCACGACGATCGGTTTCCACATCGGTTTCATTGTGCAATTCCGGTTTAAGATTTTCGAGAATTTTAGTGAGTTCCTCCAGCGATTTTCCTTCCAGGTCTTTTCGCAATTCTTTATTTGGTGGCACCTCTATTAACCTGTAGTTTCGCAACACCGCCTCAAGGTATAAACCACTGCCACCGCACAAAACCGGAAACTTTCCGCGCGATTGTATCTCGTTGAAAACCTCAATAAAATCGGTCTGAAAACGATAAACATTGTAATGCTCCCCGGCATCTTCAATATCTACCAAATGCGAAGGCACTTCAACACCATCAACAAAATAATCTTCGTAATCTTTTCCCGTGCCAAGATCCATTCCGCGATAAACCTGCCGCGAATCGGCAGAAATAACTTCTCCATCTATACGTGAGGCCAAATGTGCAGCCAGCCCTGTTTTTCCGGTTGCTGTTGGGCCAAGTATTGTTACTAAATTGGTTTTCAAAATTTCGTAATTTTAGCTGCAAAATAACAAAATATAAGTGGCTTATCCATTTATGAATTACTTTTTAAAGTATTTAAACAACTGTCTTCTTTTTTATAAATTATTGCCTAATTATTTATCTTTGATACCTTTTCATGTAAAAGAAGTACAATGATTAAAGAAGCATGTGTTGAATCGTATTTAGAAGCAAAACTGGCACAAAAAAAGGGAGCCAACCGAATTGAACTTTGTTCTGATTTGGCAAATGATGGCTTAACTCCTGATTTTGAGGACATGAAAAAAGCATGTTCCGGGCTGGATATTCCGGTAATGGTAATGACACGTCCACGCGCAGGTAATTTTGTTCATTCGTCGGAAGAAGTTGAGCAAATGAAAATAGCCATCGATCAGGCAAAAGAAGCCGGTGCCGATGGTGTTGTTTTTGGGCTGTTAACTGCAGAGAACAAAATTGATGAAGCCAACACACGCTTGCTTGCCGAATATGCTCATCCACTGCCCGTAACTTTTCACAAAGCAATTGACGAAATGGATGATCCGGTTGAAGGTGTGCGGGTTCTGAAAACCATTCCGAATATAAAACGCATCCTCAGTTCGGGAGGAAAAGCAACTGCTCGTGAAGGACAGCAAGTGATCCGCAAAATGATTGCAGAAACAGATGGAAAAATCATTATTCTTGTTGCCGGAAAAGTTACTGCCGAAAATGTAAATGAAATGCAGCAAATTACCGGAACAACCGAATTGCATGGCCGCAAGATTGTTGCCGATCTTACTTTATCAGAGAAGATTTAAAATAGAAATAAAATAACTAATTCAATGAAAAAACTATTGGTGCTGATACCGGTTTTTCTGGCGTTTATGGGATATGCACAGTTAGAACATGAAATTACCGACTACGTTTGGCCAACCGATCAGGCAGTGCTTGACAAATTAGAGGACTGGCAGGATTTAAAATTTGGATTGCTTATGCACTGGGGAGCCTACAGTCAGTGGGGAATTGTTGAATCGTGGTCGATTTGCCCCGAAGATTATGGTTGGTGCGAACGAAAAAAAGGCAGTAACCCGGATGATTATTTTACCTACAAAAAAGAATACGAAAACCTGAAACTATCGTTTAACCCAACCGGTTTTAATCCCGACAATTGGGCAAAAGCAGCATCTGATGCAGGAATGAAATACGTGGTTTTTACCACTAAACACCACGACGGCTTTTGTATGTTCGACTCAAAATACACCGATTATAAAGTTACCAGCCCGGAATGTGCGTTTAGCGTAAATCCAAAAGCGAACATCACCAAAGAAGTTTTTGATGCGTTCCGTGCAGAAGGATTGTGGGCAGGCGCTTATTTCTCGAAACCTGATTGGAACAGCCCTTATTACTGGGATCCTAAGTTTCCCCCCATGGACAGAAACGTAAATTACGATCCGGAAGCACATCCGAAAGAATGGGAAAAGTTTGTACAGTTCACTCAAAACCAGATTATGGAACTGATGAGTGATTACGGCAAAATTGATATCCTTTGGCTCGACGGTGGCTGGGTGTCGAAAAAATCACCTGAGCAAATAAAAAACTACTATATCAACGTTGCCGAAAATTCAACCTCAGGATTTCCAATCTCACGCGCTGTGAACCAGGATATTCGAATGGATGATATTGCTGCAAAAGCACGCGAAAAACAACCGGGTTTGATTATGGTTGACCGTGCGGTAAAAGGCCCCAATCAAAACTACCTGACACCGGAAAACAAAGTGCCGGAAACACAACTTCCTTACCCATGGGAAAGCTGTATAATTGCTGGTGGTGGCTGGTCGTGGGTCCCCGATGCCAAGTTTATGACACCAAAAGAAGCCATCCACATGCTGGTTGATATTGTTGCAAAAGGCGGCAACCTGCTTTACAATATCGCTCCCGGCCCCGATGGAAAATGGCCTACTAATGCTTACAAATTGCTGGAGGCTATGGGCGATTGGATTAAAGTAAACAGCGAAGCGATTTATTCAACTCGTGCCATCGCTCCGTATAAAACTGATAATATTTGCCTAAGTCAGCAAAAAGATACAAAGGCTGTTTATGCAATTTACCTTGAAGAAGAGGACGGCAGTGGATTACCAGCTTCATTTACCGTTAAAGGAATTAAAGCTGCCAAAGACGCAAAGCTCTCTCTGCTTGGTGCCAAGGGATACTTAAAATGGAAAAACACCAACGAAGGAGTGAAAGTCACCATCCCCACCAATATCCGAAAAAACCTACCTTGCAATTTAGCATGGGCCGTTAAAATATCAGCTGTAGAATAAACTACATCTTTTTTTAGACCTTCAAGGTTTCCGAAACCTTGAAGGTCTTTTCTTCTAATGCCTCACAACCGCATTTTACCCCAACATTAACAATACCTGCCTCTACATGCTCTATAACATGTCTTCTGTAAAAATACTTTACTTTCGCGCCCTGAAATTGAAAACAATTAAGCGAATAGTCTTTTTGAATTTTTATTAATAATTCCCCGGGATGAGACATGAGGAGCATGCAAGCGCATTTCCTTCAACCAGCCAAAGTGCTGGGGTCTCCCACCTTCCGGGTTTTAATCCACACCATGAGATTTGAATTTAAATTTATAGATAAGAAGCAGGGAAGCATAAAAGATGATATTCTTTCGGGATTTACCGTGGCTCTGGCACTGGTGCCCGAAGCTGTAGCTTTTAGTTTTGTGGCGGGCGTATCGCCAATCGTTGGGTTGTACGGTGCTTTTATGATGGGACTGATCACCTCTATTTTTGGTGGCCGCCCCGGAATGATCTCCGGAGCAACCGGCGCAATGGCAGTTGTTATGGTTAGCCTAATCCAGAAAGGAAACGCCATGGGCGACGGACAAGGATTACAATACCTTTTTGCTACATTAATACTTGCCGGAACTATACAGGCGCTTTTCGGAGTTTTTAAACTGGGAAAGTTCATCCGTTTGGTTCCGCACTCGGTAATGATGGGATTTGTAAATGGATTGGCCATTGTAATTTTCCTTTCGCAACTTAATATGTTTAAAGCCGATGGTGAATGGTTAAGCGGAACACCTTTGTACACCATGCTTGGTTTAGTTGGAATTACCATGGTAATTATGGTTGTTCTGCCCAAACTCAGCAAAGCTATACCGGCTGCACTGGTTGGAATATTAGTTGTTACTGCAATTGTAATCTTTGGGAACATTGAAACGGAGACAGTAAAAAGTTTCATCCAAAGTGGAGGTGGCGATAGTATTAAAGCCGGATTACCGACTTTTAATGTGCCTATAATTCCGTTCAATTTACACACCATCGAATTGATTTTTCCTTATGCGCTGATTCTGGCTGCTGTTGGATTAATCGAATCGTTAATGACCCTGAACCTGGTTGACGAACTTACAGAAACCCGTGGTAGCGGTAACCGCGAATGTGCCGCCCAGGGAGTTGCCAACATTGTCAACGGATTTTTTGGAGGAATGGGTGGCTGTGCGATGATCGGGCAAAGTATCATCAATATTAAATCGGGTGGACGTGGTCGTTTATCAGGAATTTTTGCAGCCATTATGTTGCTGATGTTTATCCTGGTTGCATCTACCTACATTGAAATGATTCCGATTGCCGCGCTGGTTGGTGTAATGTTTATGGTGGTTATCGGCACCTTTGCATGGAGTACTTTTAATGTTATCAATAAAATTCCCGTTTCCGACCTGATCGTAATTATTCTGGTTACAGCACTCACAGTAATTTTCGATCTGGCAATAGCAGTATTGGCTGGTGTTGTTGTTTCGGCACTGGTATTTTCATGGGAGAATGCCAAGCGTATTCGTGCACGTAAAAAAGTTGATGAGCACGGTATAAAACACTACGAGATTTTCGGGCCACTGTTTTTTGGCTCTACCACGCAGTTTCAAACTAAATTTGATATTCAGAACGACCCGAATGAAGTGATCGTTGATTTTAAAGAGTCGCGAATTATGGACCAATCAGCTATTGAAGCGGTGAACAAACTGGCCGAGCGTTACCAAAAAGCCGGTAAAACAATTCACCTGCGTCATTTAAGTAGAGACTGTATTAAACTGGTAAAAAAAGCAGAAGCCATTTGCGATGTAAACGTTGTGGAAGATCCAAACTATTTTGTGGCCATCGACAACTACAACAAGCTAACGAAATTACAGGATAAATTGAATGGAAAGATATAAATCCAAAATGTTTAGAAACTACTAAGAATGCTTTAACCAAGCTCTTATTACAACCTGAATCGGAATGGTTATCAACCTTTTGTTTCAGGTTGTTTTTTGCTACGTATGTAAAAGTGTTTCGAGTCGCCCCATTCGCCATAACCTATTTCCGAACCGGCCATGTGGATTCTTGCCTCCAGACAATTGCGGCACAATTCGGCATCCTCATCCAAACAAGGTTTATCCTCGTAAAGCTGATACTCTTCGCGATATGCAGTTGGCGTTAGATTCGGCATAATTACATTGGCACCAATGGCCAGTGCTTTTTCACGTCCGGCCGGATCAATGGCCTGCAAAGCAGTGGCTGCAGCAATATTAATATCGGGCATTAATAAGCGTAAAACCGCAATCATGTTCAATGCCAGATCAAAACGTTCCTGCTTTGTTTTCAGCAGATGCCGGTGTTGATATAAGGGCGTGTCTTCGTGCTCGATGTATGGCCCCATTCCACACATATCAATATCTAGTTTTTTGAAAAACAAAAGATCATCGGCAAGGTGTTCGTAGGTTTGAAAAGGCAAACCAATCATCACCCCCGTTCCCACCTGGTAACCTGTATTTTTCAGACTTCTAAGCGCTTCAATTCGTTTTTCAAATGAATGAATTTCATTTTCAGGATGGATCTTGTAATACAATTCCCGGTTCGATGATTCAATACGCAACAAATACCGGTGAGCACCACTTTCGAACCAACGACGATACGTTTCCTGGCTTTGCTCGCCACAACTGAGTGTAATTCCCAATTCGCCATTCGAAATTTGCTTGATTTTTTTCAGCAAATCGTCTACCCTTTTAATAAATGTCGGCGACGATAATTCCCCCGACTGCAACACTACCGAGGCAAAATTATTCTCCCAGGCAAAACGACACGATTCCAGTATTTCGTCATCGCTTACATCATAACGAATAACTTTCTCGTTTCCTTTACGAATGCCGCAATACAAACAGTCTTTCGCGCAGATATTCGAGAACTCAACCAAACCACGGAAATAAACTTTATTCCCGGTTTCTTTTACCTTCACCTCCTGCGCCCGAGTTAAAAGTGCAGTCCGCTCTTCACCTGTGGCTTTTAGTAATTGTATGATTTCCTGTTTATCCAAACCAATCATTTTGAGCCACAAAAATATGCTTTTCTGCGCAATAAAACTCAAGAACCAAACCTTATGTTATGTTTTAGAACTAGGTTGCATAACATTAGCACTTTACAACATTTCTCATGTACAGAAATTGAAATTAAAATTACTTTTGTAGCCTAATCCTGCGGGAAGGCCACGGCTGACTTTAGGGAAAAGGATTAATGATTAACGTTGAAGGATTAATCAATAATCTGCTTTCCCTGAATTTCTCGTAGAATTTATTTGTAAAACCAGTTTGATGTTTGTTGACTGAAAAAACTTTGGTCTTCCAACTTCCAACTTCTAACTTTCATATATGAAACGACTGGGTTTTGTGGGTATAATAATTGAAAACCGCGAAAAATCATCAGAAAGCGTAAACCATGTTCTGAGTCAATACTCTGAACTCATTCTGGCCCGCACCGGGCTGCCCAACGCAAAAGAAAACTATTCCGTTATTACACTGGTAATTGATGCCACAACCGACGAGCTGGGCCAATTAACCGGGAAACTAGGAAACATTCCGGGTGTATCTGTAAAATCTGGTCTCGCCAAAAAATAGAAAAATAAAAACCGATCTTTTAACTCAAAAAAATATGTATAACGTACCTGCCGATTTTATCAACGAAGCCAAAGTTTGGGAAACACTGGAGCACAACAAAAATCCCGAGCCCGCACAAATTAGGGAAGTACTGGCAAAAGCTGCCGGAATGAAAGGTTTAAACCTTGCTGATGTCGCTATTTTAACTTCGATAAGCGATCCCGAGATGCTGGCAGAACTTTTTAATACGGCCAACACCGTTAAAGAAACCATTTATGGCAAAAGACTGGTGTTGTTTGCTCCACTTTACATTTCGAATTTATGCGCAAACGAATGTTTGTACTGTGCTTTCAGGGCAACAAATAAGGAAATCGACCGCCATGCACTATCGCAGGAACACATTGCGCGCGAAACAGAAGTGCTCATTAACCAAGGACACAAACGAGTATTGCTTGTCGCCGGTGAGTCGTATCCGAAAAAAGGATTCGATTATGTTTTGGAATCAATTCGAAGCGTTTACAGCGTTAAAAATGAACACGGAGAAATTCGCCGGGTGAATATAAATGTGGCTCCGCTAACGGTTGATGAATTTAAACAGGTAAAAGCAGAAGGTATTGGGACCTACCAAATTTTTCAGGAAACCTACCACCGCGAAACCTACCAAAAAGTACACGTTGGCGGTAAAAAACGTGACTATAACTGGCGAGTTTGGGCTTTACACCGCGCCATGGAAGCCGGTATCGATGATGTAGGAATTGGCGTATTGTTTGGCCTGTTTGACTATCGTTTTGAGATAATGGCGATGATGCAGCATATTTTTGAGCTGGAAGAAAAGTTTGGGGTTGGCCCGCACACCATCAGTGTTCCGCGCATGGAACCTGCAACCAACAGCGACATTGCATCGCATCCGCCATTCCCTGTTTCTGATATCGATTTCCGCAAGATTGTGGCCATTCTTCGTTTGGCAGTTCCTTATACCGGGATCATTATGTCGACACGAGAAACCGCAAAAATGCGCCGCGATACTTTTGCATTGGGAGTTAGCCAAATCTCGGCGGGGAGTAAAACCAATCCCGGAGGATACGAGGAAGATGATGCAATCTCAGGCCAGTTTAGTCTTGGCGATCATCGCCCGCTTGATGAAGTGATTCGCGATGTAGCATCAATGGGTTACATTCCGTCGTTCTGCACAGCGTGTTACCGTATGGGAAGAACAGGACAGGATTTTATGGACCTGGCCAAACCGGGAGACATTCGGTTACATTGTGGTCCAAACGGACTCAGTTCGTTTAAAGAATACTTGCAAAACTATGCATCGCCGGAAACACGTGAAATTGGCGATAAATTAATTCACGAGACAATTGCTGGATTAACCGGCGTAGCAAAACAACGCGCCGAAAAACTTGTAAACCGCGTAAAAGCCGGACGCGATGATGTTTATTGTTAATTGGCTGTACTATGATTGGCGAGATTTACCTGATTCCCTGATTCCATAATTAATTGTATTTTAGTGGGTAAACTTGTAACTCAGCAAATACAAATATGGAATTTGAAGAATTGACGCACAAAATTATCGGTTGTGCCATGCAGGTTCACCGAACTTTAGGAAATGGTTTTCAGGAAGTAATCTATCAAAGAGCATTGGCGCTTGAATTCGATCACCAGGGAATTGAATACGATAGAGAAAAAGTAATGTCAATTTACTACCGTGATTTTGAAATTGGAACCCGCCGCGTAGATTTTTTTGTTGAAAATAAAATCATGGTGGAATTAAAAGCAGTTATAAAGCTTGAAGATGTGCATTTAGCTCAGGCAATGAATTATCTGGAAGCTTACCACATGAAGATTGGTCTACTAATAAATTTTGGAAGCAAGAGTTTAACATTAAAAAGAGTTCACAACAACAATATCATGTAATCCAATAATCAAGCAAATCATGGTCAATACAAGAGAAGAAAGTGACTTTATTGGAAAGAAGCAACTACCTGCGGATGAGCTTTGGGGCATTCATACGGCTCGCGCAGTGGAGAATTTCCCAATCTCGGGACAGAAAGTTCATCCTGAGCTAATTAAAGCTTATGGAGAAGTTAAGCTGGCCTGCGCACAAACCAATAATTCGCTTGGTTTTTGGGATGATAACACAAAAGCTGAAGCCATTGAAAAGGCCGCTTTTGAAATGAGCCAGGGACTACTGAATGAGCAAATTCTGGTGGATGCTTTGCAGGGCGGTGCAGGAACTTCTACCAATATGAATGTAAATGAAGTACTGGCCAATCGTGCCCTGCAAATTCTTGGAAAAGAATTAGGTGATTATGCCACTGTCTCTCCACTTGATGACATCAACCTACACCAAAGCACCAACGACACCTACCCCACTGCACTTAAAGTAACCGCTATTCGTTTATTGCGCGAACTGGAACAAAATGTGCTGAACCTGCAGGAAGCTTTTCAGCAAAAAGAAAAGGAGTTTTCGCACATTGTGAAAATAGGACGCACGCAGTTGCAAGATGCCGTGCTGACGACGCTTGGCCGCGAAATGAGTGCTTATGCCGAAGCACTGAACCGCGATCGCTGGCGCATTTATAAATGCGAAGAACGTTTGCGCGTTGTAAATCTTGGTGGAACAGCCATCGGAACCGGGCTTGGTGCGCCGAAACAATTTATTTTTAGGGTAGTCGACAAGCTGCGTGAAAACACAAATATCGGTTTGGCACGCAGCGAAAACCTGATTGACGGCACACAAAATGTTGATGTATTTGTTGAAGTTTCAGGTATTTTAAAAGCATGTGCTTCCAATTTATTAAAGATTAGCAACGATCTTCGTTTGTTATCGAGCGGCCCACACGCAGGGCTGGCTGAAATTAATTTACCACAACTTCAGGCCGGCTCATCAATTATGCCGGGAAAAGTAAATCCGGTTATTCCTGAAGCAGTTGCACAGGCTGCCATAAAAGTAATGGGTAACGATCAGGTTATTGCCCAGGCCTGTAGCGCCGGAAATCTTGAACTCAACCAGTTTTTGCCACTTATCGCTCACAGCTTCCTCGAGTCGATCAATCTGCTTAAAAATGCAAGCAAAATATTTAGCGAAAAATGTGTGGTTGGGATTTCGGCCAATGAGGTTATTTGCCGGATGAATGTAGATAACTCAACCGCTACCATTACCGCACTTGTTCCTGCCATTGGATACGACCGCTGTTCCGAGATCATCAAAATGGCTGAAAACAGTGCTTTGTCAATTAAAGAAGCAGCCTTATTATCAGGATATTTAACGGATAAAGAGTTTGAACAATTGATTACTCCTGAAGCCGTTTGCCGGTTAGGCAACTAATACTTACCAATTTTAACAACACATTAACACCGCCGTACACGCCTCACATACTGCACATTAACATCCTTATTGCATTTAAAGATATATTTATCTTATTCTGCGCTTGCTTTTTATTGATATAGTTATTAATATTGAGTCTGAATAAACATAGTAAAAGAAAATTTCTTAAATAACTAAAATTTTAAATCATGAAAAAAGTATTATTTCTTTTAGCGTTTGTTGCAGTTTACGGAGTATCATTAGCAATGACTGAAGCAACAGTTGTTACCAACGATGAAATCGTTCAGGTTGTAGACAACGCCGATAAAGTAGAAAAAGAAACAGAAGAGGGTAAGAAAGCCACAAAGTCTGAAGCAAAAGCTAAAGGCGAAGGATGTTCAGATTCAAAAGCTAAAGCAAAAGCTGATGGATGCTCAGGCGAGAAATCAGCAGAAAAGAAAGGCGACTGCAGCAAAACCTGCGGTGGTGAAAAATCAGGTAAATCTTAGTAGATTACCTGTTATAAAGGAAAGTCGTTCATTAATAAATGAGCGACTTTTTTTTTGAAAGTCTGGCCCGTAAAAATCAGCTCTACCTAATATCATCCTCCGGCTTCCTTCGTCAGCCATCTCCTTCAAAAAGTGGATTCGTTATAAAACACTACACTGGTTTAATATCAATTCCCCTTTGAAGAGGAATAAAAGGGGATGATAAAAAACTTAGACTCTGAATAGTGTGATTCCGATGAATTATGAATTTGTTTTGCTAGCAATGTAAAATATAACCCACTTTTACCACATTCTCGATAGAGATTGAAGGGTCTCCGGCAAAGTATTTTCTAAGTTTCGAGATAAATACATCGAGGCTTCGTCCGGCAAAGTAATCGTTCTCTCCCCAAATAGCAGTTAAGATCTGCTCGCGTCGAACCACATTCTTTTTTTCCTTGCAAAGCATAAGTAACACTTCGGCCTCTCGTGTTGTAAGGCGTTTTACATTTCCGTTTAAACTCAGCGAAAGATTTTCATAATCGAATTCATAAGCACCCACCTGGTAAACACTTTCGGTTTCTTCCTGGATAAAATCGCTGCGTTTACTAATGGCCACAATTTTACACCACAACTCGTCCTCATCAAAAGGTTTGGTAATGTAATCGTCGGCACCAATGGTATACCCTTTCATTTTATCCTCTTTCATGGCGCGTGCCGTAAGAAAAATCACCGGAATTTCAGGCTGAACAGCTTTCACTTTTTTAGCCAGCGAAAAACCATCCATTTTGGGTAACATCACATCGAAAATACAAAAGTTAAAATCTCCTGTTTTTTTAAATCCTTCCAAACCTTCTTCTCCATCGCGATACCGGGTAACACCAACACCACGACTCTTTAAAAATTCCTCCAACAGAAATCCAAGATTGTGGTCGTCTTCAACTAAAATAATATTCAGGTTTTTTTCGTCCATCATTATGATTTTTCCAGCGGTAATTCAATCTTAAAAACAGTTCCTTCATCACTTGTGCTTTCAACAGCAATGGTTCCGTTATGCGCTTCAACAATTTGTTTTACGTAGGCCAGCCCAATTCCAAAACCTTTGGCGTTATGCACATCGCCTGTTGGCACCCTGTAATACTTATCAAAAATATACTTTTGAAATTTAACCGGAATACCAATTCCATTATCTATTACCAAAATCACCAGGTTTTCGTTTTCAACGCGTGTTTTAACGGCAATATCGGGCGCACGTTTTGAATATTTTATGGCATTCGAAAGCAAGTTGACAAATACATTTACAAAATGCATCCGGTCGATAAACACCTGGTTGTCTCCCGATTCAAAATCATAAGTTATTTGTCCGAACTGCTCATTAATCAACATTTCGCAAGTCGACGCGGCTTCTTTCACCACATCCTCTATTGATGCTTTTTCTTTGTTGTAATCAAATTCATTTCGTTCCACAGCTTCAAGCCGTAATAAGCTCTCAACCAGATTTTGCAGTTTGCGGTTTTCTTTTGTTATCAGCTCGGCATAACTCGTCAATTTTGTATCATCATCGCCATAACGTTTTTTGCGGATCATATTCGATGCCAGTGCAATAGACGACAATGGTGTTTTAAACTCGTGACTTACATTATTCAGCAGCTCTTTTGTATGCCTTGCAATACGTATTTCGCGGTTGTAAATCCGCAACAGGTAAAGCAGCGCAACAATTAACAGAAGGATTAGTATTACCGAACCAAGAAACATATAACCCGCTGTGGCAAAGAAAAAGCGGGTTCGCGACGGAAATTCCACGACCAGTTGATAACCGGTTTGTCCCAGTATTCCTCCCATACATCGCGAATAATACAAACCATTATAGTATTCGGCCTCCAACCTTTTTAACTCTTCCGAATTATTTTCCAGAATATACATTTCATACTCCAAGTCAATATCATATGATTTTAGCTCATCCTCAATTGCATCATGTATCTTCTGCCAAACTCCGGAAGTTGTTAATTGTGTTTTTAAACGAACCGAATCGCATTCCAAACAAGCTTTTACCTTATTACAAAGTGGCTTATCAGCTGTCAACGTAGTCATCGTTTCACTAAGAGCTAATTCAACACTTTTCTCAAAAACCTTGTCCTGAAAGCGAATGGAATAAACGATCCATTTTATTTGGGTTGCCAGCAGTGCCAGAATAATCAGCAAGGCCATCAAAAATGTATATTTTCTGAATACTGTTTTCACGTATTATTTTTCCTGAGTCTAAACTATTCAATGTTTAATACCATAATCCTATTGATAACCAATTGTTTTATGGCTTTATAATAGTCAAAAATAACCATTAAATCAACAATCTCTCCGGCTGTTAAATATATTAACCTCGCATTAACGCTTACATTAATGATTAAACAATACATTTGTAACACGATCAAAATAAAAACTAAAAAATCATGAAACGAATTCTAATTGTAATTACTCTGATTGCTGCTTACAGTGTTGCTATGGCAACCACAAGTGCAAAGGTTAATACCGTAAAAAGATCGGAAGTAACTGTAGTTGCCGACGATAACAACACCGTTGTAATCAACAAAGAAGAGGACGAAAAGAAGAAGAAGAAGAAAGCAGAAAAGAAAACCACAACCACGAAAAAAGCTGATAAAAAGGCAAGCGGATGCTCTGAGACACAAAAGAAAAGTTGTGCAGCATCGGGAAAAACCTGTGGTGACGTAAAGGCCACTACTGAAAAAAAGAGTTGTTGTGGAGGATCGAAGTAAAATCAACTTCAAATAAATTAATTAAAGGGTGCTTTAGCACCCTTTTTTTATGTCTCGCCGTCGACAAAAAGTGAGCTTTCACAAGAAAAAAGAATCAGCTTAAAAACCTGATGAATTAATTTATTGAGACAGCATTTGAATTACTCAGATTTTATGCCGGCCGGCGGTCTTCATTTTTGTCTTACCACAAAAACGAAGCAAAAAAGGCAAGGCTGCTTTTGGCCCTTCCCCTACGTTTTCATAAAACCTAAATTCGGACGGGTGATCTCCTCGATTCCTCGGAGCTTCCCGCTCTCATTAAGGTTTCATTTCTTCTCATTATTATTGTTTATTTTAAAGGTATTCGATGTAACTCGCAAAGCAATTATACTTTCTTTTAGGTTAGTTATCCAGTTTGCTCGTTTCAACTTCTGGCAATGACCCAAAGAGGCCAGTTCGCTTATAAAACGGGTACTAAAAAGTCAAATTCGGGTAACTTTGTTGAGGATGACTAACTTATAATCTAAAGGATGAAATATGGGTAAAACCCTTGTGCGGGCTCGTCAAAAATCCCTGCCTACCGCAGGCAGGCGTCAATCGGGCTAATAAGCTTCATTGAAAAAACGCAAAGGTTTTTTTTGATCCCGATAGAATCGGGAGTTGCTTTTTATCGAATGAAAAAGGAACTGCCCGTCTGGCACTAAGACGAAAGATACAGAAATAAGCGAACGTTAAATTTTTCTCATTCTACTATTCAATGTGATCGAATAGCATAACTATACCTGACATTTTGCAAACTCTCCCGCGGGAGAACCGGATATATGTAAGGGAGAACACCCCTCAGGTGCGGGAGAACTGCTCACAAGGCAGGGAGAAGTACCCAAAAACGTGGGAGAAGATCATTTTTGAGGGGAGAAAAGGCAAGAATCGTGGGAGAACTGTATATGCAAGTGGGAGAACCAACATTTACAATGAAAGGAAGCTTGTTTTTTCGCAGCCAAGAACTTTTCTGAAAGAGCTGATTCTATTTTTCATTTCATTAATTGCGGAAATTGGATTGAATTTGTACTTTCAGTCGCGCAAAACAGAAAACATGAGAGCACCAAAATCATTTCGTTTACATATTGGAATTTTTGGCCGTAGAAATGCCGGCAAGTCAAGCCTATTAAATGCACTAACACAACAGGATGTATCCATTGTTTCGGATGTTGCCGGAACAACTACCGACCCGGTAGAAAAGCCAATGGAACTGCTTCCGTTGGGACCGGTACTTTTTATCGATACAGCTGGTATAGACGATGTTGGAGCGCTGGGCGAAAAACGAATTGCCAAAACTCTTGCCGTATTCGACCGAACAGATTTAGGAGTAATCGTCTCGAACTTTAACGATTGGGGAGAATACGAAGAATCACTGATCGGTGAGTTCAACGAACGGGAAATTCCGTTTGTAGTGGTTTTTAACAAGTGCGATCTTTACGAAGAAAACTTTGAACTTATTGGTGCCCTCGATGGGAAAAAGATAAAGCTGGTGCAGACTTCGGTAATTGAAAAAACAGGGTTACTTGATCTTCGCCAGTTATTGCTGAACTCAGCCCCGGCCGATTTTATTAACCGCCCCAGTATTTTAGGCGATCTGGTTGGAGCCGGAGAAGCTGCCGTTTTGGTGGTGCCCATAGATAAAGAAGCGCCAAAAGGCAGACTGATTTTGCCACAGGTGCAAAGTATCCGCGATTTGCTCGACAACGACGCATTCTGTATGGTGGTGAAAGAGCGTGAATTGCGCGAAGCATTGTCGCGGTTTAACAAGCCACCAAAACTGGTAGTTACCGATTCGCAGGCCTTTTTAAAAGTAGCTGCCGACACACCTCCCGAAATTCCGCTAACCTCGTTTTCCATTTTATTTGCACGCCACCAAGGCGATTTGAATGAAATGGTTCGCGGAGCAATGGCCATCGACGAGTTAAAAACCGGCGATAAAGTTTTGATTGCCGAAGCCTGCTCACACCATCCCATTGGTGAAGATATTGGCACGGTAAAAATACCACGCTGGCTCACTCAATATGTTGGCGGCAAGCTACAAATAGACAGTACACGCGGGCACGATTTCCCGCCAAACCTTTCGGAATATAAACTGATTATTCATTGTGGTGCCTGCATGTGGAACCGCCGCGAAATGCTGAGCCGTATTATAAAAGCTAAACAAGCAGGAGTTGCCATTACCAATTACGGATTAACCATTGCTTATTCATTGGGAATATTCGAACGTGCTTTAGAACCTTTTCCTGCAGCAATGGACATTTATAAAAATGGCATTGGGAATTAGCGTTTAAAATTCCAACGGCTAATTCAAACCCAAAACCAACCTAAGTTGTTGATTGATTAAAAGAAAAGAAAAAATGAGCCGGATACTATTTTTATTTTTAATGCTTGCAGGACTGGCCTGTACCGAAAAAGAAAATCCAGTAATTATGATTGAAGAACCGCGCCCGGAGAATCCTAACAAAGAAGAAAATAAAAACTCAGAATTGGACTATCTCGCGTTAGGAGATTCATATACAATTGGAGAGAGCGTGGAGGAAAGTAAGCGTTTTCCGGTTCAGTTAGTTGATCGATTAAAAGCTGAAGGTTTTGAAATGCAACCTGCAAAAATTGTTGCCCGCACCGGCTGGACAACCGATGAATTGGCCGCTGCCATCGAAAATGAGGAATTAAAAGAATCATACAACCTGGTAACCTTACTGATTGGCGTGAATAACCAATATCGTGGAAGAAGCGCTGATGATTACCGGGGCGAGTTCAGAAAAAATCTGCAAACAGCTATTCAATATGCCGGCAACAAAGCTCAAAATGTAATTGTTATTTCAATCCCCGATTATGGTGTTACCCCTTTTGGAAAAAGCCGCAATCCGGAACAAATTGCTAAAGAAATTGACGAATACAACGCCATAAATTTTCAGGAGTCCCAGCAAGCGAATGTACGTTACGTGGAAATAACAGCCATTTCGCGCGAGGCGCTTAACGATGAAACGCTGGTTGCTTCCGATGGCCTGCATCCGTCGGGAGAAATGTACCGGCGCTGGGTAGAAAAGGTTCTTCCTGAAGCCAAAGAAATACTCGAAAGCCAAAACTAATACCAACGAAAATGTTTGAAACAAACGCAAACTTTGCCATCCAAAAAGATAAAAATGATCCGTTGAAAGAATATCGAGAATCATTTTTTATAGCCGACGAAAACACCATTTATTTAGATGGAAATTCTTTAGGACGGCTTCCCAAAGCTACGAAATTGCTTATTTCTGAAGTCACCGAAAAACAATGGGGAACCAACCTGATTGAAAGCTGGAACAAATATTGGTACGAGAAGTCGAGCGAGCTGGGAAACAAAATTGCAAAGTTAATTGGTGCAGCAGATAATGAAGTAATTGTTTCAGATAACACGTCTACAAATCTGTACAAATTGGCGCATGCAGCACTAAGGCTGAAACATAACAAAACAGAAATAGTAAGCGATGTTTTCAATTTTCCTACCGACTTGTACATCTTGCAGGGTTTAATTGAAGAAGCAGGAACTGATTACAAGCTGGTTCTGGCGAATTCAAAAGACGATATTCATATCGATATAAATGACCTAAAAAGTAAAATAACCCAAAATACGGCCCTTGTTGTTTTATCGCTTGTAGCTTTTAAAAGTTCATTTTTTTACAACGCCCGGGAAATTACGGAGTGGGCACACAAAAAAGGAGCATTGGTACTTTGGGATTTAAGTCATGCTGCCGGGGCTATACCCATTGATCTCACAAAAACCAACGCCGACCTGGCAGTGGGTTGCACTTATAAATACCTAAATGGCGGACCTGGATCTCCTGCTTTTCTGTACGTCCGTAAAGATCTACAGAATAAACTTACCTCGCCAATTCAAGGTTGGTTTGGCGACGATCGACCTTTTAATTTTGATTTGAATTACAAACCAGCCAAAGGAGTTCGTCGTTTTCTTACAGGTACTCCGCCGGTTATAAATCAGATGGCAATTGAACCGGGAGTAGATCTTCTACTTAACGCAGGAATGAAAAACATCCATAAAAAAAGCGTAACACTTTCTGAATACTTTATATTCCTGATTCAGGAAATAGCACAGAAAAATGGTTTTACAATCGGATCGCCACTCGATTCCAATAAACGAGGCTCTCATATTTCGGTAAAACATCCCGAAGCCTATCGAATTTGCCAGGCACTAATTAATCCTCAAAAATCGAAATTAAAGATTATTCCAGATTTCAGGGAACCCGATAACATTCGCTTTGGGTTTACACCTCTTTACACCAATTTTATTGAAGTTTGGACTACTGTTGAGCGCTTAAATACAATTATAGAAACAAAAGAATATGAATGCTTTTCAATGAAAAAGAAGGTCGTTACTTAGACGAAGACTAATTTATTTTATTAAAAAAACCAAAAAACTCAATCTTCCCAAAAGCATCCTTTTTAAGCAATTTCAGGTTTCCTTTTTCAAACGCAAATTGAAATTCAATACTATTCCTAAAATCTTTTGCGTGAATAAATGTGATAAAATTTCGAGCTACACTCCATTTCCCTTCCGAAAAGGTTCGAAGAAGTTCAACCGGAGAATTTCCGGCAAGGATTAATTCGTGGTTTTCAAGTAAAGATAAAACAAACAGCACTTTGTTTTCATTCAGGTATTGTTCCTCAAAATGCAACAGTTTGTCGCCCTCATCTACATAATATTCAAACAATTGCCACTTTCCGGGAATCAGTTTTTTTTTACTCCCCAATACCTCGGGAGATTTTAGCCAGTCGACAAATTTTGAGAAAATCAATTTTAATTTCATTACAAGCCTGTTACGATTGATATGACCTTATCCCGACAAAAAAGTTTAATGTTATAAATAATTTAAATCCGAACACCTTATCAGAATTTTACAAGTACTGTTTCAAACGCAACAATAATCAGCTTCCAACGTATTTTGAGGTATGTAAAAAAAGCCACTAACTCATTCTTTTCCAGATGGACCACAACTTCATTCAAAATCTCACCTTAATTGTTCAGGAGAACCTGCAGAATGAAGATTTTGGCCCAGAGCAGCTTGTTGAAATCATCGGAAAAAGCCATTCCACCATCCATCGGCGGGTAAAAGAATATTCTGGACAAAGCATCAGTCAGTTTATACGGGCAATACGATTGAATGCTGCCAAAGAACTACTTTTAAATGAAGAAGATACCATTGCCGAAATTTCATACAAGGTTGGTTTCGGAAGCCCTACCTATTTTAATAAATGTTTTCATGATGAATTTGGAATGCCTCCGGGAGAATTTAAAAAGAAATTCAGGTCGAAAAAAACAGGAACCCGACACCATCGTCTTTTTTACCTTCTACCAGTTTTGCTGCTCCTCGTATTTTTTTTAATTCCCAATCACCGTTTTTCTTTATTGGCCAATAAAAACAATACTGAAAAAACAATTGCAGTATTACCATTTAACTATTTAGGATCGGAAAAAGAAAAGCAACATTTCTCTAATGTAATGATGCTCGAAATTACCAGTAAACTATCGATGGTTGAGAATCTGGTAGTTCTTTCAATTCCAGCGATTGATACTGACAAGAAAGAACCGAACAATCAGCTGGTCAAAAAACTGGGGGTAAATTATCTGCTCAAAGGCAACCTCCACATTGCAGGCAACAAGATGAAATTGATTGTTAACCTTACCAACACAAAAAATGGAGAAATTGAGTGGTCGGAAACCTTTAACTCCGGTCTTGAAAATATATTAGAAATAGAAAGTAATATTTCTCAGGCAATAGCTCAACAGGTAAACGCTTTTATAACTCCCGATGAAAAAGCGCGAATGAGAAAGATACCTACCCTCAGTTCCGAAGCCAACGACTTTTATCAGTCGGGCCGGGCTGCACATATGGAATACTGGCAAAACAACTCCGATCTTGTATCGCTAAGCAAGGCAGAAGATTACTACCAAAAAGCATTGAACAACGACTCTACCTTTGCGCAGGCCTATGTAGGACTGGCCCAAATTGCGTACGATAAAACCACATGGTCCGACATTTTTAAAAACACTTATCTCGACACTGTTTTAAGTCTTGCGAACAGAGCCTTGTCGTTCGACAACACGTTATCAGATGCTTATACATTGCGAGGTGATTACTACCGCGCCCGATTTTCGGATAAAGCCATTGTGCAATATCAACAGGCTTTGCACTTTAATCCAAATAGCTGGCAAGCTTATTATGGTTTAGGTAATTTTTATTTATTACAAAACAGTATTAAGTCGGCGCAGAATATTCTTGAAGCAACAAAACGGCGCAGAGGACCGGAATACCCTATAATGCTCGACAACCTGGCTTTTATATTTATTCTGAACGGATTATTCGACGAGGGACAAGAACTAATTAACCGAAAACTATTGTGGGACAACGACTCGCTGTATTATTACCGGCGATTAGCGCTAATTGAAGAATATAAAGAGCATTTTGAAAAAGCCGCCGGGTATGCCCTAAAAGCCCGGGCAATCGATTCAACAAACCTAAATGCAAATAGCCTGTTGGCTTTCAATTATGTTTTACTTAAAGAGTTTAAGAAAGCCACCTATTATAACGAACGAATTGTACAAATCTCCAACAATATCAATTTTAAGCTAAACAACGAACACCATCGGATAGGCTATGTTTACCTCGTAAATGGCGATAAGCAAAACGCAACAAAATACTTTCACCGGCAAATTGATGCCAGCCAAAAGTTAATTGCAATGGGCAATGCCGAAGAAGCGCTTTACGACTTGGCCGCAACTTACGCCATTTTAAACGAAAATGATAAAGCCTTCGAAAACCTGAAAAAAGTACAACAACAAAATACCAACCTATGGTTTATCTATTTCTACATGAAAAATGACCCGCTGTTAAATACTATTCGTAATGAACCTGCGTTTCAGGAAATTTTAAACCGGGTAAAAACCAAAGCCGAAACAGAACGTAACAAACTTAAAAACTGGGCCGTTCAACAAAAATTATTCGCCCGCCATTAGCTGACATATAATCGAAACTTTTGAACTATACATCCAACCTTCCCATATATAGTTGCTATGCCTTGCAACCTTAAATTTCAGAATTTGTAGCCACTATTAACTTAAAAAATTTTACCATGAAACGCATCATCTTTTTATTGATTGGAATATTCATCGTGGCTACAGCTTGCCAGGATGATTTTGTAGAAACAGACGACAGTCTTAAAAGTGCCAAATCTGAAAAAACCCAAACTTTTCAGATAAAAGGTTGGGCTGAGGTTATACCCGATTGGGATTCAGGAATGTTCACATGTACTCCTGAAGAGTACGAAATTGCATTTTGCACCAGAGGTTGGGTTATGGGACATGGAAATATTTTGGGAACCGTTGTTCGCGAACAAAGTACTTACGAAAAAGTTTCGTGTGATGTAACAATGACACCAGACGGACCTGTTGCGCATAATGTTGTTAGCGCAGATGTTCTCAGAACAAATGGAAACCGAACCTATGTAATTTCCCATATGTATATTAATGTTGCCACCGGCGATATTTGGGGACACAATGAACTTGTAGGAGGAACAGGTCGATTTGACGGAATTTCGGGCACCATTCAAATTCTTAATGCTGTTGTGGTTCCTGAAACCGGAGGCATTAGCTGGGAAGAAGAAGGCGAAATCACACTAATTCTCAAATAAGAAATATACGAACACGGTTATGCTTGAACCACCTCTTGTTTTGGAGGTGGTTTTCTTTTTCCGCAAAAAAGAAAAAGGGTAGCCCAACAGCCACCCCTCACATTCCTAAATGTATAATGATAAAAAATAAGGGTACAACAAGTTTAAGTAATCGAAACAGGAATGTTCTTCTTTTAGATCACTACTTATCAACAACTTACCGTGAATAGTCTTCCGTTGCCATGCTTTAAACAGTCCAAATATCTTCAATCCGAAAATGCTTAACCCTGTTATTAACTTTTTTTATTCATGTGTAAAATCGTATTACTTTTGCTGCTTCTACGCTGCTTAATTACTATTAGTCAGTAAAAACCGCCAACACTTTGTCAATCAAAATCTTTTAACTATTTTTGCGGCCAATTAATTTTATGCCGTTTCTATTGAAAGCGATGTTGCGGCGTAGACATTGTATAACAAATAGTTCTTTTAACATGTATTTATCATCAGAAAAAAAACAAGAGATTTTTGCCAAACATGGCAAATCAGCTCAAGACACAGGTAGCACAGAAGGTCAGATTGCGTTGTTCTCAACAAGAATTAACCACTTGACAGAACACCTGAAAAAAAACAAAAAAGACCACAGCACCCGTCGCTCGTTGATTAAATTAGTAGGTAAGCGTCGTAGCTTGCTCGACTACCTTATCAAAAAAGATATCGAACGATATCGTGCGATTATTAAAGAATTGAACTTACGTAAGTAAATTATATTGAAAGGCAATGCATTGGTATTGCCTTTCTTTTTTGTAAATTGCAAATCCTCACCACCCATTGTAATTAACAAAGGCCGCTTTACAGGCCGCAAAAAATTTTTATTTGAATTATGGTAAACGCTACAGTTAAAACAATCGATCTTGCCGATGGCAGGAAGATTACCATTGAAACCGGCAAATTGGCCAAACAAGCCGATGGTTCGGTAGTGGTTCGAATGGGTGACACCATGTTGCTGGCAACAGTTGTGTCGGCAAAAGAAGCAAGAGAAGATGTGGATTTTATGCCCTTATCGGTTGATTACCGCGAAAAATTTTCCGCCGCAGGACGTTTCCCGGGTGGTTTCCTGAAAAGAGAAGCCCGTCCGAGTGACGACGAAATTTTGGTTGCACGTTTAGTAGACCGTGCACTTCGTCCACTTTTCCCGGATGATTACCATGCAGAAACAGCAATGATGATTTCGCTTGTTTCTGTTGGAACAGATGAAATGCCAGATGCACTGGCAGGATTAGCTGCTTCGGCAGCCATTGCAGTTTCAGATGTTCCTTTTGAAACACCTATTTCTGAATGTCGTGTTGCCCGAGTAGACGGACAATACGTAATCAACCCATCTCGTGTGCAAATGGAAGAAGCTGACCTGGAAATTATGGTTGGTGCTTCGTACGACAACATTATGATGGTTGAAGGCGAAATGAGCGAAGTTTCGGAAGAAGTAATGCTGGAAGCCATAAAAGTGGCACACGAAGAAATTAAAAAGCAATGTAAAGTTCAGGAAGAATTAGCTGCTGAGCTGGGTGTTGTTAAACGGGAGTATTGCCACGAAAACAATAACGAGGAGCTGCGCGAGCGTGTAAACGCAGAAACTTACGAAGCTTGTTACGAGGTTGCCAAAAAGCAATTAACCAACAAAGCCGAGCGCATGGATTCTTTTATGGTAATTCGCGATGAGTTTATCGAGAAATACACAGAAGAAAATGCTGAAAACGAGGAAATTGACTTAGAACAGCACATTGGTTTAATTAAAAGATATTACCACGACGTTGAAAAAGAAGCCATGCGCCGCATGATTCTTGACGACAAAATTCGTTTAGACGGACGTGCAACCAACGAAATTCGTCCTATTTGGGGTGAAGTAAATTACTTGCCGGGTGCACACGGTTCATCAATTTTTACCCGTGGCGAAACCCAATCGTTAACTTCGGTTACATTGGGTACAAAAATGGACATTAAAAAAATTGACAATGTAACCTTCCAGGGAACGGAAAACTTCCTGTTACATTACAACTTCCCTCCATTTTGTGTTGGCGATGCAAAAACACCACGCGGAACCAGCCGCCGTGAAATCGGTCACGGAAACCTGGCCTTACGCGGTTTAAAACGAATGATTCCTGAAGATTTCCCTTACGTTGTTCGTATTATGTCCGACATTCTTGAGTCGAACGGTTCGTCATCAATGGCAACTGTTTGTGCAGGAACAATGGGAATGATGGATGCCGGTATTAAAATTAAGAAACCGGTATCGGGTATCGCAATGGGATTGATTACCGATAAAGGCGCTGAAAAATACGCTGTTCTTTCTGACATTTTAGGTGACGAAGACCACCTGGGCGACATGGACTTTAAAGTTACAGGTACTGCCGATGGTATTACTGCTACCCAAATGGACATTAAAGTTGACGGACTACCATACGAAGTGCTTGCCGAAGCATTGCAACAGGCCAAAGAAGGTCGTTTGCACATTTTAGGCGAAATGCTGAAAGTTATTCCTGAGCCACGCGAAGATTACAAACCAAATGTTCCACGTATTGAGACAGTTATGATTCCGAAGGACATGATTGGTGCAATTATCGGACCTGGAGGAAAAGTAATTCAAGCCATTCAGGAAGAAACCAATACAGTTATTGTAATTGAAGAGATAGACGATCAGGGTAAAGTTGAAATTTCGGGACAAGGACTGGAGCCAATTGAAGCTGCAAAAGCTAAAATTAAGGCCATTACTGCACTTCCTGAAGTAGGCGAAGTTTACCAGGGAAAAGTAAAATCGGTAGTTTCTTTCGGAGCATTTATCGAAATTATTCCCGGAAAAGAAGGTCTGTTACACATTTCGGAAATGGCTTGGGAGCGTGTTGAAAACGCTGAAGACTTTGCCAAAGAAGGAGAAGTTGTTGAAGTTAAACTGATTGGTGTAGACGAAAAAACCGGCAAACTGAAACTTTCAAAGAAAGTTCTTCTTCCAAAACCAGAAGGTTATGTAGAGCGCCCACCAAGAGATAACCGTGGTGGTGACCGCAGAGGCGGCGACCGTCGTGGTGGCGATTTTAGAGGTGGCGATCGCAGAGGTGGCGACAGAAGACGCGATGACCGTCGTGGTGGTGGTGATGACCGCAGAGGTGGTGATCGCAGAGAATTCCGTCCTCGTCGCGATAACGACTAATACTAATTGTTTTCAGTGTGAGCCTTAAGCGAAACACTGAAATTACAATGGTTAATGCCGATTGAAAAATTAAAGTTTTAATTTGATTTCACATCGGTATAAGAGCTGAATAAATTTCAAGCAAAATAATAAAACGCTCCGCCTTTTGGTGGGGCGTTTTTTGTTGCCCCTCAACCTGCTCAAAAACATATAGCTCCAATCTCGCTATAAATCAGACTCTTCAAAAAAAAAAAAAAAAAACGATCTACTAATCCTGGAGAACATAAGTTTTATTAAAAACTTTTCTATAGCTTTAATCCATTATAAACCCTTACAATAAATTTTGTAAGCCACCAAAAACAAGAATAATGATACAAATAAAATCTTTAAAGAGATTACTATTAAGCGCATCTTTATTAGTCTTACTAACCTTTAGTGCAAATCATTCTTTGGCTTTTCACCGGCATCATATTAGTAATGATTCAACAAACTTTGCAGAAAAGACAACAATTAAAAAGATTTCATTTCTAGTGGGTGCTAATTTTACCAAGTACTTACCGACTGAAGATAGAAAAAGTTTGGGCGATGTTACTGCCCCGTTTAACTTAGGTAGCGAAATACTTTTGAGTTACCCAATTACCCAAGATTGGAATACTTACATAGGTATAAACTACCAATACGGAAAAGTTACATCAACCCACCCCTATTATGGCAGAAGAACATGGTTTCACGAACTATCGTTCCCTATTCTTACAGATCTCCCTTCATTCAAACTTTTTAAATCAAGATTTTTATTAAGAACCGGATTATATATAGGGACTAATGTGAAGATTAAAAGAGAATCAAGAGGAAACAAATTAACAGCAGATAACGAATGGCGCGATGTACCATTAAATTATAAAGATGATAGGTTTATTTGTGATTATTATTTTGGATTACAAAACCAAAATTTAAACGCACTATCGCCATTTTATTTTACATTTTTCATAAAACACCAGCTTAATACAAATTTTCTCAATAAAGACGACATTACTAAATTTAAATTCGGTGTTCAAGTAAAAATTAAATTATAATACCATGAAAAACCTTCGAATTATTCTACTTTCTATTTTTGTTTTTGCTTCATTTAGTAAATCTCAAGCCCAATTAAATAGCTATGATCAGAATTAGATGTATACAACTCTTGATGAAGATTTTTTAGCTGTAAACGCTCCGCCTTTTGGTGGGGCGTTTTTTTATTCTCACAAAGTCGTCTCCCGACTAAAGCTCGGGTGATGACTACACACTATATTCAATGGAGGCTTTCTTTTCGGATACCAGACAGCCTTTCTCTGTTATCCGATGATTGTTATCTTGCGGCAGAGAACCATTCGCTGACAGAAGATAGCCTTCCTCTTCTATAAGATGGTCATTATATTATGTCTTCGGACGCAGAAAATGAAGCACTGAAGCACCGAAACTAAAAACCTGTAACCTGCAAAGTGAAACAGATTTCTCACTGCGCTTCGAAATGACAGGTCGTTGAACTTCCAATTCCTTTCACTAACTTCGCCACAAAATTTGTAAAACATGGGCAATTGGTCAGAAAATTTAAAACAAACAATAGACGAAAAATTAAAAGATTCAAGGGATAAAGACCTGCGCTTTTTCCGTATCGACGAATTTAAACGCAATATTTCGCGTGTCGATGATTTTTCGAATTCCTGCCCCGTTTGCAAAAGAGAACAAATTGATATTGCTGAAGCCGTAAACACCATCGAGCAGGCCGTAAACCACGTTGGCAAACATCGCCGCAATTACGACCGGTTGATCTCCCGCCTTTCAAAACACATGCAGAAAGAGCACGGTTTTTACGCGCCATACTATTTCACCTACCTTATTTCATTCTTTGGAATTATTGGAGGCTCGCTGCTTGGCTACGGGCTCATGCAACTAAATGCCGATATTAAACTCGAACTGTTCCTCATTGGTTTTTCCATCGGGCTGTTGCCTACTTACGTTTGGGGTCATTTAAAAGACAAAAAGATCAGAAACGAGAAAAAACTAATGTAAGATTTATTCAATAAACTGTGTGAAGCTGTTACCTTTCCGGCACTCGCATGACTGATGTCAAGGAAATTGTAATCAAGAATTATTTATTTAGTGAAAAAACAACTGCAATATGAGAAAGACTATTTTATTTGTATTGGCATCAATCGTTTTGTTTGCCTGTACTGAACAAAAACCAAAATTGGAATATCCCGTGACAAAAAAAGGAGATGTAAAAGACACCTATTTTGGTGTTGAAGTGGCCGACCCGTATCGTTGGTTGGAAGACGACCACTCGGACGAAACCGCCGAATGGGTAAAAGCACAAAACAAAGTAACCTTTGGCTACCTGAACCAGATTCCTTACCGCGAAGAACTGGAAGACAGACTTTCGTCGTTATGGAATTACGAAAAAGTAGGTGCGCCGTTTAAAGAAGGCGACTGGACCTATTTTTATAAAAACGACGGGCTGCAAAACCAATACGTTGTTTACCGTTTTAAAACCGGTGAGGATGAATCTACAGCCGAAGTTTTTCTTGATCCGAATACTTTTGCCGAAGATGGAACCACTTCGTTAGACGCTTTAAGCTTTTCGGAGAACGGCAAAATTGCAGCCTATTCCATTTCGGAAGGTGGCAGCGACTGGCGTAAGGTAATTATTATGAATACCGACACCAAAGAACAAATGGGCGACACACTTATTGATGTTAAATTCAGCGGAATTTCGTGGAAAGGCGACGAAGGATTCTTCTACTCCAGCTACGATAAACCGGAAGGCAGCCAATTGTCGGCAAAAACCGATCAGCATAAATTGTACTATCACAAACTGGGCACCGCGCAAAGTGAAGACGCACTGATATTTGGCGGCACACCCGAAGAAAAGCACCGTTATGTAGGTGGTGGTGTAACCGATGATAATCGCTACCTGGTAATTACTGCCAGTGTTTCTACCTCCGGAAATAAACTGTTTATAAAAGACCTGACCAAACCAAATAGCAAACTAATTACGATAATTGGAACCGACGAAAGCGATACCTATGTTATCGAGAATGTAGGCACAAAACTATACCTGGTTACCAATTTAAATGCACCAAATCAGAAAGTGGTTATCACCGACGCGAGTAATCCAACTCCTGAAAACTGGGTGGATTTTATTCCTGAAACCGAAAACGTACTTAGCCCGTCAACCGGAAGCGGTTATTTCTTTGCCGAGTATATGATTGATGCGGTATCGAAAGTTTTCCAGTACGACTACAACGGGAAATTAATTCGCGAAGTGGAACTTCCGGGTGTAGGATCGGTTGGTGGTTTTGGCGGGAAAAAAGAAGCTACAGAAATGTATTACACGTTCACCAACTACATTACACCGGGAAACATTTACCAGTATAACTTTGAAACGGGAGAATCAGAACTATACCGCAAACCTGCAATCGACTTCAATCCAAACAATTTCGAAAGCAAACAGGTTTTCTACAGTTCGATAGACGGCACTAAAATTCCGATGATTATTACCTACAAAAAAGGTACGGAGTTGAATGGTAAGAATCCAACAATCCTTTACGGTTACGGAGGTTTTAACGTCAGTCTTACACCAAGCTTTTCGGTTACCAATGCTGTTTGGCTGGAGCAAGGCGGTGTTTATGCCGTGGCTAATTTGCGTGGCGGTGGCGAGTACGGAAAAAAATGGCACGATGCAGGTACTCAAATGCAAAAGCAAAATGTGTTCGACGACTTTATTGCCGCTGCCGAATACCTGATTGCAGAGAACTATACATCGAGCGATTACCTGGCTATTCGCGGAGGATCGAACGGAGGTTTGCTGGTTGGCGCAGTAATGACACAACGCCCCGAGTTAATGAAAGTAGCACTTCCGGCAGTGGGCGTACTCGATATGTTGCGCTACCACACTTTTACCGCCGGTGCAGGCTGGGCTTACGATTATGGGACTGCCGAGGACAGTGAGGAAATGTTTGACTACCTAAAAGGCTATTCTCCGGTACACAATGTAAAAGCGGGTGTTGCTTATCCGGCAACACTTATAACTACCGGCGACCACGACGATCGTGTTGTTCCGGCTCACAGCTTTAAATTTGCGGCAGAATTGCAGGCAAAACAAGCCGGCAACAATCCGGTTCTTATCCGCATTGAAACCGATGCCGGACACGGAGCAGGAACTCCGGTAAGCAAAACCATCGAGCAATATGCCGATATTTTTGGTTTTACACTTTGGAATATGGGCATTCAAACACTGGCGGAATAGGCGTATTGTTGGGCTAAGAAATAACTAACCCCATCCTTTAGGTTGGGGACTTTTAAGTTCGTGCGTACCTCAGGATTAAAAGGGAATTTTGTAATTTAAAACTTACAAAATTCCCTTTTAATCCTTTTTCACATTCATATTTTAGCCCCGCCATAAATGACGGGGTTAGTCAAGGCTTCTAACACGTAGTCATAATCCGCGAAAATATTTATTACGAACAAGCCCAAATTTTCAATCAATAAATACTACTTTTGGATTCCCGGTAGCACGATTTGTTACCGGGAATTTTTATGTTGAAAAACGATGCAATTTCTGGTTATTGAAGGAAATATAGGAGCCGGCAAATCAACACTTTCGCGAATGATTGCCGAAGATTACAACGCCAAACTGGTGTTGGAGCAATTTGCCGATAATCCTTTTCTGCCAAAGTTTTACAAAGACAAAGAACGCTATTCTTTTCCGCTCGAACTTTCGTTTTTGGCCGACCGCTACAACCAGATAAAAAACGAAGTACTCAACCTCGATCTTTTTCATTCGTTTATGGTAGCCGACTATTATTTTGCCAAAACAGCAATTTTTGCCGAAAACACACTGAAAAAAGACGAGTACCATCTTTTCCGACAGATCTTCAATATAATTTTTGAATCGATGCCCAAACCCGACTTGTATGTTTACCTCCATTCAGATGTCGACCGCCTGATGGAAAACATAAAAATGCGCGGTCGGGATTATGAACAAAACATGGATTCTGATTACCTGAAAAAAATCGAAGTCGGATACTTTAACTTTTTTAAACAAATTTCCTCCTTTCCCATTCTGATTGTTGACATTAATGGCATCGATTTTGTCAAAAATCCTGACCATTATCAGCGATTAAAAACCGCTATTTTCAATAGCGATTATAAATTAGGGGTAAACCGTCTGATATTAGGATAAAAACTTGGCCTGCAGCTTTCAAATATTAAAAAGCTTTCTATTTTTGTCTGCCGAATGTGAATTTTTAATTTAAGTGTAAATAATGTCTGTTATGAGAAGAATCAACTTTAAACCTTACGCCTTGTTTGTTGGTGTTGCGGTTTTACTGTCTGGATGTTCCGGACTTAACAAAATGAAGAAAAATGCCGATCAAATTAACTTCAAAGTTACTCCGGAGGTGCTTGAAGCACACGCCGGTGAAGTTGACTTAGCAATCGACACCCGTTTCCCCGCCAAATACTTCAATAAAAAAGTAACCTTAACAGCCACGCCGGTACTAAAATACGAAGGTGGCGAAACCGCTTATCAACCGGTATCTGTTCAGGGTGAAAACGTTGAAGCCAACAATAAAGTAATTAGCTACAACGGAGGTAATGTAAGTTACAAAGATGCTGTTGATTACGAAAAAGCCATGGCTAAGTCGGAGCTTTACGTAAACATCAAAGCTTCTCAAGGTGCTAAATCTGTTGATTTTGAGCCGATAAAAGTTGCTGATGGCGTAATTGCTACCAGCGAAAAAGTGATTATGATCCCTAAAGCCATTTTAGGTGTTCAGCGCGAAGCTAACAACAGCGGAAAATACGATCCAAGCATCGACGCTTTCCAGCGCATTGTTCCTGATGAAATGACTGCAGACATTAAATACCTGATCAACCGCTCGAACCTTCGCAGAGAAGAAACTTCAAAAGGTGAAGTTACGGCACTGGAAGATTACACTAAAAAAGCAAACGAAGAAGAAAGAATCGACCTGAAAGATGTGGAAGTTTCTGCTTACGCTTCTCCTGATGGTGAGATTGATTTGAATACCGACCTTGCTGCAAAACGTAAAGAAACGTCTTCTGCATTCCTGGCTAAAAAATTAAAAGAAGCCGGTGTTGATGTTCAGTTGAAAACAAAATACACACCTGAAGACTGGGACGGTTTTAGAGAATTACTGGAGCAGTCGAATATTAAAGACAAAGAACTGATTCTGCGCGTACTTTCTATGTACAACGATCCTGAGGTTCGTGAGCGTGAAATCCGTAACTTAAGTGTAACCTTCACTGAAGTTGCTGATCAGATTCTTCCGGAGTTGCGTCGTGCAAAAATGACTACCAGCGTTGATATGATTGGTAAAACCGATGCCGAATTAAAAGCTGCTGCCAAAGCTGATCCTGCATCATTAAATCCTGCAGAATTGCTTTATGCTGCTACTTTGTACGCAGATCTTAACGAACAACTTTCAGTATACAACTCGTTCATGAAAATATATCCGAACGACTGGAGAGGACCAAACAACGCAGGGTATATAATGGTTCAACAATACAAATATGCTGATGCAAAACCATTATTCGAGAAAGCCGAGAAACTGGCAAACAGCGAGCCTATCGTTAAAAACAACGTTGGTGCTGTTACTTTAACTGAAGGCGATGTTGACGGTGCTGAAGCTTTATTTGGAGCTGCTGCAGGTGCCGGCGATGCCGTAAGTTACAACATGGGTATTGTGAGCATTAAAAAAGCAGAGTACGACAGAGCTGTTCAATACTTCAACCGCTTTGCTGATGTAAACTCAGGATTGGCAAAATTACTGGCCGGAAACAACAACGGAGCTGTAAAAGATCTTGACGCTTGTACACTTGAAGGTTGCTACATGACAGAATATTTCAAAGCTGTAATTGGTGCACGTACTGCAAAAGAATCGTTATTATTCGACAGCCTGAAAGCTGCTGTTGATATGAATGCCGGTTTGAAAGACGTAGCCAAAACTGATATGGAATTCGCAAAATATTTCGACAATGCTAAATTTAAAGCTATTGTTGACTAATACCAATTGTTTTTCAGTGTGAGCCATGAGTGAAGCACTGAAATTACAATGGTTAATGCCGATTGAAAAGTTAAAGACTCAATTTGATTTCACATCGGTATAATTAAGTTGTGATAAACTTATTGAAAGGGCGGTCGTTTGACCGCCCTTTTTTGTGCACCAACAATGCGACCTATAATTTTAAGACCAATACGGAACTGGGCTTTCTGTCTGGATTTCGAACAAAACTTCTAAACCAATTCAATTATTTTTGTTTTGTGCTATAAAGCATTAATGACATTTATCATATGATAAACAGGGGGCTTTGTACCTTAGTTATACATATGTTACCTGGACGCGCGCTTTACTCATATTCTCCAGCATAGCATACTTTATTAATTTTAAAACAATGAAAAATTTATTTTTTCTTTCAATTGCAAGCCTGTTACTATGCTTGTCTGGTTTCTCTTACTCTCAAATTGTCCTTCCTGATTACGAAGATGTATGTCCGGGACAGGAAATTGAATACACAGTTCAATCCAGCTATTATGGAAATGACCAATTTTTCACAGTGGAAAATGGAGTATTTGTTGAGCCTACAGACTCATATTTATTTAGTGGTGATAGTACGTCTATATTAATAGATGTAACGGATAGTACAGATACTTTTACAATCCGTTGATCAAATAATAATTCCAATTATGGAAGAATTATTTTAAATGCAGCTCAAACCCAAGATTTTAATATCCAGATTGTTCCTCCTCCCGCTTTCGGTATGGGACAACGTGAAAAAAGTATTTTAGTTGGGAATAACACATTTGATGTTCTCTTAAGTAGCATAGATGGTGTTACATATTTTGACAAGAGATCTACTAACATCTCATTGATTAATCGTTCAGAAAAACTATCGATTGGTATGAAACTTTATACTTTCTCGTATTCCATATCTGGAGATCAACCCGGTTGGATTTCATACCAAACTTATAACCCAAACGCTAACGACTGCGGAAGTAGATATAGTGAATGGGATACTATATATATCCAACGGAAATTGAATACTCCTGGAATCTCGGGGAGTAATATTATTTGTAACAATTATACCACATATACTGCAACTTCTTACGACACTCCAAGCGAAACATTTACGTGGAATGCAACAGATGGCGTAAAGATATATAAAAACGGACAATACCTTACATCCTACACAGGCACTGAAACTTCAGTTCTAGTCTATGAACCAGTTAGTGGCTCTGGGAATGGGAACGTTAAGGTAAAAGCTAATGCCACAAACTACGAATCAAGCAATCAAGCAATTAAGGAAGTATGGTTTGGTGACATGCATCCAATGAACATAAGATTAAACGACGCGATGATCGGATTCCCGAAATCAGAGTTTTGTTACGGTGATCCAAATCTCGTTGAAGCCTCTTTTATTGATGGCGATCCATATATTGATGAGTGGGATTGGGATGTAACTGGTGGTTATATCACTATCGAGAATCCTTATGATGACAAATCAAGGGCAACTATTCATCCAGCTAGCTATAGTTCGTTTAATGTAAAATTGAGAGCCCATAATTCATGCGGTTGGTCAGGATGGGCAGACATGGGAGTATCAGTAATCTCATGTGGAGGGTACTTTATGACAATGTTTCCCAACCCGGCAAGTTCTTATGTAGAACTTAGTTTTATAGACTCAGAAGTAGAGGAACCTAACTTAACAAAAAATAAGATTAAACTAAAAAAGGACAAAAAAGATACTGATAAAGATATTAAAGAATATTTGGTACTAATTTTGGATAAGAACGGAACAATAAGAAAATCAATTAAATCCAAATCATTAAATCTGAATATTAAAACAAGCGACTTAGAACCCGGAACGTATTTTTTACATCTCATCTACAATGATGAACTATATAAACAACAATTAATAATTCAATAATTTTTAAACCATGAAAACACATCTATTATTTTTAATTCTTTTTTTTCTTATTTCTTGTATAGTCTCAGCCCAACCACAGAAAGGCTCGATTGAGTTTGGCGGATCTGGTACTTATTCAAAATCTTACAACAATGGTGAAAAAAGAACCAGTACTTTTTCCGTAAGTGCCCACAGTAGCTATTTTGTACTACCCAATTTATCGGTTGGGGCTAAAGTGTTTTATGAGAAACTAAAAGATTCGAAAGTGACTTATGATCCTGAAAACAGTCAGTTTATAGTAGGGCCAACTATTGAAGCCTACCTTTTAAACAAAGAAAAATTCGGAGTTTCTATAAAGTCAACGGCTAATTTTGCTTTAAGCAGCGATTACATCTTTGACGATTCCAAATACACATCATTTTCAGTTGGCCCAAAAGGGATTTGGAACATAAGTCCCAATATCAGCACTTATCTGTGGTTTGCCTACAGGGATGTCAAAAACCGGGATGACTATACACAAAATGGCTCTGTCTTTCCTAGCGATAACTTTGATATTCGCTGGGGATTTAGCTATTATCTGCATCGAAAAGAAAAAACAGAATAATTACAAAAAAGGGCGATCGTTTGATCGCCCTTTTTTTTGTTTGATTCTGGCAGATATCTTTTGCACCGTACTTCAGTGCGGTGTCTGAATTAGGTATTGATATTTTTTGGCTTTAGCCTTTAATCTGATGATTTTTAAAGGCTAAAGCCAATTTTAGTTTGCTTATGAAATCACCGCACTGAAGTACGGTGCAAAACAACTCAGTTTTCATGTTATCCTATTATGACAAAACCTCTTTTTTAATCCTGCGTAAAACACTATTTTTCAAGCTCAAATAGTTAAGGAAAATTCAATTAAAAGTTATGGAGTACATTAATAAATATGTAGAGGAAAACAAAGACCGGTTTTTGGAGGAATTATTCGGATTGATCCGCATTCCGTCAATCAGTTCAATTGCCGACCACAAACCGGATATGTACAAAGCTGCCGAATACTGGAAAAAAACATTACTGGAAGCCGGAGCTGACAAAGCCACTATTTATGAAACCGCCGGAAACCCGGTTACTTACGGTGAAAAGATCATTGATCCGTTGCTGCCAACCGTTTTGGTTTACGGCCACATGGATGTTATGCCGGTTGATCCCATTGATTTATGGGACACGCCTCCGTTTGAACCACAAGTGCGCGATGGAAAGATTTATGCCCGCGGAGCCGACGACGATAAAGGTCAGGGAATGATGCACGCCAAAGCTTTTGAGCTGATGGTAAAAACAAACACCCTGCCTTGCAACGTAAAATTTATGATTGAGGGTGAGGAAGAAGTTGGATCGCCAAACCTGGGCCTTTGGTGCGAGCAAAACAAAGAAATGCTAAAAGCCGATATCATTTTGGTTTCCGACACATCGATGCTGGCTGCTGATATACCATCGATTACAACCGGATTGCGCGGACTGGCCTACTGGCAAGTAGAAGTTACCGGCCCTAACCGCGACCTGCATTCAGGTTTATTTGGTGGTGCTGTTGCCAACCCGATTAACGTACTATGCTCGATGATCGACCAAATGGTTGACGAAAATGGCAAGATTACCATCCCGGGTTTTTACGATACAGTGCAGGAAGTTTCGGCCGAAGAACGTGCTTTATTGGCGAAAGCGCCTTTTAACGAGGAAGCTTATAAAAAAGCCATTGGCGTTGAAGAACTAAAAGGCGAAAAAGGTTTTACTCCAAGCGAACACACCGGCATTCGTCCGTCGTTTGATGTGTGTGGTATTTGGGGTGGTTACACCGGCGAAGGCGCTAAAACCGTGTTGCCATCGAAAGCTTTTGCAAAAATATCATCGCGTTTGGTACCTGATCAGGATCACGAAAAAATAGCTGTACTTTTTAAAGAGCACTTTGAAAGTATTGCCCCAAAATCGGTAAAAGTTGAGGTTACCTCGTTGCATGGTGGTCCGGCTTATGTTTGCCCAATTGATATTACGGCCTACCAGGCAGCAGAAAAAGCCTATACCGATACTTTTGGTAAGCGTCCGGTTCCGGTTCGTTCGGGTGGAAGTATTCCAATTATCTCATCTTTTGAAAAGATACTTGGAATAAAATCAGTATTAATGGGCTTTGGACTGGAAGCAGATGCTATTCATTCTCCCAACGAAAACTACCCGCTGGAGCAGTTTTACAAAGGCATAAAAACCATTCCGCTGTTTTACAAGTATTTTGCGGAGATGTGTAAATAAAATTAGAAGACCTTCAAGGTAAGAAAAACCTTGAAGGTCTTGAAAGCTGAACATTATTCCTCCTCCGGATCATTATCTTTCTTATTTCTCCCATCGCACTGGCTAAGGCGATTGTTGTATTTTTCTATACGCTGGTTTAACTCATTCACAAAAGCGTCGTAATCTTCCGATCCACGAACAAAAATCAAAGCATCTACCAATTTGGCAACATTACGGTAAGCCGCATCAAGTTGTTTGCGGGCATCCTTCATTTTAAAGGTGGTTTGCCCGATTCATCGGTATAACGTTCGCCCACCAATTCAACCACTGCCTGGTTCTTGGCTTTTAATTCGGGCACCCATGCAGTAAGGCCAACCAATGCCACATGGCAGGTGACTTTATTTATCTCACAAAAGTCACCTGCTGAACTTGTATAAAAATATTCGCTTTTTGTAAACACACCTACCGGTTTATTAAAGCCAAACCTACAAAATACACACCGCCTCGGGTATTGGATTTATAATTACGGCTCTTTAAGTTGTGTTAAAATTCTGTACAACATTTTTTCACCTGGCTTTAGCCACCCAATCTAATCACACTAAAGCTGTGCATAAATTCTACGCATAAATCCACAATCACCCCAAATTATCTTACGAATTCTTTCCACAGATTATAAATTAAACCAAAAGATCAAGATTCTCTACTACAGCGCTATACAAGACCCCAAAAGTCCCTAAAGTAAAAAACACAGTATTTATTTGTATTGCGGCACAAGGTTTGAATTTCCACTTTTGTATTATTTAAATTAAATCAAAATTAGAGAAAGAAAATGCAATATGCTGTAATAGTTACAATACTGGTGGCGTTTAACATATTTTGTTTGTCGGCAGATTATAACAACACCCCCATTGACAAAACGATTGCCTCAGAAAATGAAAGCAGTATTTTTGCTAAACTCGACCTTAGAATACTGGACCAATACTTAAATGCGAATGTTCCTGAAGAACACCTACACGAATTGCTCGATTTCTATACCGCCCGCAATAACGATTTGGTCTGGAGTAATTATGGAGTACTTCACAAAAATGGAATTGAACTTCTGAGAAGCATTGAAAACGCCTGGCAACATGGTTTATCTCCAAAGTTTTACAGTGTGGATAACATAAAATATGAGATTAAAAATATCGAAAAGAATCGTCTTTTTAACCCTGTTAACATCTCGAAATTAGATATTCTTCTAACCACCACTTATATTGATTATGCCAGCGATCTTTCAACAGGGCGATTAAATCCGGGGCATTTAAAAGTAGGTTGGGAAATATTTACACACAAACAAAATCTGGCAAAATATTTAACTCAATCTTTATTGCACGGCAAAATCGATGAATCTCTTGAAAACCTGGCTCCAAAATCTACTCAATATCAAAAACTTTCTAACGCATTGCAGCGTCTGATTGAACAAAAAGAAGCTGGCGAATGGCCTTATCCGGGATTAATGGATAAACTCGAAAAAAATGATTCTGTACCTGAGGTTATAAAAATTAAAAAATACTTGTTTGCCACAGGTTATTTACACAATTCCAATCCAAACTATTTAACCAATTACCTTTTCGACGACGAGTTGGCAGTTGCACTAGCCAATTTTCAGGCTCAACACGGTTTGGAGCAGGATAGCATTGTTGGCAAGAACACATTAAAACAAATGAACTTATCATTCGATTATCGTTTAGAGCAAATTAAAATTAATTTAGACCGTTTACGTTGGCTTCCCGACAACATTAGCACGCGAGATATCATCGTTAATATTCCAGATTTCTCGCTTAACTATTTCCAGGATCAAAGTTTAAAGCAAAAAATGAATGTGGTAGTTGGAACAAATAAAAATTATACTCCGGCAATAAAGGATACCATAACCTCTATTGTTTTTAATCCACAATGGAATGTTCCGTACAGTATGGCAGTAGATGAAATAATTCCTGAGTTGAAGAAAGATTCAAACTATTTAGCTAAACGAAACTTTAAGTTGGTTTCCGGATCATATTTCAGCAAATCCGAAATTGACGCTACAAAAATCAATTGGAATGATGTATCTGCTTCAGATTTTCCATATCTGATTGTGCAAAAATCCGGCAGTACAAACTCCTTGGGGCTTGTAAAGTTTATGCTTCCCAATAACCAGAATATTTATCTCCACGATACTCCGGCCGATCACCTGTTTAACCGTTGGCAACGTAATTTTAGCCATGGTTGTGTGCGATTAGAAAAACCTTTTCAACTGGCAGAAGAAATTTTGGATGGCCAAATTTCGCACGAAAAAGTTAAAGAGATTGTGGCATCGAAAGAGTCAAAAACCATTCGCCTTGACAAACCAGTAGCCGTTCATATTGTATATCATACTGCCTGGGTTGATTCGCAGGATCGTTTGCAATTTAGGGATGATATTTATGGCTACGATGAGATGTCGATTCCTCTTTTTAATACTCCTTCCAAATGGCAAGAAACAACTACATTACAGTAATTTTACAATCTGCTCTCACAACTCTATTACCTACTAAAAAGTATCGTATTTAACTTTCTAATTACCTTTCTTTTGCATTCGTTAACATTTTCCCTCAATATTATTTTCTATTTTCGCGCCTAACCAGAAGCAGGAGAATAGATTATTTTTTATTAAACACCGCCCCATCTGCCTGATTTAATGCCACTTACAAAATGGCATAAAAGTTGACAATAGGGAGGCTCAACAGAAAAGTTGAAATAATCGATTAAATTAATTGGATGAGATAGAGTAAATATAAGTTACGCAAAACAGAAAGAATTATAAACTATGAACAAAAAACTACAAGCCCTTTTTATGTTCTACTCATTATTGTTTATGGGCATGAATATAAATAATGCAAACGCGATTCCTGAATCACTCGAGCACAATTCGAACCGTCTTACAACCACGGAAGTTATTTTTAACGAATTACAAAAGAGTGAAATTAGTTTACCGTCTGTTGAAGCATTTTCAGCGGCAATTAAGGGTTTTAGCAACCTCAAAAAGGGATCAGAAAAAATTACAAAAAATATACTTTCTATAGTTGATTTTAGTTTGCCATCAACAAAAAAACGTTTCTGGGTTATCGATTTAGAAACCAAAAAAGTTCTTTTTAACGACTATGTTGCACATGGCCGAAATTCAGGAAATAACATTGCGAAGAAGTTCTCGAATGTGCCAAGTTCGTATTCCAGTTCTTTAGGATTTTACATTACTGCAGAAACTTACCAAGGAAAACATGGGCTTTCAATGCGATTGGACGGCATTGATAAAGGTTTTAACGACAACGCACGGGCAAGAGCAATTGTGGTGCATGGAGCCGATTACGTAAGTCACGATTTTATTAAAAAACATGGCCGTCTGGGAAGAAGCTTGGGCTGCCCATCGTTACCCATGGATGTGAACAAAAAAGTTATTGATACGATAAATGGGGGAAGTGTTTTCTTTATTTATTCTAAAGATGCCAACTTTTTAACCCGCTCCGAGATATTGAATCCAACAACTGCAATGCCAGCAACTAAAGGATAATTCCACTTTGAATTTTTGCACCAGGGTTACTTTCTCTTCGTTTGAAAATAGCATGCAAATTAATCAATCATAGAAATAGAAGTGTACTAACCTCGGTTCGATTTAAAAAATACGTTGCAGAGATGAGCAAATAAGAGCTTTAAGGTGTAAAGCCAAACGAATTTAAATACTCGAAACTCAGTAAAAACAATAGTAAGACCTTCAGGTTTTTGATGCCCTGAAGGTCTTTTTTTTGGCAATAAACCTCTGCCCAATCTAATTGGCAACTCATCAATCTATCAATTCTATTCGTCGCTACTAAGAAGCCTATCTGTCTTAACCGGTTGTTAAAGCATTCCATTCATTTTTAAGTTGGGAAGCATATCTGTTAAAGGTTTCTTTATTAACTAAATATCTGTTAACTTGTCACTTTTAACTAATCAACTATGGGACTTTTGAACCGAACCTATTTAATTATCTTCTGCCTGATCTGTTTTATTTCCAGCTCAAATGCACAAGAATCAGATAGTACAGCTACAAATCCAAAATTCTTTTTAGAATGTTGGGAATGTGATTTTAATTTGGTGAGACAGGAGCTCAACTTTGTCTCCTTTGTTCGGGATCCCAATCTGGCAGATGTACATATTTTATCCAGTACACAGCGCACGGGAAGTGGTGGTCGAAAGATATTTCTCAACTTCATTGGCCAAAATCGATTTGAGGACGTCGATTACGATTACGAATACCTCGCCGACCAATCGGAAACCAGGAGCGAAACCAGGCAGGGACTTTTAAAGATCATAAAAACAGCGGTTTTGCAGTATTATTCCCAAACTGATTTTTTAGATCGTGTAGAAATCGATTTGTCAGAAATTGAAGGAAAGTCGGCAACACAAATTGTGGATGATCCCTGGAATTTATGGGTTATCAGCCTCGAAGTAGGTAGCAATATCCAGAAGGAGGAAAGTCAGGATGAGTTCTCCTTAAACACCGAAATAAGAATTCAAAAAGTTACTGATTCATGGAAAACAAGAATTGAGGGAGATTATCGGATGGATAATGAAAATTATTACGACGATGGCGAGAAGTTTGAGAACAATCAAACCAATTCAGACATTACCGCAAATTTTATTAAAAGCCTGAACCAACACTGGTCGGGAGGAGTATTTGGAGAATATCGCAGCTCCTCATATTTAAACACAAAAAATTCATATAGTTTTGAAACCGGCATTGAATACAATATTTTCCCCTGGTCAGTTAGTAACCGTAAAATATTCGTGTTTCGCTATGTGGCCGGAGCATCCCATTTTCGATACGAAGAGATTACCATTTACGATAAAACAAAAGAAAATCTTTTTTATGAGGCCCTTGTTATGGATCTGGAAATAATTCAACCGTGGGGCAGAATCGAATCCAGAATAGAAGGGAAACATTACTTCCATGATTTCAGCAAAAAAAGGTTATCAATTGATTCTGAGGTGTCGCTTCGCATAACCAGACAACTTTCAGTGTATAGCGAAGTCAGGTATGATGTTATTCACGATCAACTTTATCTACCCAAAGGAAATGCATCGGTGGAAGACGTACTTCTTAGGCGAATAAAAATGGCCACCGAATATGAATTTCGTTTTGAATTAGGCTTTCAGTTTACCTTTGGTTCAATTTATAATAACGTTGTTAATGAACGTTTTTAAACAACTCGCTCCTTTATAAATATTTCAGAAACTTCAAGATTGCTTCGCGATACTCGTCATGCCCCACAATTCAAGGGGCTTCAAACTAGGAGGGGTTGGTGGGCGGCTTAGCCGCCCACCAACCCCTCCTAGAAGTTAACTCACTGACAATAATATCATTGCGAACGCAGTGAAGCAATCTGTTAGTCTGCATTTTTTTTCCTGACAACGGTGTATTTCATTAGGAACATTTATACAATCAGAGGAATTCAAATATTTTAAAACAACAAAAAATACTCAACTGCCAAACAAGTTCTTATCCTGGTGCCATTAACTTTCTTAACTGATTGTTAACGCATCACATTCATTTTTAAGTTGAGTAGAATTTTGCTTATTTAGCTTTCCATTACTTTAAGAATGACAAACAAAACTTGCCTGATTTATTGCAACTGTGGTGCCGGTATCATTTCCGACGAAAAAAAAGCCGGCCTTTCCGAAGCTTTTAAAACACTTGGTATTGATATATACGAGCTACACGACCTGTGTGCCTTCTCGCTGAATGAAAAGGATTTCCTGCACCAACTCAACAAAAATTACGATAAAACACTGATTGCCGCCTGCTATCCGCGGGCAATAAAAAACATGTTTGAGCAGAACGAAGTACAGCTCAGCAATTACGAAGTGTTTAATTTCAGAGAGGTCGGCACTGAACAACTTACTGCTGAAATAGCTGTTAAGATTGATAAAAAACAGGAAGAAAGCAGTTATGAAGTAAAAAAGACCGATCTAAAAGTTCCGGCCTGGTACCCGGTTATCGACAAAGAGCGCTGCACCCTTTGCGGACAATGTGCACGGTTCTGTGTTTTTGGCGTGTATTCGTACAACAAAAAAAGCCTGAAGGTTGTTAACCCGCTGTCGTGCAAAAACAACTGCCCGGCTTGCGGACGAACCTGCCCGGCATCGGCAATTATTTTTCCGCGTTTACCCGAAAACTCAGCGTTATCGGGAGCCGAACCGTCCGAGGATAAAAAAGCTACAGCCACCGATCAAAAAGACAATTTGATTGTTATGCTCAGCGAGCGCAACAACGCCCGAAAGAACATTTTCAGGCAGGGCACCTTTCAACTGGCCGAAGAAGAGAAAAAACAAGCCATAGAAGAATTAAAGAACAGCTTCAAAAACAAAAAAGGAGATGCTTAAACAACTGCTGAAAACTGATAAAAAATGCTTGTATAAATTTGGATATAATATGGGCATAAAAGGTGCCCGTGGTATTCAGCGCTTTCAGAAACGAATAAAAAAGGGCGATTTTTTCCCGGCATTTCATTTTATTTCAGTAACCGACGATTGCAACCTGAATTGCCAGGGTTGTTGGGTAACGCATAAAAAACAGAATGCCCGTATGTCGCCCGAAATGCTGGATTCCATTATCACCCAATCAAAAGCAAAAGGATCGTTCTTTTTCGGGATATTGGGTGGCGAACCGCTCATGTATAAACCGCTGTTCGATGTTTTTGAGAAACATTCCGACTGCTATTTTCAGCTATTTACCAACGGAACTTTACTGAACCACGAAATTGCAGAACGTTTACGTAAACTAGCCAACGTTTCGCCGCTTATTAGTTTTGAAGGCGACAATGAAGTAGCCGATGTGCGCCGCGGAGGTTTGAACGTTTACCAAAAAGCACAAGCTGCAATTGATCATTCAACCGAAGCCGGATTGATAACGGGGGTAGCCATGAGTGTTTGCAAATCAAACATCGATCTGGCTTTTTCCGATGATTTTATTCAATCACTAATAGATCGTGGAGTGCTTTATTTGTGGTACTACATTTACCGCCCTGTGGGACAGGATGCTTCAGTCGAACTTTGTCTTTCGGCTGAACAAATTGAAAAGCTACGCCAGTTTATGGTGGATGCTCGCCAGAAATACGACATTGCCATTATTGATGCTTACTGGGATGAAAATGGCAATGGGCTGTGTCCGGCGGCATCAGGTTTAAGTCACCACATTAATGCATCGGGCGATATCGAACCTTGTCCCGTCATTCAGTTTGCCACCAACAATGTGGCCGATGGCGATCTGGAAAGTACTTACCGCAATTCAACTTTTCTGGCAGGATTTAAAACAGAAATACCAAAACTAACCACGGGCTGCATCGTTATGGACGATCCGCAGTGGTTGGTTAATTATACAAAACAACATGCCGCAAAAGATACATCGGGCAGAGATAACGAAGCCGAACGCCTGAGTCAAATGGAAAAAGTTTCCAGTCATGGTTCATCCAAAGCTATTCGCGAAAAAAGCTGGTTGTATCGCTTTGCTAAAAAACGGGCATTTTTCGGGTTTGGCGCCTATGGTTAATATGAAGGAAACAAACGGCATATTAAAAGTTCCTGAGGAATCGTTCGTGCGTAATAAAATGCGCCAGGCTTCTGCGACTATGATCGAAAAGTTCGAGCTGCGTCCTCCTGTCAACATCCTGAGATTGGAGCAACTGGCAAAAGAACTGGTGAGCGAACAGGAAGTTTCCGAGAAATATATTCCTTTTGCCATGGTTTTGCTGGGCAACGAATCGTGGCGAAAAACGGTGAAAGCCACGCCGATGAACCGCCGGCTGTTGTTGCTCCCTCAATGTTTAAACAACAAAGAAAAATGTGAGGGCATGTTCGACGAACTGGGACTGAATTGTGCCGGATGTAAAGCCTGTCCCATTGATGATATTCTGATAGAAGCCGAATCGAAAGGTTATGCGAACCTGGTGGCCGAAGGAACAACGGTTGCTGTTGGCTTAGTAGAAGAAGGATCAATAGATGCAGTAATTGGGGTGAGTTGTATGCCGGTATTACAGCGCTCGTTCGAGCCGGTGTCAAATGCGGCAGTACCGGTAATTGGCATTCCGCTGCTTTTCGACGGATGCGAAGATACTCGCGCCGACATAAAATGGATACTGGATGAAATGCGCTCTTATGAAGCAGATAAAAAGCACCAGCCCATTTCGGTGTCGCTATTGAAAAAACGGATAGAGGGTTATTTCACAAAAGAAAATGTGGGAAAATATATTCCTGCCCGCGATAAAACAGAACAAATTGCACAAGAATATCTTCTCATTGACGGGCAACGTATACGGCCACTTTTAACAGCTTTAAGTTATCTCGCTTATTCAAACAACGATAACGAAGAATTGCTGCAATCCTTAACACTTATCATCGAGTGTTTCCATAAGGCATCACTTATTCACGACGATATTGAAGACAATGCCAACCAGCGATACAACACGCTCACGGCACATTCAAAATACGGTGTGCCGCAAGCAATTAATGCCGGCGATTTTCTTATTGGCAAAGGTTATGAGTTACTGAGCGACCTCGATGCATCGAATGAAACCATAATAAACTGCCTGCGTTTTATTGCAAGTTCACATATTCAACTTACACGTGGTCAGGGTGTGGATATACTTTTTAACGATGGTAAAATTCAGCTGCAACCCGATGAAATAATCGAGGTTTTCAAGAACAAAACGGGCGAAGCTATAAAAGTTGCCTTGTTGTTGGGAGCAATCGTTGGTGGTGCTGGCAAGCAAGAACAAAAAGTACTGGAACAATTTGCCGATTACATGGGAATTGCGTACCAGATTCGCGACGATTTGAATGAGTTTGACGAGCAGCACCCAGAAGAAAAAACCGGCGATTATCCATTCCTGCTGGCACTGTTGAATAAACATTTTGCGGAACAGAATAAAGAAACGCCTGCCCTTCTTCTTAAACAGGTAGCAGAATTCAGAAAATTAATTGATAAAACCAACATTGGTAAAGAGGCAAAATCATTTTTGCAAAGCTATGTTGACAGCTGTTACGCGGAACTAGATAAACTAAATAACGCCAAATTACGCCTGAGCCTTTACGGAGTGATGGGAAAAATATTCAAAACAGAAACCACTAATGAATAAACCAAAGAAAATCGCGATCTATAAAAAACTGATTCGGCGACTTTCTTTAGGATTTGAAACATTATCGCCCGAAATACAGGAAGAAATTAGTTCATTTATAAAAAGGCAGCAACACGCTTCGGGTGGCTTTTGCGACCGTGCCGGAAATCCGGATCCTTACTACTCGCTTTTTGGCTGTTGGCTAAGTTTAGCCACCGGACAAAAAGCAGAAACAGAAAACTTAAAAGCCTACATCTTGGAACAGCCAGCAACATCAAGTACTGTTGAAGAGCTGGCGTTGAATCTGATGAAAACGGAGTTGCTCACGAAACAGAAAAACGAATCGTTGTTTTCGTTACTAAAGAAAGTTTTCTCGGGGCACAATTTTATGGATATTTCATACCGCTTTTTTTTGCTGGCGTTAACCATTGACGCCACCACAAAAAAACGTTTTCTTTTTAACCGGATGGCACGCATTTGGCTGCCCTTTTACAAGGTGAAAGAAAACTCGCCATGCAGTTTGGTTGCGGCACTTTGTTTTGCTCGTTACGATCTTGGATTAGGCTACAAAAAATACCAGAAACTTTTATTAGAATTTCACCAGGAAAAAGCAGGGTTCAGGGCTTTTGAAACCACACCATTCAGCGATACTTTATCAACCGGAGTGGCACTTTTCTCTTTGGCCGAAACCAAATATGATCTGCGCTTAATAACTCCCGATTGTCTTGATTTTATCCAAATGAATTATCTTGCCGGGGCCTTTCTTTCGGGCGACAGTGATGAAACACGCGATTTGGAATATACGTTTTATGGACTACTGGCGTTGGGAAGCCTAGTGAAGGATTAAGTCAAAAGGAAAAAGTAGAAAGGCAAAAGGAAGAAGAATGAATGACGAATGATGATTAACGATTTTTGATTTTGAAGGACTTTGATGATAAGTAAGAACTTTATGCCTCTGCGCCTTTGCGAGAAACAAAAAATCTTTGTGTCTTCGAGTCTTTGTGTTTAAAATATAAAAAGTGAAAAAAGAGAAGTTGGAAATACGATTTAAAGAACTGAGCGAAATTTTACTCAGTGAGCTTAATGATGATGGCTTCTGGTCGGGAGAATTATCATCGAGTGCGCTGGGTGTGGCCGTAGCTGTTGCAGCACTTCATTTCCACGATGCCCATCTTCATCAGCAGGAAATTGGAAAAGGGCTGGCATGGCTAACTTCGCACCAAAATGCAGACGGCGGTTATGGCGACACGCCTGAAAGTCCGGCCAATATTTCAACTTCATTACTTTGTTATGCAGCATTGAATCTTTATGCTGAAGAAAATCCGGCGATAAAAACAACACAACAAAAATTAGCCGACTACCTAAAATCGCAAAATGTTGACGTGCGCTCCGAGCAGGTGGCAAAAGTTATTCTCAATCATTATAAAAAAGACTATACATTTTCGGTACCCATATTAACACTTTGTGCACTTTGTGGCATTCCGGGCGACAATGGATTTAAAAACATTCCACAGTTGCCATTCGAGCTGGCTCTATTGCCGCGCAGGTTTTATCGATTGTTGAATTTGAGTGTGGTAAGCTACGCTATTCCGGCATTGATTGCTGTTGGAATTGTAATTTTCCGCAAGAAAAAATCAAACGGATTGACACGTGTCGTCCGGGCAAAAGCTGAAAGGAAAGCACTTAAAATTCTGGAGAAATTGTTACCGAAAAGTGGTGGTTTTTTGGAAGCCATTCCGCTTACAGCATTTGTTGCACTAAGCCTGATAAATGCAGGATTAAGAGATTCGGTGATTGTAGACAAAGGAATTGCATTTTTAAAACGTACCCAACGCAAAGACGGCAGCTGGCCCATCGACGTCGACCTATCAACATGGGTAACAACGCTGAGTGTAAAAGCTTTGGGCGAAAGGAAAGATGAGATATTGTCGCAAACTCAGCAAAAACGAATTGCCAGTCATTTGCTTTCGGTGCAAAATAAAACGGTCCATCCGTTTAACGGCACTTCGCCGGGTGGCTGGGGCTGGACAAATTACTCAGGTTCCGTTCCCGACTGCGATGATACGCCGGGAGCGATTCTGGCACTCTTAAATTTGGCACCGCACCATACTATTAGAGAAGAGGTATTAGTTGGAGGCGAATGGCTACGCAAACTACAAAATAACGATGGCGGCTTCCCGACTTTTTCGCGTGGCTGGGGAAAATTGCCATTCGATCAGAGCTGCGCGGATTTAACCGGACATTGTGTTTTGGCACTTGCAAGAATGCTGAATGTATACCAACAAGATTTGCATCAGAAACAGCATAAGCAGTTTAAAAAAACGATCCACAAAGCTGTTGTATACCTGGAGAAATACCAAAATGGAAATGGCTCGTGGCTTCCGCTTTGGTTTGGCAATCAACACACCCAAAATCATGAAAATCCGGTTTACGGAACAGCACGGGTACTTACCTATCTTCAAAAAGCAAAATTATTCGTAGACCATGATCCGGTACTGGCTGAGAAGCTGAAAAAGATGATCGCATCAGGAACCGGTTTTCTGTTGAAAGTTCAGAATGAAGATGGAAGTTGGGGTGGCAATGCAGGAGTTGAAGGATCGATAGAAGAAACAGCACTGTCCATTGCAGCCTTAACAGAAACAAAATCGGATGCCGAAATTGAGAAGGGATTCGATTGGCTGGATAAATTCTACAAAAATAACGGGCTTATAAAAGCCCCTATCGGATTATATTTTGCATCGTTATGGTACGATGAAAAACTTTACCCATTAACTGCTTACCTGGAGGCAATTGAGCTTCGGTTAAAAACACAGCGTAATAACCTGATTTTGACTTAGATTAAATGGTCGTAGGTATTTAACAGCGCCCTCTGGCACACGGGCTATTGGTGATAAAAAACCCTAAGAATGCCCCTATAATAATACTCTCAACCACTTCATTGCGTGGCAAAGTGTTAAGGTGCATTCCTTCAGTTAAATAGTAAAACAAAAAACCGGCAAGCGCTCCAATTAAAATATAGCGAACTGTTTTTCTCGTATGCGGTTTTCTGAACTGACGTTGAAACCAGCTTCCTTCTTCTTCTATTTCCAGCTTGTTGAACTTCATTCCGAGTATATAACTATTTAAATACAAAGATAATTATATACTTGGAATGAAGCTTTGAATATTTGTTAAATAAAACGCTGCTTATAAAGCGACAGCTTCATTTAACAATGCGGCATCTTCCATAATTACTTCATAGAAATAGCCGGCGCCAAAATCTTTTTCCAGGGTTAGCTTTCCTTTAAAAATTACCTGGTTGCCAACTTTAACATTCTCTTGTGTAGTTATCGTTAGATCGAAATTGCCACTACTGCCTGTACCATCCTGAATGTGTACCCAGTTTTTTCCCATTACCTGTTCGTTCACTTTTACAACTACTCCCCGAATTTCGAATTCTTTATTGCTATATTCAGCCTTGTTGGCAAAAACATCTGCAATACTCAATTCTCCTTCTTCTTTATTAATTTCAACTTCAGCATCGTCGGCAGCTACTTTCCCCTGGTGCGACGATGGCATTTCACCACTCATAGCCGGCTGTTGATCCACAGGTGTTTTGCTGATTTGATTCACAAAATAAATGACATCAAAAGTTCGGTCAATCTCTTTGCTGTGAAAGTCTTCCATAGGTAAAGCATCGTAATAGTATAAAACTTCACCGGGATTTACTGCTTGTTTTGATACAGCAAGCCATTTTTTAGTACCATTTTCTGTTGCGTTTATGTAGGTATAAGTACCTCCCTGAATTACTTCCGAGACTTTAATCATATTAAAAGCACTCTGGTTCTGGCTTTGGACCATTGCCGGTTTTTTGTTTCTTACGCATGCTAAAAACATTGTGGCCACTGCCACTATCATCAATATTTTAATCGACTTCATCCTCATCATCCTTTTTATTTTTTTTAAAATTTAATTCTCAAGTTAAGGTATAATCTGTTAAACAACTGTTGGTCCTGAAATGTTGGCGGGGAAGATATAGAAAAATTTTAGTAGCTCCCAAATTTGGAACAACTGATAATTAAACAAAGATGAACTTTGTATGAAAATAAAACTATTCCGAATCAGCTAACTCAAGAACCGGCTCCCACTGAATTTTTTGTAGCTCCAGCATTAACGAATCCTTAACAGCAGTATACCGAGCCATGTTTTCTTCTTTAACGGGCTCAACAGGTGGCGCTTTTACTTTTAACGGATCTACATAACTACCATTTTTAGCTACACGAAAATCGAGGTGAGGTCCCGTTGCCAGACCGGTTGCTCCAACATAGCCAATTACATCACCTTGTTTTACTCGCGCACCGGTTGTAATTCCTTTGCCAAAACCCGAGAGGTGCATATAAGTGGTTGTATAAACCGAGTTGTGTTTAATTTTTACATAATTGCCGCCGCCACGAGCCTGGTAAGCACGGGCAATTACAGTCCCGTCGCCAATACTCACAACTGGTGTTCCTTTTCGTGCAGCATAATCAACACCGTGATGTGGACGACGGATACGCAAAACCGGATGCATGCGACTGTTTGAAAAACGCGAACTTACACGTGAAAACTGAAGAGGTGCTTTTAAGAAAGCTTTCCTTAGACTTTTCCCCTGCTCATCAAAATAATCGAAGCGGTCATCCTGATCGAAAATAAAAGCATAATTTTTATCTCCATAATGATCAAACTGAACGGCATAAATTTCGCCAATACCGATAGAAACGGAATCAACAAATTGTTCATCGTAAATCACCCGAAAACGATCGCCTTTCTGGATGGCAAAAAAGTCGATTGTCCAGGCAAAAATATCCGATAACTCTAACGCCAGCATCGGATCTTGTTCGTTATCAACCATTGCATTCCACAACGATGACTCAACAACTCCCTGCGCAGTGCGTAGCCGGGTCTTCACTTCCTTTTGACCTTTATAAATTCCTAATGTATCTGTTAATTCAAATACAGTATATTCAGCCGCTGAATTTTCATACACAAAATACTTTGCAACAGGAACGGAATCGCGGGTGGAGAGAATGCAAAAATTCTCGCCGCTTTTAATCTTTCGAACATCAAAAACAGTTTTCGATTTTCGCGCAATTTTATCGATGGTTCCCATGCTTACACCACGTGCATTTAAAATCTGGCTTAAGTACTCATTGTTTTTCACTTTCCCCATTTCAAGGGCAAAGGAATCAATCGGAAACCCGTATTTTAATACCGGCACTTTTACTTCAACAACAGTATCTAACACAGGTGTTTCTTCCTGTTTGGCACTTTTAGGTGCACACGAAAACAATTGACTCAGTAATAAAACGAGTCCCATCCCCACAACGATCAATCTCAATTTTCCCATCTTCAAAATTAAATTACGCCAAAAATAAGAAAACTGAATTGATATCAGGTTTAGTATGTGTTCTATTTAAAAAGTTAAGTTTTTTTGAAGGCAAAACCGCCTAAAACCCTATTACAATTTCAGTTTATCGAATCCCTGACCGTAAACTCCCATCACACTTGCCATTGAAATAAAAGCATCGGGATCGATCTGCTTGATCTTACGAAAAATCGCACCGGTTTCTTTTTTGCGTACCACCGACATTATAACTTTTGTTTCTTTTTGCGTGTACCACCCCGAACCATCGAGCAAGGTAACCCCACGTATAGCTTCGGTATTAATATATTCAGCAATTTCTTTGTATTGTTTGGAGATGATAAACATTTGTGCCGAGCGATTGGCACCACTTAAGAACGAATCGAGCGAATACGAAACCACCCACATGGAAACGTAACCGTATACCAGTTTTTCGGGCGAGCGGAATACCACATACGACGAAGCAATAATAATCACATCGCAAAGCATAATAATACGCCCGGGACTTATATTCCTGTATTTGTTTATTATCATGGCAAAAATATCAGTGCCGCCGGTACTTCCACCTCTGGAAAAAACAACACCAAGACCAACACCACCTGCCATTCCGCCTAAAATTGCCGAAAGAAATGTATCGTTTACCAATGGTGCTTTTAGAACATTCTGAAACAAAGCAAAGAAACTGGTTAAAACAAGAATACTGTAGATTGTTTTAACGCCAAAATTAGCGCCAAGTATTTTTATGGCAATCACCACCAAAAATACATTAATGACTAAAAAAGAAATACTTACTGGTATATTGGTGGCAAAATAAATTACTGCGGCAACACCACTGATTCCTCCACCGGTAATTTCGGCAGGAATAAGAAACAACACCCAGCCAGCTGAAAATAAAAGCAAACCAAAAGTAATAATTGCATAATCCTGAACAATGCGCGCCAGTCGTACATTTTGCGACAAAATTTCCTTAACCATTTTTTGAATTTATGTGTTTCCTAAAATCGCGCAAATGAACGAAGCCTTTTCTGAAATATTGGTGATGATTGTCAGGGATTTGCGAAATAACACAGATTTAAAAAACAAAAGGGCAACCATGTGGTTGCCCTTTCAAAATATCTCTTAAAAACGTTGCTCTTAATTGACTATCCTACAGCTACATTAATAATCTTTTTCGGTACAAAAATGAATTTGCGAACGGTTTTACCTTCCATCCATTTGGCAGCGCGCTCGTCGGCAAGCACTGTCTTTTCAATTTCATTTTTTGGCATATCCAGTGGCAGCTCAATTTTAAAGCGCATTTTTCCGTTAAACGATACCGGGTATTCGTGCGAATCTTCGGTCAATAAACTTTGGTCAACTTCAGGCCACGCTTCATAGGCCAATGTTTCTGTATTTCCGTAAAGCGACCACAATTCCTCGGCCATGTGCGGCGCATAAGGTGCCAGAATTGTAGCAAATGTTTTAGCCGTTTGTTTGGTGACTTTTCCTTTTTTAATCGCCAGGTTATTGAACACCATCAACGCAGATATTCCGGTATTGAATTTCATGTTCTCAATATCGTGCTCAACTTTTTGTATGGTTTGATGCAACAATTTTGCCACCTCATTATCCTCATCGCCGTCAATAATCTTATCCATATCTGCAAAGAAACGGTAGGCACGTGCCAGGAAGTTAAACACTCCCTTTACACCGTTTTCCGCCCATGGTTTACGTTCATCAAGCGGTCCCATAAACATTTCGTATAAGCGTAACGAGTCGGCACCGTAATGTTCAATTACGTCATCCGGGTTCACCACATTCTTCAACGATTTCGACATTTTTGCCACAATCTGCTTTAGCTCTTCTCCGGTTTCCGTGTGGAAATATTTGCCGTCTTTTTCTTCCACCAAATCAGAAGCTACTTTTGCGCCTGTAACCGTTTCGTAGGCAAAAGCCAGGATCATTCCCTGGTTAAACAGTTTCTGGAAAGGCTCGTCGGTAGATACCACTCCTAAATCGAATAATACTTTGTGCCAAAAACGCGAATATAAAAGGTGAAGAACAGCATGTTCTGCTCCTCCCACATACAAATCAACCGGCATCCAGTAGTTTTCTTTTTTTACATCGAAAATACTGTCCTCGTTATTCGGATCAATGTAGCGCAAATAGTACCAACACGAACCTGCCCACTGCGGCATGGTGTTGGTTTCACGTCGTCCCTTTCGTCCGTTTTTGTCGGTAACCGTTAACCAGTCTTCGGCCTTTGCCAATGGCGATTCTCCGCTGGCACTTGGGGTGTATTCTTCCAGTTGGGGTAATTCCAACGGAAGGTTCTCATCATCTACCAAGGTCACTTCACCATCTTCCCAGTGAATTACAGGGAAAGGCTCGCCCCAGTAGCGCTGGCGGCTAAATAACCAGTCGCGCAGCTTAAAATTCACTGTTGCTTTTCCAATTCCTTTTCCTTCCAGCCACTCAACCACTTGAGCAATACCGGCAGTTTTATTCAGGCCATTTATATCCAAACCTGTTTCATCGCTCGACGAGTTGATGTAAGCACCATCTTCCGTCCAGCAGGCATCGCCGGCTAAAATCTCATCGCGGTTCTCTGCATCTTTTGGATCAAGAATGCAATTGATAGCAATATCAAATTCTTTGGCGAATTCAAAATCGCGGGTATCGTGTGCCGGAACAGCCATAATCGCTCCGGTTCCGTAGCCCATCAATACATAATCGGCCACCCAGATCGGAATCAACTGTTTATTCACAGGATTCACTGCGTAACGGCCAGTAAATACTCCGGTCTTTTCTTTCGCCAGATCAGTACGATCCAAATCTGATTTTAAAGCCGATGCCTTTATATAAGCATCAACTGTTTCCTTTTTATCATCGGTAACAATTTCGTTAACCAACTCGTGTTCCGGAGCAATTACCATGTACGTTGCACCAAACAAAGTATCGGGGCGGGTCGTGTAAACACGTAGATTTTTATTCAATCCATCGATAGCAAAATCCACCTCAGCACCTGTTGATTTACCAATCCAGTTGCGCTGCATATCTTTTACACCTTCCGGCCAATCCAGGTTTTCAAGACCGCTCAACAATCGCTCGCCATAGTGCGGAATACGAAGCAACCATTGCTTCAGGTTTTTGCGGATAACGGTGTTGCCACATTTTTCGTGTGCCCCATCCGTTAGCACCTCCTCGTTGGCACAAACTGTTTTACACGAATCGCACCACCAAACCTGGGCGTTGTCGTAGTATGCCAGGCGCTTTTCGCCGATGTACTCTTTTACAGCCTCTTCTCCTTGGGCCTGTACTTCCTCAGGAATAACCAATTCTGAAATTGGTCGTCCTTTTTGTTGATCCTCATCAAAATAAGTGTCGTATAATTTTTTGAAGATCCACTGTGTCCACTTAAAATATTTTGGATCTGTGGTGTTTATTTCACGATCCCAATCGTAGCTTAAACCAATCGCTTTAATCTGTCGACGGAAATTATCGCAGTTTTTCTGAGTGGTAATTGCCGGATGCGTTCCCGTTTGCATGGCATACTGCTCGGCAGGCAAACCAAAAGCATCGTACCCCATTGGGTGCAATACGTTAAATCCCTTCATACGTTTGTAACGACTTAAAATATCGGTTGCCGTATAACCCTCGGGGTGACCAACATGCAGCCCTGCTCCCGATGGATAAGGAAACATATCGAGGATGTAATATTTTGGTTTCGAGTAATCGTCGTTGGTTTTAAACGTTTTGTTTTTATCCCAGTACTTTTGCCATTTCGGCTCTATTTCTGCGAATTTATATTCCATTTTCTTACGTAATAAGATTCTGATTTTAAAGGCGCAAAGATAAAATTTTTGTTGGATGTATCAGATGATTTTACACATTCAAAATAAACCAAAACAAAATGTTCGAGTTTACAACTGATTTACCATCATACCTAACAGACTCACATTTCGCATGTTAATTAATATGCTGAAAAGCAATAAGATAACTTCTGACTTTTTTTGTATCTTGAACATATAAAAACTAAAACCATTAAAATGAACACTAAAAACAGTAAGTTATTTGTCGATGATTTTATGAACTACGTACGGGCAAAAGATCCGGGGCAACCTGAATTTCATCAGGCAGTACACGAAGTTGTTGAATCGTTGGCCGATTTTTTGCTTGATAATCCGAGGTATCGTCATACTCAAATTCTTGAACGAATGGTTGAAGCTGAACGTATCATCCAATTCCGGGTTCCCTGGATGGATGATCGCGGCAAAATTCATATTAACCGCGGCTACCGTGTTGAAATGAACAGCGCTATTGGCCCGTACAAAGGAGGCTTGCGTTTTCACCCAACGGTTAACCAGAGCATTCTTAAATTTTTGGCTTTTGAACAGGTATTAAAAAATAGCTTAACCTCGTTGCCTATGGGTGGCGGAAAAGGAGGTTCTGATTTTGATCCAAAAAACAAATCAGACAACGAAGTAATGCGTTTCTGCCAAAGTTTTATGACTGAATTGTCGCGGCATATTGGCCCGTATAGCGATGTGCCTGCCGGCGATATTGGCGTTGGTGGCCGTGAAATCGGTTTTCTTTTCGGGCAGTACAAACGAATTAGAAACGAATTTACCGGCGTGCTAACCGGTAAGGGTGTTGAATGGGGAGGATCGCTTATCCGACCGGAAGCAACCGGTTATGGTGCCGTGTATTTTGCTAAAGAAATGATGAAAACACGCGGTGAAAGTTTTAAAGGAAAAGTGGTTGCTGTTTCCGGATCGGGAAATGTAGCACAATTTGCTACCGAAAAAGTAATTGAGCTGGGTGGAAAAGTTGTTACACTATCCGATTCAAGTGGCTCTATATATGATCCTGAAGGAATTGATCGCGATAAACTGAATTATGTGATGGAGCTAAAAAATGTGCATCGCGGACGGATAAAAGAATACGCCGATAAATACGCTGTGCAATACATGGAAAAACAACGTCCGTGGATTGTAAAATGCGATGTGGCTTTGCCTTGTGCTACTGAAAACGAACTGAACCTTGAAGAGGCTAAAATGCTTATCGGCAACGGTTGTTTTGTTGTGGCAGAAGGAGCTAATATGCCAAGTACCGAAGAAGCTGTTCATTATTTCCTTGAAAAACAAATTCTTTACGGGCCGGGGAAAGCAGCCAACGCCGGTGGTGTTGCGGTATCGGGTCTGGAAATGACACAAAACAGTATGCGCATAGCCTGGAGCCGCGAGGAAGTGGATACCAAACTGCACTCCATTATGTGTAATATTCACGAAATGTGCATGAAATATGGTAAAGAAAAATCAGAATTTACCAACTATGTAAAAGGTGCCAACATTGCTGGCTTTGTAAAAGTTGCGAATTCAATGATGGCGCAGGGGCTGGTATAATTACTAAGCAAAATTAATTAATATTCCATCCGGCCCGGGAAACCAGGTCGGATTTTTTTGTGCAAAAAATTCACATACAATTAGCTTTTGGATGACACGCAACTCATTACCATACAGCACACTTGCAAAAGACAATAGAATTAAAGCAAAGCACGTAAGGAAACAAATTTTTGTCGTAATTACAGACGCGTATCTTGCTGCACCAGGTTCTAATCCAACCGGGCACAATATTTGATGTAGTCCGCCCAATTAATACATTTGCACAAAATTATTTTCGGTGAAGAAATTCAAACTAACTTTTTTTATACTTCTTTTTTCCATTTCCACTGTTTTTGGGCAGGCGTATGTTCAGGTAGTAAATGCCAAAACCGGCACGCCTGTTGAGCATGCAATGCTTATCTCAGATAATTTTTTAACGCAAACGGATGAAGAAGGCAGGGCAAAACTCGACGGTTTTCAACCCGATGAGAAAATTCTCTTCAAGCATTCATCGTTTATAACTTATGTAAGCACCCGGAAGAAAATTGAGGAACAAGGCAAAACTGTGCTGATGGTTGAAAGCCCGGTTCGTCTTGACGAAGTGGTTGTTTCGGTTAACCGCTGGAAACAGTCGAAAACCGAAATTCCGCATACCATAAAATCCATACAACCGGAAGAGATTATGCACTACAATCCTCAAACTACTGCCGATATGCTGGGCACTGAAAGTGGTGTTTTTATCCAGAAAAGTCAGATGGGAGGCGGAAGTCCGATGATTCGAGGTTTTGCCGCTAACCGTGTGTTGATTATGGTTGACGGCATACGAATGAACAACGCGATTTACCGCAGCGGAAACCTGCAAAATGTAATTTCTGTTGATGCACAAAGTTTGCAAAACACCGAGATTATTTTTGGCCCGGGTTCGGTAATTTACGGCAGCGATGCGCTGGGTGGCGTAATGAGTTTTAACACCCTTTCGCCCAAACTATCGACAGCTGATAATTATGAAGCGTTCGGAAAAGCATACGCACGGTATTCCAGTGTAAATTTTGAGAAAACCGGACATTTCTCGTATAATTTCGGCGGAAAAAAATGGGCTTCTGTAATCAGCACCACTTTTACCGATTTTGACGATATGAAAATGGGAAATTCCGGCCCTGAGGAATATTTGCGCCCCCAGTATGTTGTAGATGCTCCCTATTCCGGAGCGGATCAAATCCTGCAAAACAGTAATGATCGCAAACAGCTTTATACGGGCTATCATCAATTCAACCTGATGGGAAAATTGCGTTTTCGGCCAAATGAAAATATTGATATTGAACTGGGGGCACACCACTCGCAAACCGGAGACATTCCGCGTTACGACAGGCTAATTCAATACAAAGGCGATAAATTGAAATACGCCGAATGGTATTATGGTCCGCAGGAATGGACACTGTTATCGGGGCGTATGCAACTGAAAAAAAATATGTTGCTGTTTGATAAAGCCAATTTGTTGCTGGCTTACCAGGATTACACCGAAAGTCGCCACGACCGGAAACTGAATAACGACATCTTGCGCAACCGTACAGAAAATGTAAATATCTATTCTGTAAACTTTGACTTTGGCAAAAACATAGATGAAAGAAGTGAGTTGTTTTATGGTTTGGAGGGTTATTTCAATAAGGTGGGTTCGAACGGGTATTCTGAAGATCTGATTTCCGGTGAGCAGGAAAAAATTGCTCCGCGTTATCCCGATGATTCCAACTATTCGAGCCTGGCAGCTTATTATTCGTTCAAATATTCCATCAGTCCGAAAATCATTTTTCAAATGGGCTCGCGGTTTACTTACACCCATTTGGAAGGAAAATTTGACACGGATTTTTACCAATTCCCTTTTGATGGTTTTGATATGAAGAACTCGGCTTTTAACGGTAACCTTGGCATAGTTTGGCATCCAACCACCGACTGGCAGATTAATATTCATGGCTCCACCGGTTTCCGTTCGCCCAATATTGATGATGTAGCCAAAGTATTCGATTCAGAACCCGGAACAGTTGTGGTTCCCAATCCCGACCTAAAACCTGAATACGCCCGCAACCTGGAGTTAAGCATAATTCGTTCGCACCAGAATAGAATTAAAGTTGAATGGACCGGTTTTTACACCTGGTTAAAAGATGCGATGGTAAGAAGAACCTTTGATGGATTGGGGCAGGACTCTATTTTATACGATGGTGAAATGAGCCGTGTGGAAGCACTTGTTAATGCCGAGTCGGCAACAATTTACGGAACAACTGCGAATGTAGAATACCTTTTTAACAACCAGTGGCGCACCCGGCACGACATAACCATTACCAAAGGAGAAGATTCCGAAGGCATGCCTATTCGTCATGTGCCGCCAACATTTGGTTCGTCGCATATTATTTTTGAGGGGCCAAAATTGTACCTCGATCTGTACGTAAACTACAGTGGCAAATTTGATTTTGATGAGCTGTCGCCCGATGAACAAGACAAGCCGCATTTATATATTCCCGACGATAATGGAAATCCTTATTCCCCATCGTGGTGGACGGCCAATATAAAATCCAACTATCACCTTAATTCCAATCTTACAATCAGTGGTGGTATTGAAAACATTTTCAACAAACGCTACCGCCCTTATTCGTCGGGCCTGGTTTCTCCGGGAATGAACTTCGTTATTTCAGCGTTATTAAAAATTTAACATTTCCAGAAACACTTGATAACCTGCAACTTTCGCAATCTTCATCATCCAAAAAGAATTTTGTTATACTAAAAATATGCAATGGCCGTTTTTAAACACAGAAGGCAGAAAACAAATCTTACGAGAGAAGATTTTATTTATTTAATTCGGTATTGCCTTCGAAGAGGGGCGCCAGGCGTCCCTCTTTTTTATTGAACCTATTTCAGAAAAATCAGTTGTTCCTATTAATGATTTTTAAACATGGATAAGATAAAGAACGAAAGCCACTTTAAAGAACTTTGCAACTGGTGTTCAGGCATCGAACCAAAACTGGAGGCCGTAATCCGGGAATACGATTACCCGCCTCTCTGGTACCGCAAACCGGATTTTGCTACACTTATACTTACAATTCTTGAGCAACAGGTTTCATTGGCTTCCGCAAAAGCGGCATACATTAAACTAGTAGAAAAGATAAAAGCTGTCACGCCTGAAAACCTTTTGAAACTCTCGGACGAAGAATTACGGGCCTGTTCATTTAGCCGTCAGAAAATAAAATACAGCCGGATTTTAGCCGCCGAAATAGCAAGCGGGAACCTCAATCTTGATGAATTAAAAATACTTGACGAACCAGCCATTCGTGAAAAACTGATACAACTTAAAGGCATCGGCAACTGGACCGTCGATATGTATGTGCTGATGAGCCTTCATTTTTCCGATATTTTCCCTCCGGGCGATCTGGCAACTATAAAAGCTGTTTATGAATTAGAACTTGTCCCAGCCGAAGCTACCAAAGATGATATTATAAGTTACATGAAACGTTTCTCCCCAAACCGCTCCGTGGCAAGCTATATTTTGTGGCATTACTACATTCAAAAACGCCAGCTTATTCTCGAATAATAATAAAGTAGGAAATCACGCTACATAGATTTTCATTACCTTTAAACCATGCTCGTCGCCAATAAAATCTCAAGAACACTGGAAGGACCGTATCGTTTTATGGGTTTGGCTTTTATTATTATTGCTGCAATGTCGTTATACGAGCAAGCCTGGATCGTTTTCGGAACAAATGTCATTTTAGCTTGGTTTCTGTTGGGCTCCTATTCCGGTGTAGAAATTGATTCGGAAAAGCAGCAATTCCGTAGTTATAATATGTGGTTTGGCCTGATAAAAACCGGAAAATGGAAACCGGTTAACAAATACATTGGGCTTACGCTGGTATCGATGAACAAGGTATTTAGTGTAAACAGCCAATCGAATCGCAGCACTTCATCGCGAAAGAAGGAGTTTAGGGTTTATTTTGTAAATCATAAAAAGCGACCTGCCATTGCCGTAAAAAAATGTAAAACACACGATGAAGCCCAAAAATGTATGGACGAGCTGGCCATTTGGCTGCATCTGCCGGTTTTTAGTACGAAGCATTCGCTCCATGCGGCTAAACCATTCCTTTAGCAAGATGTTAATTCTATTCAGGCAGGATATATTATTTTCACATCCTATTCGTTAATTAACAAAACAAATTCAGAAAACATTGAAAACATGAAGACTTACCTAAGTATAATTCTCCTTCTAATTATCGTTTCAACCTCGTTTGGGCAAACCAAACGACGCGATAAAGTGAAACGCAAATACCGCAATACAGAAGCCGTTTCGCGCGAATTGCCAACCGTTTATGTACGTGGCTCGGTATACGACAGCGATTACAACCTGCTGCCCGGTGCACATGTTTCAGTTGACGGAACATACAAAGGTGTTAATACCAACGAAGACGGTGAATATTTTATCACCAACCTGGTTCCGGGAAGAGCGCGTATTCGGGTTTCGTTTATCGGATTTGAAACCCGAACGGTAGATATTATTTTACAGGAAGGCCGAAATGAAAAGAATGTGATGCTGCCAACTGACGATATTCATTTGGAACCGATATTGGTGAGTGCCCAAAAACGCGAGCAACAATTGCTTGATGTCCCCACGGCTATCTCATCGGTGAGCGACCAGTTGATGGACGAAGCCAATATTACCGATCTCAGTACTCTCGGTGATTTTGTTCCGGGAATGTATGTGCGCGAACAGGGTGCCAACCGCCCCACTTTTTCCATTCGTGGGTTAAGCAGCGACGAGGTTAGCCCCAGCGCACAACCACGCGTTTCGGTGTATTTTAATAATGTACCAATAAACCGTGCCAATTCGGCTTCGCTCGAACTGTATGATATGGACCGTGTGGAAGTGTTGAAAGGACCACAAAACACACTTTTTGGTCGTGGTGCTCAGGCCGGAGCCGTTCATTACGTGAGTAAAATGCCGGACAATGACTTTTATGGCAGTGTTACAGCTGGTTGGGGAGATTATGGAACACAAGAATACCGCGGAATGGTTAACGTTCCGCTTATCGACAACAAGCTGATGCTTCGTGCTGCGGGTATTTATAATAAACGCGATGGCTATATTGAAAATACTTTTGATGGTGATTTAATGGGTAAAGAAACGCTTGCGGGACGCTTCTCAGCGCGTTTCAAGCCGGCCTGGAACCATCGTTTTGATGTGGTGCTAAACTACCAGAAAGACGATACTCCGGGAGTTGCTTTTATGCCCGACAGTTTGCCAAATACAAATGGAGACATTGGCATTTTTAGTGGCGTAGCCTCGCACGAACAAGGCGAAAACCTGGGAACAGCCAAAGAAATTTTTGATGCCACACTGAATTACCGCCTTTACATGACTGAACATACTTACTGGACCAGTATTACCTCGTACCGCACTACCGATGCCTCATCGCGTTGGGATGGTGATGGTACTGCCTCGGCGGCCATCGATATGGCCGAGTATGCCGGGGCGTCGCAGTTTTACCAGGAGCTACGTGGCAACTTTTCTCAAAACAGCCGCTTAAACGGTTCGCTGGGTGGTAGTTTCTGGATGGAAAAAGCCGATCAAACGTATTGGTTTTCGCCCAACGAGCAGCATTTGGCCAGCCTGATGTTTTTGCCGCAACCCACACCGGTAATGCCCAACGGACAACCAATGATAATACCTGCTTTGCCGCCCATTCCTGAATATGGCATGGAAGATCCAACACCACTTCCGGCCGATCACCAGGAAGAGAACTACAGCGAAGCCAACAATATGGCAGCGGAAGGATTTATAGATATCAACTATCAGGTTTCGCGGAAGATTTTTATTTCGGCAGGAGTTCGGGCGGTTTACGACCGCTACAAATTAAAGGGTGAATCATCGTTTGTGAGTGGCTCATCATCGGGATTGGGAATATTAACAGGCAATTATCCCAATGTTTTCTTTTTGCCGTACGATTCAAAAGAGATCAAAAAAAATACACTCTCGTATACCTGGCGCGGTGGATTAAAATACCGCTTTAACGAATACGGAAATGTTTTTGCCAACTACTCGCGCGGGCGCCGTCCGGCCGTGTTGCAGTTTACCTCAACGGGCGAGGAAGAAGTTTTGGAACCTGAAATTCTTGACAACTATGAATTGGGATTTAAAGGTGCCTTTTACGACCGCGTATTTGTTGATGTTACCGGATTCTACCAGCTGTACAAAGATTTTCAAACACGTGCGTGGGTGGCCAACAACGAAACCGGCGAATACAACCTGCTGTTTAAAGACGGCGGTCAGGCAACGGCTTACGGTGCCGAAGCCAGTTTGCGCGTAGCCATTATTGAACAACTGGATTTGTTTGCCAATTATGCTTGGTTAAAAACCGAATTCGATTCTACCGATGTGGATGGATCGGAGCAACTGTATGCGGGCAATGTTTTTAGTCTGGCTCCCGAGCACAGTTTTGCTGTTGGGCTGAATGCACGCGTAAATATTACGCCGAATATTAAGCTGTTTGTTACACCATCGTACTCGTATAAATCGCATATTTATTTTGAGGATGCCAACACTCCCGGTTTGGAACAGGACGGTTATGGTTTGCTGAACATTAACGGCGGACTTGAACTGGCCGATCCGAATATCCGATTAACGATTTGGGCCAATAATGTACTCGATGAACAATTTATTACCAGCGCCGGAAATACCGGAAGCCTGTTTGGCGTACCCACTTTTGTACCCGGGCCACCACGGATGATTGGTGCTAAATTGACATGGTACTTTACAAAGGAGGAACGACGACGAAGGTAAAGAATGAATTTTGAATAAAAATTATCGTTTTTAGAGATTAGCCCTTGCCCGAATATTTCCTTTTTATAATTAGGTTTTTTAGACAGTCTGGCGGCAAATTGGTCGAGTAGTAGCAGATTGCGTAGTAGTTTCCTGTCAAACCTTGATATTTACCACATCATCTGCCATTACTTATACAAAACCTTAGTTTTTTTTTTTTTTTTAGTCAATATAAGTTTCTTTTAAAACTGATTTTAATTCCTGAATTTCAAAATCTTGTAGTTCTCCAAAAACTTTTATTATTCGTTGCCTGTCAATTGTCCGGATTTGGTCTAAAACAATCCAGCCCATTTTTTTGTCATGCTTAACTTTTACCCTTGTCGGATATTTTTTGGAACTTGTTGTCATTGGCGCAATTACAACTGTCCGCAAATATTTATTCATCTCATTTGGAGAAATTACCACACAAGGTCGGGTCTTTTTAATTTCACTCCCAATTGTCGGGTCGAGATTGACTAAAATGATTTGATATTGTTTTATTTCCATTCTTCCAGGTTTTCATCGTCAAAAACATCGTCAATCAATAAATTGTCATCTCCACTTTTAGCCATTTTTTCAAAAGCTTTTTCCCATCCTTTGCGAGGTTTTGAAATTGGTTTTATAATAATCTGTCCTTTATCCATTATTAAATCGACAGTGTCTTTGATGTTGTACCTGTCAAGCAGGGTTTTACTCAGCCTAATACCCTTTGAATTCCCGATTTTTATAACTGAAATTTCCATAATTGAATTTTAAATATGTAATTACAAAGTTATAACATTTTATCGAATTTCAAAATTAAGGCTAACGGCCAGTGGTCGAGTTCCATCATTGCCGCGACGATAATAATGAGAAAAATTGTCAAAATGAGCGAGACCGAAAAACAACAACAAAATCCAAAGGATTTTACTTTAAACAACTTTCTCAATTTGGTAGCTAGTTTGTACAAAGCGGCAGCTTTTCAATATGCGTTCTTAAACCCCCAACCACACTTTGTTTTGATTGCCAGATTTTCAATTGAAAAACTTGTCAAACTATTTAATTATCCAGCTTATAACTTTTTCTATTCCTTCCAAGTTCAAGTGCTACGGAAGCAGCTATAATAATTGGAAGTTGTTTTTGTATTTTGATGTATGTGATAATCTCATTAAAACCTAAATTATCTCCAAATAGCAATTTTTTAATGGGTGTATATAAATCCATTAAAATGAAAACCGCTATTAAAATCAAAGCCGTAATTAATAATCCTTTGATAAATTCTATACCATTTTTCTTTGTCTTTTTCATTTCAAGTGTATTTGATAGAACGAATTGTAGGTCTTAGTTCAAACTTGCCGTTAACGGTAAATTGTATGAGTAATGGCAGATTGCGTGGTAATTTCCTGTCAAACCGCTATGCAGTTTGATCTGGCTATAAAAGACTTGTTGTTTAGCACTTTCCCTGCCATTACTTATACAAGGTGTTAGCAAACGTTTTTTATATATCTATTGAGAATCATATTCTCTTTTTAACCAGTTTAACCATTCTTCTTCATTATTTACTAATTCTTTTTTAGAAATCGGATTTAGGGCTTTCTCATTAAGCCGGTGAATGATTTCTAATCCATACTTTATAATTAAAAATTCAACAAAAGAGCCCGATGCAGGATATCCGACCTCGGTTTCCATTGGATTGTTCCCAATTTTAAAATCAAGCATTTTTTCTAAAGGAAACAGCTTCCCTTCTCTCAAAAGTTCAACTGTTTTTTTATTGTTCATTTTTTCATCAGTAGCCATTGCTTCAGCATATCTGGCAATACCTTCATCAAAAAAAGAGCTAAACGTCAATTCGTTTTTTCTTAGAAGTGAATGTGAATTTTCATGCACCAATAAACCATAACTGGAATCTTGCTTGAGGAGCACATTGTAAACGCCAGCCTCACAACTAAACCCAATTCCCCAATAGCCTGTATAAAATATTTTTGATTCAAGATTAGGAAAATAGTAAATGTTTTCTTTGCTCCATCTGAAATCTAATTCTTTAAATAATCTGAGTAAGAAATTAACGGATTGTTCATTACTTTTTATTTGTTGACTTATTTCTTCTTTATTAAATGAATACGGCAAATATTTATAGTTGAAATTTTTTGTTTCGCTAGAACTAAAATCTCCATCAATATTAAGCTTTAACTTAACTCTTAATTCCGTTAGTACAGGAAGCTTATCATTACCCTGTTTTTTGACCATCTTATTATAATCTATTCCCTCCTTCTCAAAGATGGGCAATGCTGCTGCATCCGTAATGTTAATGACCGGAATTTGGTTATCTATATTTACAATATACAACGGATAGGTTTTATTACACAAAATAATAATAAGTCCCGAAGCCTTGTTATCTATTGCATAATTTATTTTTTCTTCCAGGATAGGAGTCAGTTTGGCAGCATCTAATGTGTCAGGTGAAATATCGGAGAGTACTAAAATTTTATCTTTAATTGATGTTCTTATACTATCAAATTCAAAGTTCTCAGTAATGCTGCCATTATAAAAGATAAGTTCACTTTCAAGATTAACATCTTTAGAGTAATTCTCAATTCCCATCGGACTATTAGTTTTTTCGTTTATTACCGGGAAAAAGGCGATTTTTTGTTTGACATCGTTTTCATATTGCAAATAACAAGAAGCCCAAGGTAGTTGGGTGTTGATATCATAATAGTATGATAATTGAGGACCTTGTGCCAACAGATAGACTGGTGATATTATCAAAAATGCAACAAAAATCAATCTAAAAAACTTTCCCATCATGTATTGGATTACATTCATTAAATGTTTGCTAACTAGTAAATATCAACACCAGGTGATGTTATTTTCCTTATCTCGATACAAAAAGTGTTGATATCCACCCAAAACGGAGGGATAACAACACATATTATGATTCGTTTGTAAATTGCTATTTCAGGGTGCGTATTCAATGGTTTAAAGTTTTAGTACACTAAAGCTAAGTATAATTTTTATGTTTCAAACCGTTTGGTGGTAAAAACTAGTAACATAAGCTTACGGCACCGTGCGGTGTGAGGGAAAATAATGGTTGAAACGGAACTCGACAGCTGTCGACAACAAAAAAAACCATCAATTTTCAACTCGACAGCCGTCGGCAACAAAAAAAATCATTTAAAACCTTGTTTTCTGCCGTCGACATCAAAAAAAACCATCGGTCTTCATCTCGACAGCTGTCGGCAACAAAAAAAACCGTCAGTTTTCATCTCGACAGCCGTCGGCAACAAAAAAAATCATTTAAAACCTTGTTTTCTCGCGTCGGCAACAAAAAAAACCATCGGTTTTCAACTCGACAGCCGTCGGCAACAAAAAAACCATCAGTTTTCATCTCGACAGCTGTCGGGAAAAGAAATAAAAGCAAATTCTTTCAACAACAATATACTTTGTAAAAAAAATTATATGAATATCCGTTATTCGTCATAATTAGTATTTAGCACGTCATGCTGAACTCGTTTCAGCATCTTTCGTATCTAATAATCAGCTGCTTGAGAATAAGACCCTGAAACCCCGTCAGGCCCTTCCAGACAGGAAGTTCAGGGTGATGTCCTGGTTGTGATTAATTGCGCACATTCAATAAAAATTATGTCAGCTATTGACTTTCTGAACGAATGGCCGTAAATTGTAGTCTCAAAATAAGTAACCTTTAAATATTTTAATCATGCTTAGTAAAATTTATTACTCCTATTTCACACTGGCAGCATTAACTGCTTTGGTTCAAAAAATCGTTAATCTATTAAGTGCACAACTTCCCGACCATCAAATGGTGCAAACAGTTTTAACACGTATTCAACCCCAGTTGCAAACCGCCCTGCAGGCTATCGGCAGCACCATTAAACAACCGCTTACCGAAATTGTAGCGGCAGCCGATTTACGCCGCGATAATACCTATCGCTCGTTGCGCGACCATATAAAAGCAGGCTTACGCCGCCAAAACAAAGCCTACCGTACGGCCTGCGAAGCGCTGTGGCTTGAATTCGAAAAAAACGACCTGAAGTTATATAACCAGTCGCGCGATACCGAAACCGCAGCCATTAACAGTTTACTGGCCGACTTGCTAAAACCCAAAAACCAGCCTCACCTGGCAACCACCAATACTACCCAGTGGGTTACCGAGTTGAATAACGACAACCAGGCCTATGTGGCAGCATCGGCACAACGAAGTGCTGCCCGCTCAACCGACGATACGGTAAACGATGACAAGGCCTTTAAAGACCTGAAAACATCGCTCGAACTACTGGAAAATATTCTGAATACGATGCTCGCGATGAACGACCCGCGTGGTATCAACGAGGTAGTTGACGAAATATCGCAATACATTGCCGAAGCCAACACAGCGGCTAAACAAAGCCAGAACAACACCGGCGATGACGAAGAAGAAAATAACAACGACACGGAATAAACTAAACGATTTTGCTTGCCGGCGCATGTTTTAGCTGAAACCGGCCTGCCTTTTTTTAGGTGGGCCGGTTTTGTTAGTGGTACCCTCTCCCCACGTTTCAACGAGGGATCCCGATTCTGTCGTTTTTAACGACACTCCTAAATGGCATTGCAAATGCGAAAAAACATACCCCGCGTTACCCCCAGGGGCAGTAGCAGAAAAAAATGCCACCTGCTTGTTAAAACAGATGGCATCTTTTAATTGAAATCCCCCGTCACGATATAATCGGGACACCCCCATTTGCAAAAGGCGGACGAGCCCGAAGCTAATGGCTCGCGACTCGTGGCCAGGGTTACTCTTTCCAATCCGGCAAACGGCCCGGAGTCCATGGTGCATTCATACGGTTGAGTTCGGCTTCCAGTGCCGGAACTTTATTTTCAACAATATTTTTCAGTGCATCAAGAACCGGTGGGAATTCCACCTTCATAATTTCGTAAGCCTGCTCTTCGGTAGTGGTAATTCCTGTTGTCGATCCCATGTGGGTGTAGGTAATTACACTCAACCGATCGTTAAGCGGTACCTGCGCCGGAGGAACTTCTTCCCCACTTGCTTTGGCAGGTACACCATTCATTTTAAAGTTTAATTCCTCTAACTCCACGCCTATTGCACGGGCCTTATCCATTAATTCCTGGCTGGCTCCCGGCGTAGCATAAATGGCTTGTTTTATCTTCTCCACTTTTTCGGTGGTTTCGCCAATCATTCGGTTGGTTCCCACAACGGCCAGTGCCAGTGTATTCACTTTTTCGGCAAAGGCCACATTTTCGTTGTAATCTGCTGCCGGAAGTTCGGTATTATTCAGGCGCTTGCAGGTAAACGAAACGGGCTCAACCAGTTCGGTCGACTCACCTTCGTGCCACAATTTCATTCCTACTTTATAGGTTCCGGGCATCACCATAATGCCACGTCCGGCACTGCTTATCGGGTTAAATTTATCGCGAATACGCGCATTTGCCGTAGCCGAGTAAGTCATATTCCAGTTCACACGGTTCACGCCTTTTGAAGGTGCTTTCGAGAACTGATCGATTACATTTCCATGGTTATCGTAAATGGTAAATATCAGGTGCGATTTTTCCTGCTGACCTTCCAGTTGCAATTCTCTCCAGCTTGGCTGCGGAATTGGTTTTCCTTCCTTAAACAACTCTTTCTCTTCCTCTTTACGAAGCTGTCTTTGGGTTTTTGGTACTTCTTTCAGGTAATACGTAAACGTTGCTCCGTATTCCGGATTTTTGGCTGTAAAGTAAGTACTTCCCTGGTTGCTTTTTCCGCGGGTTTGTACAAACATCAGTGCATCTTCAATGGGAAAAATAGCTGCTTCTGTATTTTCAAGATCGGCAGATATTTCACGTAGCGGACTATAATCGTCGAGGATGTAGAACCCACGGCCAAATGTTGCTGCTACCAAATCGCTTTCGCGCTCCTGAATGGCAATGTCGAACACGGCAATGGTTGGCATTCCAGATTTTAGCTGCACCCAGTTTTCGCCACCGTCAACAGTAAAGTAGATGCCAAATTCGGTTCCAACAAATAATAGTTCAGGGCGAACAAAATCTTGCACGATGGTATGAACCGATCCATTCTCCGGCAGGTTGCCCGAAATAGACGTCCACGTTTTTCCTTTGTCGGTACTTTTATATACGTAAGGTTTAAAATCGTCGCGTTTCAGGTTATCGAAAGTGGCATACACCACATTTTCATCAAAACGGTCGGCACACAAGTCGCTTACAATCGTCAACTCCGGCACACCGTCAAAGGATTTTACCTGTGTCCAGTTTTCACCATCTTCGGTAACTGAAATAATGCCGTCGTCGGTTCCGGCATACAACAGTCCTTCCTGTACTTTCGATTCCTCGAGTGCAACAATGGTTCCCCATTGCGATGTAGAAACATCACGCACAACAGCTTCGGCAGGCCAGTATTTGCCCATAACCGGAATTGAGGTACGATCGATTTGTGCGGTCAGATCATCGCTGATTACTTCCCAGGTATTACCACGGTCGTCGCTACGAAAAACCTTGTTGGCCGCCACGTACAAACGTGTTTTTTTATGCGGACTGATAAACAACGGCGTGTTCCAGTTCCATTTGTAGGTTAGTTCGCCTAAACCTTCGCGCGGTTTAATACTTAAGCTTTCGCCGCTTTTTTTATCGTAACGATACACATTTCCATACTGATATTCGGAATAAACGATATTTGGATTTCCGGGCTCAACAGCTCCCCAAAAACCATCGCCTCCTAATGTTGGATACCATTCGTCGTTGGTAACACCACTTCGGCTGGTTGTTTGCGAAGGACCGCCCATTGAATTGTTATCCTGTGTTCCGCCATATACATTATAAAACGGTTCTGCATCATCCAGGTAAACACGATAGAACTGGGTTATTGGCAGATTCTCTTTAAAATCGAAAGTTGTTCCGTCATCCCACGTTTCGTAAATACCACCGTCGCCACCTATAATATAGTGTTTGGTATCGGTTGGGTCGATCCAAATGGCATGGTCGTCAACGTGGCGTCCCTTGGTGCTGATACTCTTCCACGTTTTTCCGCCATCAACAGTTATTTTCGAAACTGTTTCGGTTGAATATACTTTATCCACATTTTTAGGATCGCAAACTATTTCGTTGTAATACTGACCGCTTGAATGGTAGTCGCTCATTTTCGACCAGCTTTCGCCTTTATCGGTTGAGCGGTAAAATCCACCTTTATCTTCGGCAGCTTCCACAATCAGGTACACGTAATTCGGGTTAACCGGCGATACATCAATACCCATTCCTCCCAGGTGAACACCCGGCAGGCCTTTTGTAATTTTTCGCCAGTTCTCGCCACCGTCGGTACTTTTATATACGGCCGATTCAGGCCCACCACCAATTTTTGTAAATGATGTTCTGCGGCGCTGCTCCGATGTTGCGTACATAATTTCCGGATTACAAGGATCCATTACTACATTATTTACACCGGTGTTTTCGCTAATCTCCAGTACTTTATTCCAGGTTTCGCCGCCGTCGGTACTTTTGTAAAGGCCACGCTCCTCGCCCGGTCCCCATGCCGATCCTTCGGCAGCAACAAAAACAATGTTGGAATTACGTGGATCAATAACGATTCCACCAATCTGACGGCTTTCTTTCAGGCCCATATTTTTAAACGACTTACCTCCATCGAGCGATTTATAAACACCATCGCCATAACCGAGTGCACGCTGGTGATTGTTTTCGCCGGTTCCTACCCAAACTACATTGGAATTATTTGGATCGAGTACCACTACACTTGTTGAATACGAACCATACTTATCAAAGATCGGTTTCCAGGTGGTGCCGTTGTTCGTGGTTTTCCATACATTACCCGAAGCAACAGCCACATAATACTCTTTGTGGTTGTTTGGGTTTACAGCAAAATCAGCAATCCGGCCACTTGCCCATGCCGGACCAATATTTCGCCATTTCAGGCCACTAACCAGTCCCGAATTAACAAAAGGCTTGGCTTCTTCTTTTTTCTCCTCTTCTTTCTTTTTTGAAAAGGCTACTGTTGAAAATAAAAATACAGCAGTTAAAACTAGTGCGAGTTTCTTCATAAAAATATTTATTTGAATTTACGATATCATCAGTACAAAATGGTCGGTGAATGTTACGCGTAAAGTCTTTTTAAAATCGACACAGTTACGCCTTACCATTAGGTTTAGTTTTTCAGTCGATGAAAATAATAAATATATAGTATGTGAAAAACGATATAAATCACAAAGCACGAAGAAATATTGCTGTATAAAAACAGCACGAATACATATTATTGATTCGAACAACGTTTAAGGAGGTATTTTCTACAATTTAGCTTGAGATCCGGATTAAAAATTCAACACACCCTTTAAATTCTTATAGCCTGTTTTACTGACTTTTAATTTTGTTTTGTCGTGCAGAATAACAATGTACGATTCCTTTTCGTATTGCTGAATTTCTTCAATCTCATCCACTTTCACAATGTAACTGCGGTGGATACGCACAAAGTTTTTCGGATTCAGCGCACTTTCAAAATATTTCATTGTTTTTTGTTTCATCCAGCGGCCTTCGGTAGTGTAGATCATTACGTAATCATCCATCGATTCGATATAACGTACGGCATCAACCGGGGCGATATGAATTTTGTGGCGATCTTTTACCACCACACGATCGAGGTATTCGTCCTTTGGAAAATCACTTACTTTTTCGGCCACATCCGAATCTTTTCCTTCGGTTTGGATGCGCTCCAGCACTTTCTGAATGGCTTCATCCAAACGATCTCTCGAATATGGTTTTAACAAATAATCGGCAGCATTGTAATCAAACGCCTTTAAAGCATATTGATCGTAGGCTGTGGCAAAAATTATCTGTGGTTTGTGGTCGAGCAACTCCAGCAGTTCAAAACCGGTGATTTTTGGCATTTGAATATCGAGAAAAACCAGATCGGGTTTTAAGTCATTGATTTGTTTTACGCCTTCAAAACCGTTTTCGCATTCAGCAATCAGTTCAATAGCTTCGTTGTCGGCCAAAAACGATTTCATCAGGTTACGAGCCAGTTCTTCATCTTCAACTATAATTGTGCGCAATTTTTCAGTCATCTTATTCTAATTTTGAGGAATGGTTAAAGTTACGGTAAATTCGTTTTGATTATCTTCAATTTTCAGCAAATGTGGGTTTCCGTAGATCACCTGCAGGCGGTCGCGGATATTACGCAGTCCGATTCCTTCGCCTTTCTTGCTTACTGCATCTTTATCATAGCTATTGCTAATGGTAACCACTAATTTATTATCATCGCATCTGCAATGGGTAATTACATCAATGGTTTCCGTTGCCTCGTAAACGCCATATTTTATCGCATTTTCGTACAGCGGCTGAAGTATCATATTCGGAATTTCTGCCTTTGAACAGTTTTCTTCAATAGCAAAAACGGGATTTAGCTTTTTCCCAAAACGTACTTTTTCAATCTTCAGGTAAAGCTCATTATTATTTATTTCCTGCTGAACAGTTACTTTTTCGCGCTGGTCATGTTTTAGCGAATAACGCATCAGCTGCGATAGGTTGATGACCATTTCCTGTGCTTTTGCAGGATCGGTCATCGTTAGCGACGAAATACTGTTCAAACTGTTAAACAAAAAGTGTGGGTTGATCTGCGATTTTAATGCGTGCAGTTCGGCCTCTTTTACCAGCGCTTTTAATTTTGTTTCGTTTTTGGTTTTTTCTTTAAAAGCCAGGTAATAATTTACCGCGTAGAAAAACACCACATTAAAGGTATAAAGTAAGTACCCGTTGTAAATTCCGGTAAACAGGTAATTATTATCTTCCTGCAGCTGCCCGGGATTAATGAGCTTTGTAATAACAGTACCAATGTATAACCAAATTAATACGATGATTGTGGCGGCAATAACATGCGCCAGTATTACGCGTCCAACACTGTTATCTTCAAGGGTACTGAATTTAATGACATACCAGATGGCCACTCCCAGAAATCCGAAAAGAACGACGTAAGCAAAACGATCGGTCATTGCGGTAATAAAATCGCTTTCGCCAACAGTTACTACCACCAGCACCATCACAACCGCCAAAATCAGCCAAAATGCAATGTATGAAATCGCCAGGCGCGGAGTTTTTATAAAAGGATGTTTAAAGTCCATTTTACAGGTATTTAATCTCTACACCGCCAAAAGCTGCAAAACCTTTTATTACCAGTGTCTTCGATGCATCGGGGACAATTTGATTTAGTGAGTTTCCACGTTTATCGGTATAGCCACCAAAAATAGCGGTTACTTCATTTTTTACCGTCCAGTCGGGCGGTACTTTAAAACCACAGCCACCAAATAAGGCAAGCGTGTCGATAACGGCACCATTACCCGAAAGTTTTGCCTGACGTAAATCATATTCAGTACCACCAAAGATGGAAGTGGTTCTTCCACCCATAAAATTTTGAGAATTTACGTACACTTCGCGACCACCAAAGATCACAAAATCATCGAAATATTCGATACCTTTTTGCTCTCCCGCTTGAAAATTAGGAGGCTCCATTGTGCTCCGTTTGCCCGAGTGCGTGACTAAAATGGCTACACCAATTCCAATTATAAGTACCGGCCATCCAATTCGCCTCAGTTCATAAGGGATGTGTGCTACCTCGGGGACCAAAAAGAATCCCCCGATAATGATAAGTACCGTTCCGGTAGTTTTGTTGCCTCCAATAATGGAGAAAACCCCAATTCCGATTAGCAGCATTTGCCACGAGATAAGAATATCGTTCCAAAACGACGGAATAAGATCGAGGCGCTCGAAAATCCACAATGAACCTATCACAATTAGAAATAAGCCAAGGATGGCTCTTCTGTTTGTATTCTCCGGTTTATTATCCATGATAAAATTTTTAACTGTCCTAAACTATTGATTATCCACTAAACACTGTCCAATTTTTAGCGGATTTACTTTCTTTTGCAACTACGGGCTACAACAAACGCGCGATTAAGGCAATTCCCAATGCAATTAAAATTACCGGGAACAAGAACACAATTGCCGCTCCTGAAATGAAAATCAGTTTTGGTAATAAAAACAGGCCTCCAATAATCAGCAACACCAGGCCACCCGAACGTTTACCGGCCATTAATACTGCTCCGATAATGATTAAAATAACAGGCCATGAAAAAACAAAATGCCCAACTCCATGAAAGACACTTGTTATCGGACTAAATATTTCATGAAAGTTTAAAAACGGGAACTTAAAAAAGAAACCGGTTTGTTTTAATATCCATAATAAACCAATACCGATTAAAACTAAAGCTAAAACCTCTTTTGAGTTCTCTTTCCTATGCGTTTTTTCCTGTGGTACTTTTTCCATGATGCTGTTTTTTGATATTACACACCCAAATGTAACTATCGCAAGCCTGCCAAACAGTTTACATTCGGTTAACAAAGGTTATGAATCGGTAAATGGGCAAATGCAAGTATTAACAAGAACAGAGATTTTGCAAGGATTCTGCCACCGAAATACCAGAATCGGGGTATAAAAAAAGGTTGTTCCCGATTTGAAAACAACCTTTTGTCTTTTATTTCTTTTGCTTTTTAGTCCACGAATCGCGCAAGGGAACCGTTCGGTTAAACACCGGTAACTCGGGCGTTGAGTCCGGATCCAGATTAAAATAACCTGTTCGCTCAAACTGAAAATGATCAAGCGCCTTAGCTGTTTTAACAAAAGGCTCCAGGTAACAGTTATCCAGTACTTTTAACGATTCTGGGTTCATAAACTCCTTAAAGTCTACATCTTTGTGCCCGTTTGGATCTTCATTGTTAAACAAACGATCATACAAACGAACCTCTGCTTTTACCGCATGTTTTGCCGATACCCAGTGTACCACTCCTTTTACTTTTCGGCCGTCGGAAGATTTCCCTCCTTTTGACTCCGGATCGTAAGTACAATGTAATTCAACAATTTTGCCGTTTTCGTCTTTAACAACTTCGTTACATTTAATAAGGTAACCGTAGCGCAAACGAACTTCGCGGCCCGGACCAAGACGGAAGAACTTACGTGGAGGATCTTCCATAAAATCGCTTTGCTCAATATAAACCTCGCGCGAAAATGGTACATCCCGACGTCCCATCGACTCATCTTCCGGGTTGTTTACGGCGCTCAGTATTTCTTCCTTATCTTCAGGATAATTGGTGATAACTACTTTTAGTGGATCAATTACGCCCATTACCCGCTGTGCAATTTTATTTAAATGCTCGCGCACACTGAATTCAAGTACCGACACATCGGTCATTCCGTCAACTTTAGTTACACCAATTTTATCCGAAAAATTACGGATCGATTCAGGCGTATAACCCCTGCGGCGTAAACCGGAAATAGTTGGCATCCGTGGATCGTCCCAGCCATTAACATGACCGTCTTTTACCAACTCCAGCAATTTTCGCTTGCTCATTACAGTATAAGTAAGGTTCAAACGCGAAAACTCGATTTGGCGTGGTCGGTAATCCGAATCCATTAACTGAGTAATAAACCAGTCGTATAACGGACGGTGCACCTCAAACTCCAGGGTACAGATTGAATGAGTGATTCCTTCCCAGTAGTCGCATTGCCCATGGGCAAAATCGTACATCGGGTACACACACCATTTGTTTCCGGTGCGGTGATGTTCAGCTTTCATAATCCGGTAAATGATCGGATCGCGCATGTGCATATTTGGCGATGCCATATCTATTTTTGCACGCACCACTTTTTCGCCCTCTTCAAATTCACCCATTGTCATCCGCTCAAATAAATCGAGGTTTGTTTGAACCGAACGATTTCTGAACGGACTTTCAATACCGGGTTTTTGCGGCGTTCCTTTTTGCTCGCTTATGGTTTCAGCATTCTGATCATCAACATAAGCTTTTCCTTCTTCAATCAATTGAACGGCAAAAGCATGTAATTTTGGGAAATTGTCGGATGCATAATACAAACGATCCTCCCAGTCGAATCCCAGCCAACGAACATCTGCCATAATCGATTCAACATATTCTGTTTCCTCTTTTGATGGGTTGGTATCATCAAAACGAAGGTTCGTTTTACCTCCGTATTTTTGCGCTAACCCGAAATTTAAACAGATCGATTTGGCGTGACCAATGTGCAAATAACCGTTTGGCTCGGGGGGAAAGCGTGTATGCACACGTTTATCATTTTTACCTGCAGCTAAATCGGCGTCGATTTGTGCATGAATGAAATTCGCCTTTTTAGGCGCTTCAGCATTGGTATTGGAATTTTTTTCTGCCATTTTCTTGAGTTCTCCCCTATTGAATAAGTCTACAAAATTAAAAAATGATTTGTGAGTACACTTAACACCTGTTCAAATTATTACTTTTGTTGCATTAATTTTAATTCGGAATGGGAGTTATTGAAATTGAGGGAATGAAATTTTATGCCTACCACGGGCATTTTGCAGCCGAACAAGTTGTTGGCAACCACTTTGAAGTGTATCTGCGTTTGGAAACTAATTGCAATGCAGCGGCAAAAAGCGACAACCTGGATGATGCACTGAATTACCAGGCGGTTTATGAAACCGTAAAAGAGGTGATGCAAATAAAATCTGCCTTGTTGGAAAATGTTAGTAAACGTATTCTGGATACCCTTTACGACCGGTTCCCTGCAATTGATAAGGCCCGCGTGAAGATCTCGAAAATGAATCCGCCAATGGGAGGCGAAATAGAACGGGTGAGCGTTACGTTGGAGCGCTAATAAGCCCATCTGAACTTGTCATTTCGAAACTTGAGGAACGAAAGTGAGAAATCTTTACCTTTTTAGCTCATCTGCAACAGATTTAGCTCCGATGATTTTCAATTCTCGTTTCACTCGAAATGACCGAATGCTAATATAATTCCATGTTATTAAATATTTACCCCCCAGCGCAATGCTGATATAAATCAAATTATTCGAACTTATTTTTCGTATTTTCGAAAAATAATTCAACCTTATACCGATGTTTTATAGTTCGAGTAATTTAAATGAAGGACAGTGCCGAAAATCATGCGCTGCAGAAAAGAAGCGTGAGCTTTACGAGGGGAATAATCCAAAAATAACAGAAGCCGGCTGGCAGGTAGGTGCCAGCAACTTACATGTAAATGCCAATTGGCAAAACAGAAGAAAATAACGCCTTTTATTTTTTTGTGTTGTGAGAACTGCAAAATTTTATATTTTTGCATTCCGAAAACGTATAAGGTTCCTTGGCCGAGTGGCTAGGCAGCGGTCTGCAAAACCGTGTACGGCGGTTCGACTCCGCCAGGAACCTCATCAAAAGAGAGCAATAACCGGCTCTCTTTTTTCTTTTCTAATCAGCATGTAGTCAGGCTATTTCCGAAATAACTTTTCAAAATTGTCTGTTCATAGTATTTGTAATTAAGATCGTAATCTCAAATATTACATGTTTCATCCTGCACACGGCTCTAATATCCTCTCATCGATTCTAGTTTTTCAGTTAACTCCTTAACCACCTTAGGTTCCGACAGGTAAACATTATTGGTTTCCTGTAAATCATTAACCATATCATACAGTTGTCCAACGGGTTCGCCTTCCTTTGGTTCTGGAAATTTAGGTTCGGTAAAACCTCCTGATCCCAAACCTTCTATTAATTTCCATTTACCACTGCGAATGGCAAATTTTCCACTTCCAGAATGATGAATTACTGGTGCCCGGTCAATCTCCGTTTGTTCAGCTTTTAAAACCGGAAGTACGGAAAAACTATCCTTTGGCTTTGTGCCTTTGTCGGTAAAAAGATCCTGCACAGTTGCAAAGAAATCGGTAAGCGAAATGGTTTCATCCGAAATTGAACCCGCATTTACCACACCCGGCCATTTTACAAAAAACGGGATATGATGTCCACCTTCCCAGATGTCGGCTTTCATTCCTCTAAAATCTACATTGGAACGGTGCCCAAAACGTTCAATTAATTCGGGACGCCAATAGGCACCATTGTCGCTGGTAAAAACCACAAGTGTATTTTCTTCCAATCCGTTTTCTTTCAAACTTGCTAAGATCTTTCCCACCTCGGCGTCAACCATTTGTACAAAATCGCCATATTGCCCTACGGGCGAACTGTTTTTAAATTCATCGGTAGGCACCCAGGGCGTGTGTGGTGCATTCATCGGAAAGTACAGAAAGAATGGTTTTTCGGCCTTTTTTTGTTGTGCCAAAAAGTCGCTTGCCTTATTGGTAAATGTTGGCAAAACCCCCTCGAAACTAAAGGAAGGTGCCATTTGCCCTTTCCTCCAGAAAGCACCGGTTGCCCAAGGATCGGCATTTAAATCGTTGCCGGGAGTGGAATCGGTAGGCGCTTCAACAGCTAAATTATTCTCGAGGTACATATAGGGCTCAAAATCGAGCGATGCCGGCAAGATATACGAATAGTCGAAACCTGCACCTTTTGGACCTCCTTTGGCAGGCGCTGAAAAATCAATCTTTTTGTAGTCATTAAATCCAATTAATTTACGATCGAAATCAACGCCGGGTTTTCCTTCAATGTAGGTTCCATCTTTTAATCTAAAATCAACACCCAGGTGCCACTTTCCAATACAGGCGGTAGTGTAGCCCTGCTTTTGTAAGAACTTTGCTACAGTTTGCGTATTTTCTTCTATTAAACTTGGACTATACCCCAACAATACTCCTTTTTTCATTCGGCTTCGCCAACAATATTGTCCAGTTAAAATTCCATAGCGTGTGGGTGTACATACCGATGAATTGGAGTGGGCGTCGGAAAACCGTATGCCCGCGCTCGCCAGTTTATCCAATTCTGGTGTTTTAATTTTCGATTCCGGATTCAAGGCCGAAATGTCGCCATAACCCAAATCATCAGCCAAAATAAATACGATATTTGGTGGCTTTTGCGATTTAGTTTCTTGTTGGGTACACGATTGAAGTGCAAATGCGGCTAAGAAAAAAATAAGTAGGAGTAGATTAGGTCTCATATTGTTTGCAATTTAAATATCTAATTTGAAAAATTTATAGTGAACATTGTTTGGTCACGGTGCAAGAACAATTCACTTATCTGCCAATAGTCAGGATTCCGGTCAAATCTTCACAACCCCGGTCATACATACTTCGTATACCTTTGCTCTGCAAGAGAGGTAACCCTGTTTTTTATCGATTTCTTTTCAGAGTGAAGGTAGATCTTCCGGATATCTTAATTATTTTATACAATAATCATTTCCAGCCGCCAACTTGAGGTTGTATTAGAAACTTACATCCTGAAGCACTTTTTCTACCATTACTCATAGATAATATTATTATGCCTCGTCATATTATTTATCATATCCATTTATAGGGAAGTTTCTAATTTCCATCGAGAAAGCTTTAGCAGGATTAACACTAATTAATAGTTTAAATTCATCATCGGTGAAACCATGCGTTTTAAGTTCGGGATAGAGTTTCTTGAAAATATTAGTGAACGGTTTGATCGTTTGATTTTCTTTTTGCGGATCGTACCAACCAGAATCGTGTGAAATTAAAATTTTATCTAAAATTCCATTTTCTTTTGCAAATAATATTTTTTCAATGTGTTTTTCTAATTCCCAGCCCAATCCATCGAGGCTTATCCAGCATCCTTCCTCTGCAGCTTTAAGATAACTATCATTATTATCTTCTGCCTGAGCATGAACCCAAATAAAAGACGCTGGTGAAACTCCCATTTCTTTAAGAATTTCCAGCTGTGGCCATAAACCCTTTGCCTTTCCCGTGTGTGACACGATGGTTAAACCTGTTTTTAAATGAGTAAGAGCAGCAGCTTTTACCAATTTTTGATGCATTGTATGTAAGGGATCAGAATTATCAACACCAATTTTAATAAATCCAGGTTTAATGGAAGTTCCATCAATTCCATTCTCACATTCATTAATCCAGGTTTCGGCAAGAGCCCTTGCTGTCATTTCATGAGCATATTGAGGAATATATTTGTTATTGCGAGCCCCATAAAGACCTGTATTTGTAATTATACTAATACCTGTTTTATTAGCAATTTTCTCAAGAAGCAATACATCTCTTCCCAGGTATTTAGGTGTGGCATCAACAAAATAACTTACATCGAATGCTTTAAGCTCATCGAAGTAAGGCTTAACTTTATTGATTACCGAATCATGATTCCATGAATCAGGTTGTATGCTATCGGCTCCAATAAAATCAACCAATGTATGTTCGTGTGTCAACCATATTTTATCAGCGCTTACTTTATGTACTCCTTTTACATCCTGTATCCGTGGTGATTTATCAGATGATGCACAGCCACAAGCTATTATCAATGATAAAATCATCGCAGTTATGTTTCTAATCTTATTCATGATTTTGTACATTGCTTTATTCATACTTACAATATTAGTAAAATTTCAGTTTCTATTTATTAGATACAACCGTGAGCGGTATGAAATGTTGCGCATTTCGAATGCACTTACCTATCAACCGACTAAACCGCTGATTAAATGTTATTTATTTAAAACACACTTCTTTCCTGCTCTATGTTTTATGATTCTATGTTGACGACCGATTTGTATAGTTCTTTATTGCTATACGCATCCCATCCGGTACTTATTCTATCGTTATCCCCCAAAAAGAACACCACTAACATTTGCCCATTTTCATCTCATTAAAATTGTTAATTTCATTTGTATTCGAGGTAACTCTCGATTTCCGTCAGCTGACGGACAATTCTTCTTGCCTGCCTGACGATAGGCAGGTTGGTGAATTTGAAAAATGAAAATTCATGTTCGTTTGATTGTGATTTATTCTTATTAAATTTGGGAGAAATGGTGTATCTACAAAAATAGTTTCACGTAGAAATCAGAATAACATCGAGATCTAGGTGAAAATTAAATCATATTAAACCAACTGCAATGAAAGCGAAAATCGAATTTACTTTAAACGGAAAGGATGTTTCGGTAGAACTTGAAGAATCGAAAAAACTTCTTTGGGTTTTGCGAACACATTTTAACCTGACCGGCACCAAATATGGTTGCGGCGAGGGATATTGCGGTGCCTGCACCGTACTCATCAACAACTCGGCAACCCGGTCATGCGCGACTACCATAGGTGAAGTCGCCGGTAAAGACGTCGTTACTATCGAGGGACTGGCAAGGGGAGAAAAATTGCACCCTGTGCAGCAGGCATTTGCCGACCACGATGCGCTTCAATGCGGCTACTGCACGCCGGGCATGATTATGAATGCCGTTGGACTACTAAACGACCAGCCAACTCCGAGCCGGGAAGATATTATTTTGGGCATGGAAGACAACCTGTGCCGCTGTGGAGCACACAACCGTATTCTTGACGCGATTGAAGCCGCAGCAAACGAAATGCAAAACGGCAAGTGATTCAGCTTTTATGTATTCAAAACTTAAAAACAACAACATGGATAAGGCAAAAGATTATCAGGATTATATAGAAGGACACACTTCAACCAACACCATAAAACGCCGGAACTTTATTCGTTTACTTGGCGGAGGTATTTACGTTTTCTTTCATGCAGGTGCAGCGCTAAAACTGATGGCGGCCGAAGGTGAACAACGTCGCCTTCCCGATGATTTTAATGCATTTTTACGGATTCACGAGAATGGGAAAGTATCGTGTTATACCGGTAAAATAGAAATGGGCCAGGGCGTAAACACCGGCCTGGCAATGATGCTGGCCGATGAGCTGGATGTAGCCTATGAAAATGTTGAAATGGTGATGGGCGACACCGATCTCTGTCCATGGGACATGGGAACTTTTGGTTCGCTGACTACACGGATGTTCGGGCCATCGATGTTGGCAGCAGCGGCAGAAGCCCGCACCGTATTACTGGAACTGGCTGCCGAAAAACTGGGTACGGACATCGATAATCTGGATGTTAAAAAAGGAGTGGTTTTTAATCGTCAGGATCAAAGTGAAAAGATTACATATGCTCAACTTACCAATGGCCAGCGTATAGAACGTGTTGCTAAAAACGAATCTACCGTTAAAGATTATTCGAAATACAAAATAATGGGCAAGCCGAAATTCCGTGCCGACAGCCAGGAAAAAGTTACCGGAAAGGCCAAATACTCTGGCGACATGCGTTTGCCGGGAATGCTTTATGCCCGCTTGTTACGTCCGCCATCACACGGGGCAAAGTTGATTTCGGCAGATACAGCGGAGGCTGAAAAAGTGGAAGGAGTACAAATTGTAAGAGATGGCGATCTGGTGGCCGCTTTGCATGAAGATCCGGAAATGGCAGAACAAGCACGAGACTTGTTCCGCGCCAAATTTGAGGAGGCAAACAAACCGGTGAGCAACGATAACCTTTTCGACTACCTGAATGAACGTGCTCCGGAAGGAAATGTAAATATTAACGAGGGAGACATATCAAAAGGAGAAGAACTGGCAACTTCGGTTTTCAATAATGAATTCCATGACGGATATGTTGCACATTCGCCCATGGAACCACACACTGCAATGGCTTATCTCGATGGCGATAAAATGACCGTTTGGGCCGGAACTCAAACACCGTTTCCGGCACAATCAAATATCGCACGGATATTGGGAATGGAAGAGGATAATGTTAGAGTGAAACCTCCGTATCTGGGTGGTGGATTTGGTGGAAAATCAGCCCATGGACAAGCCGTTGAGGCTGCAAAACTAGCTAAACTCACAGGAAAACCGATCATGGTTGACTGGAATCGTGAGGAAGAGTTTTTCTATGATACATTTCGTCCGGCAGCTATCGTAAAAATAAACTCGGGAATTGATGATAACGGTAAAATTAACTTCTGGGATTATCATGTTTTTTATGCAGGCGATCGCGGTTCTGAAACCATGTACGATGTGCCTCATCAGAAAAGAACGGTTTACGGACGCGGATGGACGGCCCCGGGAATACATCCTTTCTACACCGGAGCGTGGCGCGGACCAGGAAACAGCACCAATACCTTTGCCCGCGAAACGCAGGTGGATATTATGGCATCTAAAGCGGGAATCGATCCGGTTGAGTTCAGGCTAAAAAACCTGAAGGACCAACGTGCCATTGATGTGCTGGAAGCGGTGGCAGAAATGGCCGACTGGAAACCGGCGAAATCACCATCGGGAAGAGGTTTCGGGGTTGCCATTGGTTCTGATGCCGGAACTTATGTAGCGCACATTGCCAAAGTGGATGTAAACAAAGAAACCGGTGAGGTAAAAGTGCTAAAAGTTTGGGTAGCACAGGAAATGGGATTTTGTGTGAATCCGCAGGGAGCCACCATTCAAATGGAGGGTTGCATAAACATGGGGCTGGGTTATGCTCTGAAAGAGTTTATGGAATTTGAAGGAGGCAAGGTAAAAACTAAAAATTTCGATACCTATGAAATTCCACGTTTTTCATGGATTCCGGAAATAGAAACCAAAATTTTGCAACGAAATGCACCTCCGCAGGGAGGCGGAGAACCTGCGATAGTTTGTATGGGGGCCGTAATTGGAAATGCCATTTATGATCTAACAGGAGCCCGGTTATTAGAAATAGCGATGACACCTAAAAAAGTGCTTCAAGCTTTAAAAAATGTATGAACACAAACTAAAATCTATTCGTCTTGTCAGATAGCTTAATTTTAAAAGAAACCAAGCTATAATGGTCGTCTGTGGCTTTGGTGCACGCATTACAAAATCAATTTCTGTTGACTGGAAAAATCCAAAAGCCTTCGGCTGACGATGAAAAAAATAAAAAAGTAAGTAAACAATGGAATTCCAGTCATTCTTTTTCCTGAAGGAACGACTTCAATGGGAGGCTAACTAAAAAGTTTCAAAACGGAAGTTTCAATATTGCTTCCGAATGAGATATTCCTGAAATTACGTTGACTATAGATTTTATAGATGTTAATGATGCCTGGGTTGTAAAGAACACTTTTTTCGGCAGTTAGGAAAACTGCATACGCACGTTACTATTCGCTATGGCGATCCAATCCTGGACGATGACCACAAACGGCTGCAGCAACAAACAAAAGAGCAAATTGAATTGATACTTAAGGCACTTCAGCGCGTTTAACTTTTTTTCGTTGAAACCAATAATAAACCGGAATGCCCGACAGTGCCGTTAACACTGCAATGCTCGACTCTACAGGACGCTCGAAATAGGCAAGAACCAAAATTGAAATATTCACCACAATAAAAAAGACCTGTGCATATGGATAACCCGGTAAACGCAGCCTTGAATGTTTTGATCTTCGTAATTTTATATTGCCGGCCACCGCAATAATCGGAAATATGCCAAGCGAAAATCCCATATAAGTTAATATTTGCTCGAAAGTACCTGATAAAACTAAAACAATGGCAATAGCTGCCTGCAACAGAATTGCGTTAACAGGCACCTGGTGTTTTTTATTGATTCGTGCGATCGACTTAAAAAACAACCCGTCGCTAGCCATTTTGTAATAAACCCTCGGACCGAGAATAATAAATGCGCTTAACGAAGAAAAAAGTGCAAAAGAAATGAGCAATGAGATAATTGTTTCTGCGGTTGTTCCAAATGCCAATCCGGCAGCCAAACCACCAATCTCGGGTTCATTACGCATTTGAGATGCCGGCACTGCATATACAAAAAACAGGTTAAGCAGAATATACAACACCGTTACGGCCACTGTTGAAATTAGTAACGAGCGTGGTATCACTTTGCGTGGATCTTTAATTTCGGAACCAATATAAGTTGCCGAATTCCAACCGCTGTAGGCAAACATTATAAACATTAGCGAAAGGCCAATTGCTTTCCAGTTATCAAACGAAAAGTGAAAAGGTAAGGTCGATCTCACATTTTGCATGCTTCCTTCGCCCACAAGTAATCCGGCTGTTATTAATCCAACCACCAAGAGTATTTTAAGTAAAGTTAGCCAATTTTGCACCCTGGCTCCCTGTACAATGCCTCGCGAATGCACAAAACTAAAACCCACAATAATCAGAATTGCAATGCAGCGACTAAAATTATCTACGCTGAGTGTTTCGTTTAGCATCAGCCAGTTTTGCAGTTGCGGGAATGCCCAGGTGAAGTATTTAGCAAAACCAATTGCAGAAGCCGCTATTGGCGCAGAAAAACCAACTATCAGCGACAGCCACCCACTTAAAAAACCCAACAACGGCGAATACAGTTTTGAGATAAAAACGTATTCGCCACCGGCTTCGGGGAAAGCGGCACCCAACTCTCCAAATGAAATAGCACCACAAAAAGCCACCAATCCTCCAATCCCCCACAAAACCAACATAATAACCGGATTGTGAAGAAAGCCCATTAAATAACCTGTAGTCGTAAATATTCCGGCACCAATTATATTGGCAATTACGATATTTGTTACAGGAAATAAGCCAAGTCTACGCTCTAGTTTCTTGTGCAGATTATGCAAGATGAATTATTTTACTTTTTAAAACTTTTTGAAATCCCGGCACGACTCGACCGATCGATAGTTGTTTTATACGTATCAAGCCCTTCAACATAACGAAGAAATTCGCCAATACCATTTATACGTGATGCCGTATTATGAGCGGTAAAACATCCTCCTTTTTTTATCTTAGGATCCATAGCAATGAAGTAGTTCTTATACCAGTATTTATCGGCATCACAAAAAACAAAGTCGTATTCTCCGTTTAACTCTGGTACTAACTCATGCGCATCAGCCAGTTTCACATCAATATATTTTGAAACACCGGCTTTTCGGAAATTTGCTTTGGCCTGTAAGTAGCGGGTTTTATCAATTTCAATGGTGGTTAATTTCCCTCCTGTTTTACTTAGTGCCCAAGCCATCCAAATTGCAGAGTGACCCGTTGATGTACCTATTTCAACAGCAGAAGTATAGCCATTTTCGACAATAATGTCATAGAGAATCTTTCCATCGGTCAGCGGCACATTCATATCGCGCCACTCACTAGCATTTTTTTCAAGAAAAGATTTTACTTTTTTATCCAGCGAGGTTTCTGTTTCAGGATATTGTCCGCAAGCAGTAGAAATCGCCAAAACTCCCATTAAGCATAGCACAAACAGTCGGTGTCTCATTATCGTAATTTCAAATCATTATTGGCTTAAACGCAAGCAAGATAATAAATTCTGATTGAAAAAATTAAGGATTTACGATTTCAGGTTACACGCTAAAAGTTTCTATCATCGTCAAACCAAAACGAATTCAGCATTATTCTAATTATCGAATATAATATTTATGTATTCGATAGCAATCATATCAAAAGATCTAAATTTCTATATAAAAGAATAATTTATTTTGTATTTACTTTTTTAATGATGCAGAAAACCATATATTTGTAATGCATTTGGGATTCATCCCATATTGTGTGTTTGGGGGTTAACATTTAGGAAGGAGACTGTTGAGTCTCCTTCTTTCTTTTATATACCTCTTGTAAACGCCATTCCTCATAAATTTTTAGTGCCTTTTAAACATGGTTCTAACCCAATTACATTCAGTGGCTTGGAAACGGTCATTATGAAAATTGTTCTTTTTTTCTACATTTGTGCCGAATTAAAAAATTTTAGAATGAAAACAGCTGAGATACATACTTCAAAAGGAGTACTGAAAGTTAAGTTTTACGAAGAAGATGCTCCGGGAACTGTTGCCAATTTTATTAAGCTCTCTGAATCGGGCTTTTATGACGGGCTTACTTTTCACCGTGTGATCCCTAACTTCGTAATCCAGGGAGGATGCCCGGACGGAACCGGAGCTGGCGGACCAGGCTATTCAATTGATTGCGAAACGGACGGAAACAACCAATACCACGATAAAGGAGTTTTATCAATGGCACATGCCGGAAAAAACACCGGTGGATCGCAATTCTTTATCTGCCATAACCGCGAAAACACACAGCATCTTGATAACCATCACACTTGCTTTGGAAGAGTTTTTGAAGGCCTGGATGTAATTGACAACATCAGACAAGGGGATGAAATTGAAAAAATAATTATTTCGGAAGAATAAATTCACCAACAATAAAACGAAGGGAGCCCATTTTCAGGTTCCCTTTTTTTATGCCCGATTCCGAATTTCTTTTCTTTCTAAATCGTTATTTTGCACCGGTTCTGGTTTTCTCATTTCAAAAAGTTCTTCTACCGTTTCCAACTGCTTTTAACTCTAACATTCTGTTTTTTCTTTTTCCGCATAAATCAATACATCATCTAAAACACAACCGATAGACCAAAATGCTAATAGTAATAGAACTCCACTGTATTAAACCCGCACAACAAATCCTTAACAGCATTAAAAACAAAGCATAACAAACTGTTCTCTATAATTCTACTTTTTGACCCGAAAAGTTTACTTATGAAAAATGAAAAATTTAATATTTAGCTATTGCAAATGTCGTTTCCATCCTATTTATTTGTTTCGGTAATCTAAAACTAAAATCTGACAGTAGCGAAGATTAAAACCAATGATTTTTTGATTTATTAAAATTGTTTTTCACTCAATTAACTAGCAAAAAATGGCGAATAATAAACCTAAAGTAATTAAAGATTACAGCAAACTGGATAAGCAGTTACAACAGCAAATTAAACTTATTTATGCTGAAGGTTTTGCTGACAATCTCATCCATTTTTTTAATAAAACCGGTCAAAAAATAACGGTTTTACCTTTCGAAACCGAAGACAAGTATTACATGTTAAGAATGACCGAAAACGAGGCTGTTGCCCTGGTTGACGAGGATGACGACTATGATGACGACGGATTTTTAAAAGATGAGATCAAACAAAATTACGAAGATAAATATGCTGATCTGGACCACGTAGCTGATCAAATAGAAGATTAAACAAAAAAGCAGGTCTGTATATCACAAACCTGCTTTTCTGCTTCAATTAGATGCTTCTTTAGCTCAATAAAGCCTTAACCTTATCAGCAATATCTTTACCGTCGGCCTTACCGGCCAGTTTCTTCGAAGTAATTCCCATTACTTTCCCCATGTCTTTCATACTGGTAGCACCTACCTGCTCGATAACCTCTTTTACCGTAGCTGTTAAATCTTCATCCGACATTTTTTCTGGAAGATAGCTTTCAAAAACTGCTACCTGCTGCATTTCCTGTTCATAAAGATCTTCACGACCCTGTTCTTTGTAAATATTGGCGGAGTCGGAGCCCTGTTTTGCCAGTTTTGAAATAATTTTCAGCGCATCTTCGTCAGCTAAACCTTCTCCGGCACCTTTTGCAGTTTGCGCCTCGAGCATAACTTTTTTTATACCACGCAAGGCTTCAAGTTTTTCCTTTTCGCGAGCTTTCATGGCCGCTTTTATGTCGTCGTTAATTTGATCTAATATTGCCATAACTTTTGGTTTTTTTATTAATCTACGTTATCGTGTAAATAACTGTTTCTGTCTGAAATTTGGTTGTCGCGATTTATGGAGTATCCCGATCGGTCGCGTTTATATTTTGGGTCGTTTATTCTAATATTCCGACGTTTAAAAGCCGGTACATTTTCCAACTCGTCCACATCGTCGTCGCTCAGGCTGGCATAATCATTAACATCAATTTCTTTATCCGCACTACTTCGTTCGCGCGATGTTATTGGGTACAACGATTCAAACTCGTCTTCATCGTTTTTACTTTCGTTGCTAACATTAAATTCAAAAGTTGACTGGTTTCTGCTGTTTTCGTTTTTTTGTTCCGATAAACGCTTACTTTTAGGCGATGATACCGATTCTTTTTCGAGCGTGTGCGAAACAACCTTTCGCTGGCTTTGCTCCGACAATTCGGAAATTATACTGGTTGGAAATCCTGTGGCAATAACAGTTACTGACAGTTTCTCTCCTAAAGTTTCATCTTTTCCATTTCCCCAAATCAAATCGGCATCAAAGCCGGCCATATTTTGAACGTAGTCGGTAATCCTTCCTACTTCATCCATGGTAACTTCGTTGCTTCCCGAGTTAATATTTACCAGAATATTTCTTGCTCCGCGAATTTCGTTGTCGTTCAACAATGGCGAGTTTAACGCCTTTTTAACGGCATCTTCTGCCCGATTTTCTTCATCACTTACACCGGTTCCCATAACTGCCATTCCGCTTTTTCGCATCACTGTTTCCACATCGGCAAAATCAACATTTATGTATCCGGGCACAGTAATAATTTCGGCAATTCCTTTTGCTGCCGTGGCCAAAACATTATCGGCTTTGGCAAATGCCTCGGATATTCCAAAATCGCCAAACATTTCACGAATACGTTCATTATTAATTACCAGGAGAGAATCAACATAGGTAGCCAGTTCTTTAATACCTTCATAAGCTTGTTTTATGCGCCTTTTCCCCTCATTTCGGAACGGAATGGTAACAATTGCCACGGTTAAATAGCCCTGCTCTTTACAGCACTGCGCAATAACCGGGGCGGCTCCGGTACCGGTTCCTCCGCCCATACCCGCAGTTATAAATACCATTTTTGTATTTTCCGCCAAAGTCTTTTTTACATCTTCAATATTCTCAATAGCCGCCTGTCTGCCTACGTCAGGTTTATTGCCTGCTCCACGTCCTTCGGTTAATGACGCTCCCAGTTGAACCCGGGAACGAATAGCGCTTGCCTCCATAGCTTGCGCATCGGTATTGCAGATTACAAAATCTACATCGCGAATACCGTGCTTAAACATATGGTTTACAGCATTGCCACCACCGCCACCAACGCCTATTACCTTAATCTCGGCACCAGGTGTTTTTTCCATTACAAAATCAGCCATATCATCCATTTTCTTCACCCTGTTTTGTCGTTATTAATCAAGAGGTTGATCCTCGTCGTCGTTAAAAATCTTGCTGCCAAAATTTTTATAAAACCAATTGTCGATATTCGATTCGGGAACCGGCTCGTCTTTCTTTTTCTCAGCCTTTTCCCTGGTTTTGGTCTTTTCTTTTGACTTCCAGCCAAATCCCTTTGGTTTGGGTTTTGACTTTGGTTTTTGTTTTGGTTGCGGAGGAACAAACATAATTGTCTCTTCCTCTTCCGGCTCTGGCTCTGGTTCGTATGGTTTTTCTTTGTTTAATTCGATATTAATCGTCTCCACTGCTTCGTTTATCGGTTCTTTATCATCAACAGGCTCTTCAAGATCATCGTCGAGGTTAAAGTTTTGCACCTCCTTTTCGGGCTGCAATTCCTTGTTGGGATTGGTGTCAAAACTGGTGGCAAGAATAGTAACACTAATTTTATCGCCAAGTCGTTCGTCGTAACCATTGCCCCATATTATATCGGCATCTTTACCGGCTTTTTCCTGCAACGATTCAATAATCTCTCCAATTTCTCCAATCCTGATTTCTTCACTTCCCGAGATAATATTCAGCAATATATTTTTTGTTCCGTAAATATCGTTACTATCCAGCAATGGCGACTCCAGTGCAGCATTCACAGCATCCATCGCGCGACCTTCGCCTGTTGCAAAACCGGTTCCCATAATGAAAACTTCACTCTTTTGCATTACTGTTTCCACATCGGTATAGTCGATGTTTACATTTCCGTGAACGGTTATGATTTCAGCAACTCCCTTAACAGCAGTTGCCACAATATTATCAGCCATTTTAAAGGCCTGACTTGCCGGCAAATCGCCGTAAATATGATGCAATCTATCGTTACTAATCACCAGCATACTATCGACAAACTCGGCCATTTTATCAATGCCTTGCTGCGCTTGAGCACGACGTTTATTTCCTTCGGCCGGAGAAGGAATTGTTACCACTGCAATGGTTAAGATATCCAACTCGCGAGCCAGGCTGGCAATAACCGGAGCAGCACCTGTTCCGGTTCCTCCTCCCATTCCTGCAGCAATAAAAAGCATTTTTGTATTGTCACCCAGCACCTTCTTAAGGTCTTCGTAATTTTCGCGGGCAGCTTCAGCTCCTTTTTCAGGTTTATTTCCTGCACCTCTACCTTCAGTTAATGTGGTCCCCAACTGAACTTTAATTGGTACCGAGCTGTTATCCATGGCTTGCGAATCGGTATTACAGATGATATAATCAACACCTTTTATTCCCTCTTCGAACATGTGATTGACCGCATTGCAACCACCACCGCCAACTCCAATTACCTTAATAATTGATGATGCTGCCTTCGGAAATTGAAAATTTGCTAATTCTTCGGTCATATCTTTTTGTTTTAATTGAATTCAAGGTCTTCGTTGTCGTCGCCAAAAAAATTGATCGCACTTTGCAAAGCTCCTTTCATATTGGTCATTATACCCCGTCCGTTTCGGCTTACTTTTGGCTCCGGCAAGGTTCTATCTTCTCCAACATTTTTCGCTATAGAAAGTTTTAAAGCTCCCAAAGCGGTTAAAAAAGCAGGATTTTTTGCTTCTTCACGACGATTGGCTGGAAGAATTACCGGGTGGGCCATTCGAGCATCCAAACCGGTATGAAATTTAACGAGCGTAATTATATGCCCCAGATTTGAAGTTCCGCCAGCAAGAACAATTCCGGTTCCCAAACGATCGGCAACTCCCGATGTTTCGATTTCGGCAACCACACAATCAACAATTTCTTCCAAACGCGCCTGTATAATGTAGGCCAAACTTCGAATGGTAATTTCTTTGGGCTCCCATCCGTTATTTTTAGCAATTGTTACGGTATCTTCGGTTTTTATCTGATCGCCCAAAGCTTGTCCGTAACGCACTTTTAGCAACTCAGCTTTTTCCAGAAATGTGGAACAGCCCACTTTTAAATCGTTGGTAATAACAGCACCGGCAAACGGAATTACGGCCGAGTGTACCAGTGCATTTTCATAATAAATGGCCAGGTTAGTAGTACCGGCACCAATATCGAGTACCACAGCACCCATTTCTTTTTCGGGCTTTGAGAGCGCGGCCTCTGCCAATGCCAGCGAGGAATGGAATACTTCGCCCAACTCAACGCCCACAGTTTCCAACACACGGTTTAAAATCTGGTATTCCTGATCAGGCATAATTACCAGTTTGTACCGGGCTTCAATCTTTTTCCCTGTGGCTCCAACAGGTTTTAGTTCCTCAATTTCATCGTCAATTACAAACGTGGCAGGAATAACTTTCAGAATCCGGTAATCATTTTTAATCTGCAGGTTTTTCGCTTCAGTGTACAACTCATCAATATCCAAACTTGTTACCACGCCACCTTCACCCGTAAAACGGGATGCTTTGTAATCGATTGTTCGCATACGTTTTCCTGCGTATGCCACATCAACAACCGTGATCTCCTCTTCGAGCTGTGCATCCAGTTGTTCCAGCACTGTTGTGATAGACTCCGTAGCATCGGCAAGATTAAAAATCATACCTCTTTTTATGCCTCTTGATGGCACCTGGGCAGTACCAAGGATTTCCATTTTACCCTCGGGAGTTGCCTGACCTGCAAGGGCAACCATTTTTGAGGTTCCCATATCGATAACAACTGAAAGATTTGTTTTTGAAGCCATAATTACCTTCTTTTTGCTATTACCTGATCTTTATATTTTAAACTGATCGTTTTATACTTGTTCCAATTATTCTTTGCCATAATCTGTTTGTAAAAAGCTTTCATATTCCGGAGTTTCTGCGGGTAATTCTCCAGGCTACCAAACTCAATAGTATGATCGCCAATCAAAGGAATCAAAATCACATCGCCATCTTTTTGCACATGAATTTGCTCAATTTGTGCATTCCAGAATTCATCTTCTTCAATCGCTAACACACAAGATAAAAGCGTTTCTTTTGCGAACTCTTCGCTTATATCTCCGGTAACTACCAACACATTGGCCGCGTAATTTGTCGAAACGGGAATTTTGCCTCCAAACTCATCGAGGTAATAATTTCCTTTGTCAGAAAAAATGCGCACAACCGGTTTCCGATGTTCCAGATTAATTGCCAGTACTCCTTTAAATGTGGCGCTATCAGTGCGTGTAACTACTTTATAAACCTCAGCATTCAATATTGCCTCGTGTTTTTCAATCGCCTGTTCAATTTGCACCGTATTAATGCTGTCTAAATCCTTCCCGATTATGTCTTTATCAAGCGATTTTACCAGGTTCACCAGCTCCAACCGATCCACCTTAATTACTTCCTCCGGATCGTAATTTATCTCAATATCGTTGCAATTGGCATGTTTATACTCCAGCGAAGTAAACGCCAATGTTACTAGCAGAAACACCAGCAACACCAATAAACTGCCTATTTTTGCAAACTTCTTTATCATTTTTCTTTACTCTCCAATAATTCGATTACACTTTCAACCATCCGGTCGATATCACCGGCACCCATTGTTAATACGACTTCATTTCGGTCTGATTTTAATATTTTCAATACTTCTTCTCGCTCGGCCAACATTCGGTTTTCCAGCTTCATTTGTTTATAAATGATAGCGGAAGAAACACCCGGAATCGGTTCTTCACGTGCAGGGTAAAGTGGAATAAGAATGGCTTTATCCAACAAATCCAGACTATGTGCAAACTCTGCGGAAAAATCTTTGGTGCGCGAATACAGGTGAGGCTGAAAAATACCGGTCACCTTTTTATCAGGAAACAATGCCTTAACCGAAGATATAAATGCTTTCAGTTCCTCGGGGTGGTGTGCATAATCGTCGATATAAATTTTCTGTTCCGAGCGGTAGCGAATATCAAAACGACGGGCTACACCTTCGTAATCTTCAATCCCTGCTTTAATAGCATTTGCCGAGGCACCTGCCAGCCACGCCAAAGCACTGGCGCCGACTGTGTTCTCCACATTTACCAGCCCCGGATAATTCATTTTACAGTTGGTAATTATTCCTCCCGGAGTTTTTAAATCGAAAGTATAAAAACCAGAATCCGTATTCAGTTGTATATTCATCGTTGCAAAATCTGTTTTGCCCTTTAACGAATAGGTATAAACTTTTGCCGCCGTTTTCGAAGTATCAAGTTCTACCCCTTCTTTTACCACCAGGCTTCCGTTGGGTCTGATCTGCGAAATAAACTTCTCAAACGACTCAACTATCTTTTCTTTTTCGCCATAAATATCCAGATGATCGGCATCAACAGAAGTAACCAGCGCCAATTGCGGTTTCAGGTGCAGGAACGAACGATCAAATTCATCTGCTTCAGCAACAATCCATGGCGAATCATTTTCGGGAAGAACCAAATTACTTCTGAAATTTTTCGAGATACCACCTAGAAATGCACCACATCCCTGTTCTGTTTTGCTCAGAATATTAGTGACAATAGTACTTGTTGTTGTTTTGCCATGTGTGCCGGCCACTGCAATTCCCTTATGTTCGTTGCAAATCATACCGAGAACTTTGGCTCGTTTAAACAAACCAATTGGCTGACTTTTAAACCAGTTCAATTCTTGATGTTCGTCGGGCAAAGCCGGTGTATAAACAGCAATCGTTTCTGCCGGATTCCATTTCGACGGTATGTTTCTAATATCGTCGTCAAAATGCACATCAATCCCTTCTTTCTGAAGTGCATCAGTCAACGCTGTTGGTGTACGATCGTACCCTGCCACATTGCGTCCCGAGAATTTAAAAAAACGGGCCAATGCACTCATCCCAATTCCTCCAATTCCGAGGAAGTACACATTTTTTATTTTCTGAATGTTGTCCATTCGTTTATTGTCTCACTAATTTTTCAACTTCATCAACTATTTGTTTGGTAGCGTTTGGCTTAGCCAACCCTTTACTATTTATTGCCAACACGTTGCAACGATCTTTATCGTTAACCACCTCAAAAGCCAGGGGAAATAATTTCTCATTAATCTCATCATCCCGCACCATTAAAGCAGCATCTTGCTCCACCAAAGCCATCGCATTTTTTGTTTGATGATCTTCCGAAACATTTGGCGACGGCACCAATAACGACGCCTTACCAACCAAACACAATTCTGAAATGGTTCCTGCTCCTGCTCTCGAAATCACCAAATCAGCCACTTCGTATGCAAAATCCATACGTGATATAAACTTATGGATCTGCAGGTTTTTCGGTTTTGATCGTTTGAGTTCCTCCTGAATTTTATCAAAATAATACGCTCCGGTTTGCCAGACCACCTGAACACCTGAAGCGGCAATTTCTTTACTATTTTTAGCACCGCCTGATTTATTGAACGTGCACCAAGACTACCGCCAACAATTAAAATAACCTTATCAGCTTCTTTTAATTCGAAAAATTTCAGCGCTGCCTTTCTGTTTTGTTTCTCAATCAGATTTTGACGCACAGGGTTTCCTGTAAAAACAAGCTTTTCTTTCGGAAAGTATCGTTCCATCTTATCGTAAGCCACACAAATAGAATTCACCTTTTTGCTCAGCAGTTTATTGGTGATTCCGGCATACGAGTTTTGTTCCTGAATTAAACAGGGCACCTTATTTCGTGCAGCCGCCCGTAACATCGGGCCACTGGCATAACCACCAACTCCAATCGCCACTTCAGGATGATAATCGGCCACAATTAGTTTAGCAAGCCTCGCACTTTGCCTAAGCTTTTTGATGAACGTAAACATTTTCATGCTTGGTTTTCGCGGAAATCCCATCACCGGCAAACCAATAATTTTATAACCGGCGGCAGGTACTTTTTCCATTTCCATACGATCCTCAGCGCCAACAAATAAAATATCGGCGTCAGGATTGCGCTTTTTAATTTCGTTGGCAATGGCCAATGCCGGGAAAATATGTCCTCCGGTACCACCTCCACTTATTATAACTCTATTTATCTTTTGTTTCATCTTTCGCAATTTTTATATTCCCCATTTCCGGGTGAGATAAAAATCATTTATTCTCCAGTGTTACTCAATTGACTGTTTCATTTTCTATTTCGTAATCTTCATCCGGCGCTTTTACCATAATCGGTTGCTCGGCAACCTCTTTGTTTTGCTGATTTTGATGACTCACGCTAAGTATCAATCCAAAAGCCATTGAAGTAAACAGCAGCGATGTTCCTCCGAGACTTATCCACGGCAGCGGCTGACCGGTAACCGGTAACGCTCCGCTTGAAACGCCTATATTTATCATGGCCTGAAAAACCAGCACCAATGTTAGCCCAATTACCATAAAAGCCGGGAAAGTCCGGGTGGCTCGTCTGACAATGACCACTCCCCTGAAAAAGAAAATCAGGAAAAGCATGATTACCGCAATACCTCCCAACAAACCATATTCTTCAACGATTATGGCAAAAATAAAATCGTTATATGCAGCGGCCATATAATTACTTACATCGGAATGGCCGGGACCTTTTCCTAATATTCCTCCGGAATAAATGGCTAGTTTTGCATAATCGGCCTGGGTAATTCCCTGCGATGCTTCGGGTGGCGGTGGATTTATAAACCGTTCAATTCGCCCCTTTATGGTATGCACACGGCCAACACTATCCGGCAAAAGATCGGCAGTAAAGTAAATTGTTACCACCAAAGCAATCCCTATACCTACAAGCGAAAACAAATATTTTAATGGAATCCGGCCACAAAACATCATGGTCATAATTGTTGCGAAAAGCAATGCCGAGGTTGAGAAATCGGATATAAAAATCAAACCACAAACAATAGCCGTATAAAAAATTATCTTCTTAAATGCTTCCCACAAATCACCTTTTGTTTTTTGGCGTTTCCCTAAAATCTTAGCTGAAAACAACACCAATGAAATCTTTGCCATTTCAGCCGGTTGGAAAGTTGCTCCCCAAAAATTAAGCGTACGTCCGCTGACAGAAACAAACTGTGTTCCGCGCATCAGCACTGAAAAAACCAAAAATCCGATGCTCGCCAGTAAAGCCCACCACGCGAGCTTTGAATACAATTTTATGGGCAACACATTTACCATTACAAGAATAACGGCAATTCCGGCACCCAAAAATCCTACCTGCCGAAACAAGTATTTCAAGGTATTCCCGGAGGCCACACGATAAGCCAATGCACCTGTTGAACTGTACACAATTAGCAGCGACAAAACCGATAAAAGCATCAGCACCATCCAAAGCACGCGGTCGCCCTTAAATAATTTCAGAATGGAATGTTGCATTACAAATTCCTTACTTCTTTTTTAAATTGATTTCCTCTGTCTTCGTAATTTTCAAACAAATCAAAACTTGCACACGCCGGCGATAAAAGTACGGTGTCGCCATTTCGTGCAAGGTAGTAAGCTGCTTTCACAGCCTCTTCCATGCTGGATGCGTCTACAATATCGGCAACACAATCGCCAAAAGCTTCGTGCAGCTTGGCAGTGTTTTTTCCCAGACAAACAATGGCTTTCACCTTATTTGTTACAAGGCCTTGCAACATGGTATAATCGTTGCCTTTGTCTACACCACCGGCAATCCAAATCACCGGTTTGTGCACACTTTCCAACGCATACCACGATGAATTTACGTTCGTTGCTTTCGAGTCATTAATAAACTCAATTCCATGAACCTTAAGAAAGCGCTCCAAACGGTGCTCAACACCTGTAAAGTCAGAAAGACTTTCTCTCAACTGTTCATCCCTGATTTTTAACACCTTGCTTGCAATGCCTGCGGCCATGCTGTTGTAGGTATTGTGTTTCCCTTGTAACGATAAATCCAATATCGACATGTTGAATTGATTTTTATTAAAGTTGATAATTATCCGATTGTCTCTCACTCCTGCTCCAGGCCCGGCAGCCTCTTCCAACCCAAAAGGAAGTTGAGCAGCTTTTATCTCTCTTTTATTTATTTCTTTTTGAATCACTTCGTCGTCGGCACAATAAACGAAGTAGTCGGTTGCGGTTTGATTTTGAAGAATCCTGAATTTTGAATCGGTGTAGTTTTGCATATCGTAGCCGTATCGATCGAGATGATCAGGCGTGATGTTCATCAACACAGCCACATCTGCTTTAAAATCGTACATTCCATCCAACTGAAAGCTGCTTAACTCGATTACATACACATCAAAATCTTCTTCGGCCACCTGCCACGCAAAACTTTTCCCAACGTTTCCTGCCAGTCCAACATTCAGTCCTGCTTTTTGCAAAATATGATAAGTCAGCAAAGTGGTTGTTGTTTTGCCGTTGCTTCCGGTAATACAAATGGTTTTTGCCGACGAAAAACGACCACCAAATTCAATTTCCGAAACTACAGGAGTACCTTGCTCTTTTAGTTGTTTTACCAGCGGTGCTGTTTCGGGAATTCCCGGACTTTTTACGACCAACTCAGCACTTAAGATTTTCTCTTCCGAATGATGGCCTTCTTCAAAATCGATTTTATTATTTGAAAGAACGTCTTTGTATTTCTGCTTAATCTTTCCAAGGTCAGACACAAATACATGGTATCCTTTTTTTTGTGCAAGAATGGCTGCTCCAACTCCGCTTTCGCCTGCTCCTAATATGGCTACCAATCCTTTCACCTATCTCATTTTTAATGTTGCTATTGTTATCACTGCCAGAATAATTCCGACAATCCAAAAGCGTGTTACAATTTTTGGTTCAGGGAAACCTTTTTTCTGAAAATGGTGGTGAATCGGACTCATTAAAAACACCCTGCGTCCTTCGCCATATTTTTGTTTGGTGTACTTAAACCAGAACACCTGAATAACCACCGACAGATTTTCTAACAGGAAAATTCCACACAGCAACGGAATCAAAATTTCTTTGCGGATAATAACGGCAAACACAGCCAGAATTCCACCCAGTGCCAGACTTCCGGTGTCGCCCATAAATACTTGTGCCGGAAATGAGTTGTACCATAAAAAGCCAACTGTAGCCCCGATAAATGCGGCAATAAAAACGGTCAATTCACCGGTGTTCGGAATGTACATGATATTCAGGTAATCGGAATAAATTACGTTACCACTTACATACGCCAGAATGCCCAGCGTAGCACCACTTATCGCCGACGTACCGGTTGCCAGCCCGTCAATTCCATCGGTAAGGTTGGCCGCATTAGAAACGGCTGTAATGATCAAAATAATGGCAAAGGCATAAACCAGCCATTTCAACCAACCGGCGGCATCACCGGCAAAAGCAACCAGCCATGCATAATCAAATTCATTCTCTTTAATAAACGGGATGGTTGTTTTGGTAGACTTAACATCTTCCATTACAAATTGTGTTGTCGTCTCCCCGGTAGCGGGATCAATAACTTCTTCTGTCAAGCTAATTCCGTTCTCATCACTTAAATGCTCACGAACTTTTACATCCTCACTAATAAATAATGTAGCGGCCACAAAAAGTCCCAAACTTACCTGACCTAATATTTTGAATTTACCTGCTAATCCTTCTTTATTTTTTTTGAATACCTTGATATAATCGTCGACAAAACCGATCAGTCCCAAAAATATAGTGGTGATCAGCATTAAAAGGATGTAGATATTATCGAGGCGGGCAAAAAGTAAGGTTGGAATGATAATGGCCATCAATATAATAATTCCACCCATTGTTGGCGTTCCCTGCTTTTGCATTTGTCCTTCCAGACCAAGATCGCGCACCTCATCGCCAATTTGCTTGCGCTGCAAAATGCGAATCACCCTTTTTCCAAAAATCGTAGTAATAAACAACGATAGAATGATGGCTGCTGCTGAGCGAAATGAAATACCCGGCAACATTCCAATTCCCGGAATATCGTGTCCTGCTAAAATTTCGTATAGCCAGTAAAACATATCTTGTTTTTAATTTTTTAGTCCAAAACAGTTTTTCACTTCTTCTCTGTCATCAAAATGATGCTTCACACCATTTACTTCCTGGTAATCTTCGTGTCCTTTTCCGGCAATGAGAATAATATCACCGGGCTGTGCCAGCATCACCGCTGTTTTTATTGCATCACGGCGGCTCACAATCGACACCACTTTGTTTTTATATTGCGGCTCAACGCCGGCTTCCATGTCTTTTATAATTTCTTCCGGATCTTCACTTCGTGGATTATCCGAAGTAAGAATCACCTTGTCGCTGGCAGCCAAAGCTTCTTGCGCCATTTCGGGGCGTTTTGTTTTGTCGCGGTCGCCACCGGCACCAACAACAGTAATCACCTGTTCATTTCTTGTTCTTATTTCTGAAATTGCTTCCAACACATTTTTTAATGCATCGGGCGTGTGGGCATAATCAACGATAGCATATTTGCCATCTTCACTTCTAATGGTTTCAAAACGGCCCTGTACCGATTGTAAATCGCTAATAATAGTTAACACTTCGTTTTTATCCTGCTCCAATTCAACGGCAGTGGCGTAAACAGCCAATAGATTTGACGCGTTGAACAAGCCAACAAAACGAGTCCAGATTTCCTGCTCATCCATACTCAGCAACATTCCGTCGAAATGACTTTCAATTACCTTGCAACGGTAATCGGCCATGGTACGATTGGAATAAGTGAGCTTCCGCGCTTGCGTATTTTGCAACATTACCAAGCCGTTTTTATCGTCGGCGTTTACAAGTGCAAAAGCATCTTCCGACAGCCCATCGAAAAAAGCCTTTTTGGCTTTTATGTATTCTGCAAAAGTTTTGTGATAATCAAGGTGGTCGTGCGTGATATTGGTAAAAATACCTCCGGCAAACTCAATGCCTGCAATTCGCTGCTGATGGATGGCATGCGAACTCACTTCCATAAAACAAAATTCGCATCCGGCGGCCACCATTTCAGCCATTAACTGCTGAATTTTTAAAGCATCAGGCGTGGTATGTGAAGCAACTTCTTCTTTCTCGTTTATTTTGTAAGATATTGTTGAAAGCAAGCCAACATTGTAGCCCTGCATTCGGAAAAGTTTATGCAGTAAACTGGCAATACTGGTTTTCCCGTTTGTTCCGGTTACACCGACAACTTTCATTTTTGATGACGGCAAACCATAAAAAGCAGCTGCAATTTCTCCTAAAATTTTATTGGAATCCTCAACCTGAACATAAGCGATCTCCGGTTTTATTTCTTCCGGAAGATCTTCGCAAACAATTGTCGTGGCACCTTTTTCGATTGCAACACCAATAAAACGATGCCCGTCAACTGAAACACCTTTTTGTGCTGCAAACAAATAATCTGAGCTGATTTTTCTTGAATCAAATTGAATACCCACAACATCTTTATCGGTGTCACCGATGCATTCAATAATCCCTATATTTTCCAATAACTCGTTTAGCTTCATCTTAACTTAATGAGATATATACCGTTTGTCCCAGGCGATAAGAGCTTCCGGGTTTTAACGATTGTTTTTTTACTTTTCCTATTCCGTTTATTTTTACTTTCAAACCAGCGTTTTCCAGCAGAAAAATGGCGTTGCTGGCCCCCATTCCAATGACATCGGGTACTGCATTTACCGAAACCACATTTTCTTCTAATACAATTGTACTGTCTTGAGTATTCAGCGAAACCATTCTTGATTCGGGTAATCCACGTACATTTTTCAATTCCAGCTCTTCCGCCAAACGAAGAATATCATCTCGCTGCCCACTTTTTATTTGTGGAATATCTTCTCCTTCACGGTTATCGCTTTCGGGAGTGGCATTCATAATCTGGCTGGCGTATACTTTTTCGGAAATCTCTTTGAAAACCGGGCCTGCAACAGCTGCTCCGTAGATCGAGTTTCGTGGTTTTTTAAATGTTACAATCAACGAATACATTGGATTATCAGCCGGGAAATAGCCTACAAACGACGCGTAGTAAGCACCGTATTCGTAACCTTTACCATCCGAGCGAGCTACTCTTGCTGTTCCGGTTTTTCCCGCCACTTTAAAATGCTCGCCTTGAACTCCGCGCCCGGTTCCTTTCTGACAAACACCTTCGAGCATTGCCTGCGCTTTTCCAATCGTCTCTTTCGAAACAATCATCGGATTGAGCAACTCGGGTTTAAAGGTTTTTACCAAAGCTCCGTTATTGCGAATTTCGTTTACCAAACGCGGCTTTACCATTGCACCATCATTGGCAACAGCGTTGTAGAAATTTAATATTTGGAGCGGAGTGAGACGCAAATCGTAACCATACGACATACGACCCAATGTGGTTGTCCCCCACCAGTCAGCATTGCCAGGGTATTTTATATATGGTTGTCCTTCTCCGGCCAGTTCCAGCTCCAAAGGTTTTTGAATGCCAAATCCATAAATACGGTCCACATAATCTTCAGGATTGTCTGTATATTTAGACAAAATAACCTTTGCAGTACCAATATTTGATGACTGCTCCAGAATCTGTTTTACAGTCACCTTTCCACAAGCATGATCATCGGTAATATTCTCCTGTGCCCAATAACCATTTCCGGTATCAAACACATCGCTGGTATCAACCACTCCATCTTCCAGTGCCACCATTAACGAAACAAGCTTAAATGTTGATCCCGGCTCGTAACATCCACGATGACCCAAAGCGTAATTATCTTTTTCGTAAAAACCATCTTTCGTTTTTCCGAGGTTAGCAATCGCTTTAATCTCTCCGGTGTTTACTTCCATTAACACTGCAGTTGCCCACTCCGGATTCGAAGTTAGTGCCTGCTTATATAAAGCACTTTCAGTAATGTCCTGCATTTTTACATCGATGGTAGTAATGATGTCCATCCCGTTTTGAGGTTCAATTTCGGTGCGGGTTACCCAACGTCCCGAAAGATTTTGCTTATAACTAATACCATTTTCACCACGCAGGTACATTTCATACGAACGCTCGAGCCCGTTGTAACCCACCGGAACAGGAGTAAGCGCATTGGCTTTATTCAGGCTTCCGATTGTTCGCTGAGCCAATATTCCGAGCGGATTGAGCCGTTTGTTCTCCTGCTCGAGAATCATTCCGCCACCAAATCGTCCGCGGCGTAAAATCGGGAAGTTCTTGAATTCCTGTAATTGATTATAATCTATTTTTTGAGGCGTAAGCAGATAACCACGATTTCTGTTTTTATAAGCCGAACGCAACCTTCTCGCATATTCGCGTTGCGAAGCATCTTTATGAAAAGCGGACAAATACCAGGCTAATGAATCCACTTCGTTATCGAACACTTTTTTAACGCCCTCGGCTGCCAAATCGATACGGATTTTGTACCCCGGAACCGAGGTTGCCAAAACACTACCATCATCGGCACAAATTGTCCCCTAACCGGCGGGATAATTACTGTATTATTGCTCAGGTTTTTCTCTATTTTCTGCCAGCGCTCATTTTTAATTTGCTGAACAGAAACAAGTTTAACCACAACCACGGCACCAAACAACGTCAACACGAAGTATACAATTGCAATACGCGACAATATGGTTTTTCTGATTCCCACTTCTAATCTTCTTTTTCAACTGTTATTTTTTGAGGCGGACGCATTGGTTCTTGTAAACCAATTCCGGCCTCTGCAACTCGTTTTGCTACTTCCGATGGCCGGCTGGCGTCCATCAGCTTGGCAGAAAGCGTCACTGATTCTGATCGCAACTCTTCCAATTCTTGCTGCAACACTACAATTTCGCGCAGCGTGCTTTCTGACCAGTTGCGATTCGTAATCAACAGCAATCCCAAAACCGCAAGAAAACCCACAAACGGCATCTGCCGCAATGTGCGCTCATCAGTAAGGATGGTACCCCGATAAAGGATTTCATCCCCGTACGCTTCCGTGTATTTTTATTTTGCTCTGCCATCGTTAAATTCGTTCAGCTATTCGCAGTTTTGCACTTCTTGATCTTGGATTTGCTTTCAATTCCTCGTCTCCGGCCACAATCACTTTTCGGTTTATTATTTTGAAAGGCGACTGCACATTTCCATAAAAATCTTTCTCTATCTTTCCTTCAAAATTCCCTGATTTCAGGAAGTGCTTGCACAAGCGATCTTCCAGGCTGTGATAAGTAAGAATCACCAAACGTCCGCCGGGTTTTAATACCTCAAGCGAAGTCGACAGAAATTCGCGCAAGGCCTCCATCTCTTCGTTAACCTCAATGCGCACGGCCTGAAAAACCTGTGCTAAATATTTATTCTCGATTGCTTTTGGAGCGCACGACGATGCAATTTCTTTCAAACGTGTGGTAGTGGTAATTGGAGCCTCCGTTCTGGCTTTTACAATTTGTGCAACCAGTTTTCGCGCATTTTTAATTTCGCCATACATGCGAAAGATTTCCCAAAGCCGTTTTTCATCATAATCATTTACAACTTTGGCAGCATCAAGGCCTGCTTCGCGATTCATGCGCATATCCAGCGGCGCATCAAAACGAAATGAAAAGCCGCGCTCCGCCTCATCAAACTCATGCGACGACACACCCAGATCGGCAAATACTGCATCTACCTGCTCCACATCGTTATAGCGTAAAAAATTACGGATGTAACGAAAATTATGACGAATAAAAAAAAGCCGGTCATCCTCTATGGTATTCCCGGCAGCATCTTCATCCTGATCGAAAGCAAACAGGCGACCGCCGCTATCAAGCGCATTCAATATCATTGCTGAATGTCCGCCACCACCAAAGGTAGCATCAACAACACTGGCTCCGGGATGCAAATTCATCCCCTCGATACTCTCGGTTGCCAAAACCGGTATGTGATAAACGTCAGACATCTTCCCTACAAATCAAATTCTCTCAACATGTCCAGATAGGCCTCATCAGAAATATCGTCGGCTTGCGCCACGTCTTCGTTGCTCAGGCTTATTGAGGCGCCCATTCCAAGAAATGTCACCTTGCCCTCCAGGTTCGCGTACTTTAAATATTCATCAGGAATATTTACCCGACCATTTGCTGCAAGGCTAACCGGAGCAAAATTTCGGAAATACTGCCGCAAGGCTGCAAAATGTGCAGGGTTGGTGCTGGCACGTACTTTTGCCTGAAATTTCTCCACCTTCTCCTGCCACACTTCCATCGGATGAATATCAAGGCATTTTCCCAGACGGTTTTTCTCCAGAACAACCTGATCAGGAATAGCTTCGCCCATCGCCTTCTTAAAAGCCGACGGAAGAACGACTCGTCCTTTATCATCGATGGTAGCCTGATATGTTCCTGCAAAAAATGCCATAAAGTCCTAAAAATCTTTTTATCAATGGTAAAAATACAATTTTATTCCATTTCATGCCATTTTCTTCCATTTCATTACACCTCGACTTTTATACTTTCTGTTAATAAACCTGCTGCAAAATGTTTAAAACCTGTTCATTTCTGTTAAAAACAAAGCTTTAATTATTGATTTACAGCCATTTAAAAACAACAAAACGCAATCAACACAACGTTAATAACTCGCTTTCAGGTAGATATATTTCATTCTTTACCTTCCAATTCAAAAAAACCATCTTCAACAATAAGCTAAAGACGCGATCATTAAAGGGAAAAAATCAGAAATATTAGATTTTTCAGATTAAGGAATTTTTAGTTAATTGCCGCCGCAAATAAACCAGAAATGACTACAGAAAATAGCACTAAAAGCTACAAGCCAATTCGGATTAGGGAGGTTTTTGCCGCCAAAAATCCAGGACTGGCAAAGTTTATCCCGGGCTTTGTATATCGCTATTTGAACAACATTCTGCACCTCGATGAAGTGAACACTTTTCTTGAAAAGCACGGTCATCTAGAAGGAATTGATTTTGTGGAAAATGTTGTTGAAGAGTTCAATGTTCAGGAATACGTTCACAACATTGAAAATATACCTGAAACAGGGCGTTATATATTTGTCAGTAATCATCCGCTGGGAGGTTTCGACGGGATGCTTCTCATGAAAAATGTGGAAGCGCGTTTGGGATCATTCAAATTTTTATCGAACGACATTTTGCTCAATATTCCACAATTGGCCAAGGTTTTTGTTCCTGTAAATAAACACGGCGGACATGAGCGCAAGGCCGCTAAAATGCTTTCAGAATGCTACAACTCGGAAGATCAGATTCTGATTTTCCCATCGGGGCTGGCATCACGAAAAATCAAAGGCAAAATTGTTGATCTGGAGTGGAAAAAGCATTTTATCAGCAAAGCCGTAAAACACCAACGCGACATTGTTCCTGTTTTTATTAGCGGACGAAATTCGAACAGGTTTTATCGCATCGCCAAACTCCGAAAATTTTTGAGAATAAAATGGAACCTGGAAATGTTTTTCCTGCCCGACGAGACAATAAAACACAAAAATACCAAAGTGCATCTTTATTTTGGGAAACCAATTCCATATACCACTTTCGACAATACGAAAACGTACCGCGAGTGGGCTGAATGGGTAAAAGACAAAGTATATAAACTAAAAGAAAGTTCAGGCTCAGCAAATTAAAACAGAATTATCGAACAGCATTCACATGATTTTTTTAATTTTGTAGTCCAATTTTCAAAAAGAATGTGAACCCGAAACAAGTAAGTAAATTTAGCGTAATGTCGCTGAGACACATTTTTACTCACCAGGTTTCGGGAGTTGGAGGGGAACTGAAAGATAAAAGATTTCAAATGAAGGACATAATAACACCTATATCAAGAGAAGAAATTTATGCAGAGCTAACTCCTGAAAAATTACTTCGGACAACCAACAAAGGTGGCAACGAAATATATATTATAACGGCACATGATTCGCCCGCAATTATGCACGAGTTGGGGCGTTTGCGGGAAATCACGTTTAGAAATGCCGGAGGCGGCACAGGTAAAGAAACCGACATTGACAGTTATGATACTGCAGAAAATCCCTATAAACAACTGATTGTTTGGGATCCTGACGCAAAAGAAATATTAGGTGGTTACCGCTATGTGTTGTGTGCAGATGCACCACGTGATAAAAATGGCGATATAAAACTAGCTACTTCCAGGGTTTTTCATTTTTCAAAAGAATTTGAGGAGAACTACCTGCCTTATACTCTCGAACTGGGCCGGTCGTTTGTACAACCTGCCTACCAGTCGAGCAAAGCCGGAGCAAAAGCGCTGTTTGCCCTCGACAACCTTTGGGATGGGCTGGGAGCTTTGACTGTTGACCATCCAGAGATCAAATATTTCTTTGGAAAAATTACGATGTACGAGCATTTTCATAATGAAGCTCGTAATCTGATTCAGTATTTCTTTAAAAAGTATTTCCGCGACAAAGACGACTTAGTATATCCTTTTAATCCTGTTGAATTCAACATCGATATCCCGGCCATGGAGAAGCTTTTTGTGGGTCCCGGATATAAAGAAGATTATAAAACTCTGGTCCAAAATGTAAGGATATACGGAGAAAACATTCCTCCGCTGGTTAATGCCTATATGAACCTCTCGCCCTCAATGAAAACCTTTGGAACGATTAAGAATGAGGTATTTGGAAATGTACTTGAAACCGGAATAATTTTAACGATTAAAGATATTTACGAAGTAAAAGTCGATCGCCACATTGAAACTTATATAAAAGGTAAAGAAGACGATGAATGGCCAACTCCGGAATAATAGAAATTTACCAATAAGAAATGGCCCGATGTTTTAAAAACATCGGGCCATTTTTTATTATCAACACAAAACCAGAAATTCTAGTATGCCCTGGCGTCTTTACCTTCAACATAGTTAATAAACGATCCGTTTACCACCCTGTTTCCTCCCGGAGTTGGGAAATTACCGGTAAAATACCAGTCGCCCAAATCATTTGGGCAAGCCTTATGCAGGTTTTCAATCGACTGATACACAATCTCAATTTCTGCATTACAATCTTCCGGCTTCAACAATTCGGCAATCTTTGCAGAGACTTCCTCAGCAGTAAACTGCTTATAAATTTCGCGTACATAGTTCACCATTTCTTCTTTTGGCAAATTCTCCTGCTCCTTACATTTTTTATAAACCTGCTGAATTACCGACTCTTTACCATGATCTTTCAGCAACTCGATAGCGGCATTAAATGCAATAAATTTATCTAAACGAGCCATATCAATTCCGTAACAGTCGGGATAACGAATCTGCGGAGCCGATGAAACCACAATGATCTTTTTAGGTTTCAACCGGTCAAGTATTTTTAAAATACTCTTTTTCAAGGTTGTACCACGCACAATCGAATCATCGATAATTACCAGCGTGTCTTTATCTTTTTGAATTACTCCGTAAGTAACGTCGTAAACATGGGCCACCAAATCATCGCGGCTTGCATCATCTGCAATAAAAGTTCGCAGCTTTACATCTTTGATGGCAATTTTCTCCACCCTCGGCTCAAACGACAAAATGCGCTTAATATCCTTATCGGTTAATGCTCCGTTTTTCTGCTGAATCTGATCGATTTTCCAGTCTACCAAATGATGGCGAACGCCTTCAACCAATCCATAAAAGGCGGTTTCTGCTGTATTCGGGATGTACGAGAAAACAGTATTTTCATAATCGTAATCCACAGCTTCCAAAACAACTGGTGTTAGCAAACGCCCCAACTGCTTTCGCTCCTGGTAAATTGCTTTGTCGCTACCACGCGAGAAATAAATGCGTTCGAACGAACACGATTTTCTTTTATGCGGCACACGGATCATCTCTTTCGAAATTTTTCCGCTCTTTTTTACTATCAATCCTTCTCCCGGGCCAATTTCCTGCACATCGCTTTCCTGCAAATCCATTACCGTTTGAATTACGGGGCGCTCTGAAGCAACCACCACAATTTCATCGTCGGCATAATAGTGCGCCGGACGAATCCCCCACGGATCGCGAACAACAAAAGCATCGCCATGGCCAATCAATCCGGCCATAGCATAACCTCCATCCCAGTCTTTTGAGGCACGTTCCAAAATGTTCTGAATATCGAGGTTTTGTTCAATCAACGGTGAAATCTCGTTATTACCGCAGCCTTCGTTTTTATATTTTCGGAAAAGATACTGGTTTTCCTCATCTAAAAAATGGCCCACTTTTTCAAGTGCAGTTACGGTATCAGTATAAGCTTTTGGGTGCTGCCCCAGGTTAAGTAATACATTAAAAAGCTCATCTGTATTGGTCAGGTTAAAGTTACCTGCCAATACCAGGTTACGCGACTTCCAGTTATTTTGGCGCATTACCGGATGCGTAAAATCAATACTGTTCTTTCCAAAAGTTCCGTAGCGCAGGTGCCCCAGATAAAGGGTCCCGGCAAACGGAAAGTTGTTTTCGGCCCATTCAGGGTCGTTTATATCGAAGTTGTGGCGCTTGGCTTTTTTCAAAGGTTTATTTACCTTATCAAAAACATCTTTTATTGGATTGGGCTCAACCGAGCGGAACCGACTTATATACGGATTCCCAGGATCGAGGTCTGATTTTACACAGCAAATTCCGGCGCCGTCCTGTCCCCGGTTGTGCTGTTTTTCCATTAAAAGGTACATCTTGTTCAGTCCGTACTTCCAGGTACCATATTTTTCATGGTAATAAGAAAGGGGTTTTAACAAACGAACTAAAGCAATACCACACTCATGTTTAATCTGGTCACTCATACTGATTTTGTTTCAACAATGGAAATTCGATTACATCAGGAACAATAAAAGCAGCGGGATAGTCTTCTTGAACTTGCTTATACAACTTCAAAGCTTCATTTTTCGTTCTAAAATCGCCTACACGAACCCGAAAGTTCGGTGCAATAAATTTTATATGAACGGGAAAATCGGGGTAGTTTGTCAGAAATTCAGTTTTCAGGTTAAGGGCTTGCTCTTTAGCGTCTAAACTCGAACTAAAAAAGATCTCAACTCTGTATCCATCCATCCCCTCTCTTTTTTGGTTCTTTTCAATATGCCATTTTAGCATTTTGTCGAGCCGTGCGTCTCTGTTCACATCCAGTCGTTCCAAAATAGCAATGCTGCTTGTATCAGCAACAATTTCTTCAGAAAAATCAACCTGAGCAAACAAGAAATTTGTGGCCAACAGACCAACTAAAACCAGCAAAAAAGTCCTCATTATTCCTTTTTTATTGAGTGTGCAAATATACTTTAAAAACATCTAAAACAAGAACGGTTTTTATGCACATTACATTGCCTTTAATCATTAAGTAATATGAAAGCGGCAAAACACAGCTTTAAACTGTTAATATTTATATTTTGACTTTTCCAGAACTTAAAACTTAACCTACCTTTGCTGCCACAATTATAAAAAGCAAATTATGGGAAATTCAGTGGAAGAATTTGGCAGCTACAGGGCAAAAATGAATGAAAAAATACTGGCTTCGGACAATAAAGTTATGAAGCGGATTTTTAGCCTTGACACGCTGACCTACAAAGAAGGAGCCCTGGGTGCCAATGTGAAAGAAATGCTGGGACTAGCCACTTCGCTGGTATTGCGTTGCGACGACTGTGTAAAATATCACCTGGAAAAATGCCACGAATTAAAGGTTACTACCAACGAAGTTTTTGAAGTTTTTAGTGTGGCCAACGTAGTAGGTGGAACGATCTGCATTCCCCACACACGAAGAGCCGTTGAATATTGGGAAGAACTTAACAATTTGAAAAAAGATTAAGTTAAAAAGGCCAATAATGGAATAAATGGATAAATTTCAAACAGTCTATAAACATTTTAAGATTTAATTGTTATTATTAAAATCTAAAACAGTTCTACTATGAGTAAAATATTTGCGATTACATCCTCAGGCAAAACAGAAAAGTCTTTTCTCGATCTTCGTTTTGGGAAATGTGAGTACATTGTACTTTTTGACGTTGATAAAAACCAGTATTCCATTGAGGAGAATCAGTTTATAGAAAAACCGCACAGTGGAATTAAATTAGTTGACTTTTTAAAAGAGCAGGGAGTTACTACTATTGTAACCGGCGAAGTAGGCCCGATGGTTAGCGAGCGTCTTGAAAAAGAAAAACTACAACTCGTGCTTTTACACGAAGAGCGCATCAGGGTTGACGAAATTATGGACCGAATAGGAGCCTAGTTAATATAATTCAGGGTTTAAAAACGGCACCAAAGCCAACTCAACAGCCTGTTTATAAAGGACAGTCCGGTTAATTTTATTCCCCGTTAAAAGCCCCACTGCACCGCTTTTTTGTTTTGAGTTTTCCTGTTTGAACAAAATATCGTTGGCCTCGCCCAACTCATATCCATCGGCAATTAACTCTGCTACTTTGCGCGGCAGTTGAAAAGTGCTTGTGCGTGCCTTCCCCTTTTTTTCTCCTGATAAAATTACTATCCAGGCGAAAGCCTCAATCTCGTTGTTCGTTACTGAAAGGCCACCTTCAATTCCCACCCAAAAGTCGGCATCATAAAATTCTTTGCGGGCATTTTCGGCACGGTTTATCGCACCTTTTAATGTTTCTTCATCACTTTTTGGCTGATCGGGAACACCTGATTCTACCGAAACCCCCTGTACTTTTGCTTCATTGAAATAAGTACGAAATCCTAAATTGGTGGCATTTACTTTTACCGGATTTTTTGAGGCAACAACAATTTTCATAAAAATAATTTTGGCGGAAATTAGTGATTTCTGTGGAATTATTAATTTCGCTGGTCTCAAACTTATAACATGGTAATACGACAAGCAACTTTAAATGATCACAAAACTCTCGTAGATTTTCAGCTGGCAATGGCGCACGAAACTGAAGGCATTGAACTGCATCGGCCTACAGTTGAAAAAGGTGTTGCAGCGGTTTTAAACAACAGCACCAAGGGCAACTATTACGTTGCCGAAATAAACGGGCAGGTAGTAAGTTCGCTGTTAACTACTTTCGAGTGGAGCGACTGGCGCAATGGAACAATTTTGTGGATTCAATCGGTTTATGTGATGCCCGATTTTAGAAGAAAAGGAGTTTACCGCAGTATGTACGCCCACATAAAAGAGAAGGTGATGCAAACCGACGACCTTAACGGAATTCGACTTTACGCCGACAAAACAAACGCAGCAGCACAAAAAACTTACGAAAAACTGGGTATGAACCAGGAACACTATGTAATGTTTGAATGGATGAAGTAGGGATTCGCATTTCCTGAATAGTTAAAAAACAGAAACGCATGAGCAGTTACATCTATAAACTTATTGCAGAAGGAGAACATCAGCAGCAGGATTTTAAGTTTTGTATTAACGACTCGAAAAAAATTGCCCGATCGCTGGTGGCTTTTGCTAATACCGATGGCGGACGTCTGCTCATTGGGGTAAAAGATAACGGCAAAATTGCCGGCATTAGCAGCGATGAAGAATTTTATATGATAGAAGCGGCAGCAAAAATCTACAGCAAACCGCAAATTGATTTTACCACCCACCAATGGACAATTGAGGGTAAAACCGTTCTGAAAATCGAAATTGAAGCCAGCGATAAAAAACCATATTTTGCAAAAGACGAAAACGGAAAATGGCTGGCTTATATACGACAGAAAGACGAAAACATACTGGCCCATAAAATACAAATTGAAATATGGAGAAAGGAAAAAAGTTCGAAAGGCGTTTATTTAACTTACTCCGACGACGAGCGTTTTCTTATCGACTACCTAAAAAATAATGAATCCATTACCTTCTCGAAATTCATAAGAAAGGCACGTTTATCGCGCAAAAAGGCAGAAGAAATCCTCAGTAACTTTGTACTTATCGACATTATTAAAATGCATACAACACTGGAAGGAACCTATTTTACACTAAACACGGAATTCGATAAAGAAGAAATTGAAAAGTTCGGCTAATTTTATGAAACTATTCACAGTTTTTTATTGTTAATTTAAAGCTCGATAGCCAAAATGCTATACTTTTACACGTACAACTAAAAGAAGAAACATGTTACAAAGATTATTTTTTTTACTCGCTTTATGTGCCCTAAGCATTGGCACATTTGCGCAAGATGCATATTTAAATGCCGAATCTGAAAATACAGATAAAATTTACCAGGCAGGTGAACCGTATGAGGTAAAAATGTATCCGCACAATTTTAAAACGGATAAACCCAAAAACATTATTTTCCTTATTGGCGATGGTATGGGAGTAAGCCAGGTTTTCTCAGGAATTACAGCCAACCAGGGGCACCTTTTTATTGAAAACTGCCGTCACATTGGTTTCTCAAAAACCCAATCTTCCGACGATTACATTACCGACTCGGCAGCCGGTGGAACAGCTTTAGCGTGTGGCGTAAAAACCTACAACGGAGCAATTGGTGTTAATGCCGATACTGTAAAAGTAAAATCAATACTCGAGGAAGCCGAAGACAAAGGACTGGCTACAGGACTGGTTTCAACATCGTCCATTACACACGCCACCCCGGCATCGTTTATTGCGCATCAATCCAGCCGGAATATGTACGAAGCCATAGCCGCAGATTTCCTGAATACGGATATTGATGTATTTATTGGCGGAGGAAATGACCATTTTACCAAACGCAAAGATGGTCGTAATTTGGCCAACGAATTAAAAGAAAAAGGCTACACGGTGGAAACCGATATTAACAAGATAGCCAAAGTTAAAAGTGGAAAACTTGCCGGACTAACCGCCGGTGTTCACAATGGCAGAATGGAGGAACGCGGCGAGATGTTGCCTGTTGCAACATCTGCGGCCCTCAACATTCTTGATAAAAACGACAAAGGCTTCTTTCTTATGATTGAAGGTTCGCAAATCGACTGGGGAGGCCATGCCAGCAGCACCGTTTACATCGTAGAAGACATGCTTGATTTTGACCAGACAGTGGGAAAAGCGCTGGAATTTGCTGCCAACGATGGCGAAACACTTGTATTGGTTACTGCCGATCACGAAACCGGTGGCATGGCATTAACCGGCGGCAACATAAGTACCGGCACGGTAAAAGCCGATTACGCTACAACCGGACACACTGCAGTTATGGTTCCGGTATTTGCGTATGGCCCGGGAGCTGAAGAATTTATGGGCATCATGGAAAATACCGATATTCACGATAAGATGAAAAAGCTACTACTTGGCAAATAGCAAAGACCTTATAGTTTATCAAGCCGGCATTGACAAATCACTTTCAATGCCGGTTTTTTTTATGATATATCAGCATTGTTTACTATTTTTCCACCCAAAACCATTCTTATGAAAGAAGCATTGGAAGTTCTCGATAATGTCAGGCTCAATTTCTCTCCCACCGGCTTATTTGCACTTAATGTTACTATTGCATTTATAATGTTTGGTGTTGCCCTCGACATTAAAATCGAGCATTTCAAACAACTTATAATGCGTCCCAAATCAGTTATTGTTGGTATTATCTCACAATTTATTCTTCTTCCTGCAGTAACATTTTTAATTGTTTTGCTAATAAATCCTACGCCAACAGTAGCACTCGGAATGTTGTTAATTGCATCGTGTCCGGGCGGGAATATTTCAAATTTTATGAGTGCACTGGCAAAAGGGAACCTTGCGTTATCGGTAAGTTTAACAGCCATTGCCACGCTTGCAGCCACTTTTATGACCCCCATAAACTTTGCACTGTGGGGCGACCTTTTTATCAATTTTTACAATAATAAAGGTGCGGGCGATTACCTTGTACCCATTAAAATCGATTTCTTCCAAATGGTACAAACCGTTGTAATTTTACTGGGCATTCCGGTTATTGCCGGTTTGCTGATGGCTCAATATTTCCCGATGATCACGTATAAAATAAAAAAGCCAATTCGGAAAATATCAATCGTTATTTTTATCGGGTTTGTAATTGCCTTATTAAGTGCCAACTTCGAACATTTCAAAAATTTCGTTCACCTGGTATTTATTATCGTACTTATCCATAATGCACTGGCGCTTCTGACAGGTTTTACTATCAGCAGTATATTTTGTTTGCCCCGAATTGATAAACGAACGATTACCATAGAAACCGGTATCCAGAATTCTGGTCTGGCGCTGGTACTCATGTTCAATCCAAAAATATTCCCTCCCGAACTGGAACTGGGCGGGATGACAATTATTGCTGCCTGGTGGGGTGTTTGGCATATTTTAAGCGGATTTGCGGTATCTTCGTTTATGGCACGTTTTAAATTAACCAGATAAATAAATTGTTGAAAGATGAAGTATGAAAAGTGGTCGTTGGGATACTGGCTTTTTAAGCAGTATGTCCGTTTTGTCGACCGGATTATTCATCATAAAGTTATTTTAAACGGAGAAGCTCACATCCCGAAAAGCAAACCGATACTTTTTGCACCTAACCATCAAAATGCATTGAGCGACCCGATGGCTATTCTTTTACACACCCGTTTTCAGCCGGTGTGGCTGGCGCGCGCTGATATTTTTAAACCCGGCATTATTACTTTTCTATTACGTATTATGAAAATTATGCCTGTTTATCGTATGCGCGACGGAAAAGATCAGCTGGCAAAAAATGAAAAAACTTTTGCCGATTCAATTAAAGTATTGGAGAACAATTGTGCGCTGGCGCTGTTCCCCGAGGCGGCTCACTCGGCAAAAAGGCAAATGTTATCGCACAAAAAGGCAGTTCCACGTATCGTTTTTCAGGCTGAAGAAAAAGCGGAGAACAACCTTGATATCCACATTGTGCCAACCGGAATCTATTACAGCAGTTACTGGAAATTCAACCGCAGCGTGCTGGTTAATTTCGAGAAGCCAATACTGGTAAACGATTTCCTGCAAGCCTACCGGGAAAATCCAAGCACAGCCATATTGGCGCTGCGCGATGCACTGGAGAAAGCCATTGAGCCACTCACCCTAAACATTAAAAGCAAAGCGAATTATGAGAGTTTTGAGCTTATCCGATCGATTTACGGAAAAGCCTTTGCCCGAAAAACCGGCCAACAGAAAGATTTTATAAGTTGTTTTCAAAGCGATCAGCATCTGGTGAGAAAGCTGGATGAACTGGAAACGACCAACAACGAAAAAACCGATCAGATTTGTAAGGCTGCAAAAAGCTATGATGCAAATGTGCGAAAACATGGTTTGCGCTCCTGGTTGGTTGAAGAACCGGGGAGTAATTTCCTGAAACTTGGCCTGAATAAACTCATCTTAGTGATCACTTTACCCTTTTTTGCTTTTGGCTTTGTGTTTAACGCCTTGCCGTTTTTTGCCATCGATATCGTTGTGCGAAAAAAAGTAAAAGACTTTGCCTTCTGGAGTACGTTTTCGTTGGTTCTGGGATTTACCCTCTTCCCCATCGTATATTTACTCGAGCTTTGGGCCGTTTCAGCGTGGCTTCCTTTGTGGTGGCATAAACTGTTGTTTTTTGCCTCGCTCCCTTTTGCCGGAAAACTGGCATTTCGCTGGTACATTCTTTTGCTTAAAACAATTGGCCGGGGTCGGCTTTTCTTTTTGAAAAGTTTCAAAAAACAACAATGGCAAAAACTTAAAAATCAACAGGAACAACTTTTTGATGAACTCAATAAAATCAGTTAAAAACAACCAACATGGCCGAAAAACTAAAAGACACCCTGTTTCCAATAGCGAAAGTGCAACTTTTTGCAAGCGTTTTAAAAGAAGTTTATCCGGCTTTTCAGTCGGAAGAATTTGTTGCTGCAGTGTGCGACAAAAACTGGCCGGAGCGCGAGTTAAAAGAAAAAATGCGCCACACTACTTTGTGCCTGCACCGGTTTTTGCCCAATGATTTTGAAAAGGCTGTTGAAATTCTGGTGGCCATTGTACCCAAAGTAACGGGTTTTGAGGCGATTGTTTTGCCCGATTATGTTGAAGTTTACGGACAAGAACACTGGGATATTGCATTGCCCGCACTGGGCGAACTCACCAAATGCGGAAGCTCTGAATTTGGTATCAGGCCATTCTTAAACAACGATTTGGAAGGCGCCATGAAATACATGCTTGCCTGGGCCGACAGCAACGATTTTAAAGTGAGACGCTTTGCCAGCGAAGGATGTCGTCCGCGCCTGCCCTGGGCATCAGGAGTGCCGGCGCTGAAAAAAAATCCGGCGCTGATTCTGCCAATTCTGGAGAAATTAAAAAACGACCCGGAAGAATTTGTGCGCAAAAGTGTGGCCAATAATCTGAACGACATTTCGAAAGATCACCCGGAACTGGTGCTTGATATTTGCGAACGTTGGCAAGGCCATTCAAAAAACACCGACTGGATAATAAAACATGCCTGCCGCACCCTGTTGAAACAAGGAAATAAACGAGCCATGCTGCTGTTTGGGTTTGCCAATCCGGAGTTAATGAAAGTGGAGGATTTTCAGCTTTCCAACAGTGTGCCAGCAATTGGCGATGATATTTCGTTTCGTTTCAAGCTAGTGCTAAATACCCAACAAAAACAAAAAGTACGTATCGAATACCTTGTTCACTTTGTAAAAGCCAGTGGCAAAACATCGCCAAAAGTTTTTCATATAAAAGAGGTGGAAATGAAACCGGGCTTGCATACAATCAGCAAAAAACATACATTTAAAAATATGTCGACACGTAAACATTACCCCGGCGAACACACTTTCGAGATTGTAATAAACGGCGAAGTAAAAGCTTCTGCCCAACTTCAACTTAAGTAATTTTACCTATGGATATTAAAATCAGAAAAGCGACAGAAAAAGATTTTTCGGCAATATTTGGGCTCATAACCGAGTTGGCAGAATATGAAGAAAGCCTCGACCAGGTGAGTAACTCGCTGGAACAAATGTACGAGCAAAAGGACTACTTTAACTGTTATGTGGCCGAAACCGAAGAAAACGAGATTATTGGAATGGCACTTTACTATTTCTCCTACTATACCTGGGTAGGAAAAACGTTGTACCTCGACGATCTTTACGTAAAAGAAGCCTGGCGCGGCAATGGACTGGGATCCCGTTTAATGGATAAAATGTTTGAAGTAGCAAAAGCCGAAAAGTGCAAACGCTTCCGTTTACAGGTGCTGAACTGGAATGAGCAGGCAATCAAACTGTATGAAAAAAGCGGATTTACAGTGGATAAAACGTGGTATAATTGTGATTTTGAAGACTTATAAAATTTCCGCCTGCTTTACATAAACATGGCACTATTCTTGTGTTTTCCCCACAAACATCAAATTCTTCAGCCATGAAAACAATTCAACAACTTATTGCCGGGGCACTGTTCATCTTATTTACTGCCTGCTCGGGAGTTCCGCTTACCATTAAAACTCCTGAAAACAACGACACCTATAACGTTTCTTACCTGTTTGAATATGAAGGCTGCAAAGTGTATCGTTTCTACGATCAGGGCGAATACGTGTATTTTACCAATTGCAAAGGCGATGTTACCAGCTTTGGCGGCGATTCAACACAAACACGAATCGAGAATCATGTGCGGATTGTAAATCCGGAGTAAGGAGTGATGCCCGGGGAAATTATTACCACATTAGAAATGCCCGTTTACGCTGCAGCGGCATTATCGCATGTATGTGGAACGCTGAAGTGAAAAACCCGGGCAGAACTCATAAGTTTTCCGTAATATTATAACACTTTTTGAATCACCCATTGGGGTAAGCAAATAGACGAATTATGATTACAATACGAAAAGCCAAACAAGAAGATGCCGGAATTATAATGGAATGTATTAAAGGCCTTGCCGTTCATGTCGGTCAGGTGGAGATGGTTACTGCCACCGAGCAGGATATTCGCGATACGATTTTTGCCCCCGATACACACGTAAAGGTTTTTGTGGCGGAAAATGAAAAGCAGAAAGTTTGTGGTTTCACGCTTATTTTTAAATCGTTCTCAACATTTAAAGCTGTTGCCAATTACCATATCGAAGACCTGTTTGTTTTTCCGGAGTACCGAAAACTGGGCATTGGCACCCTGCTTATGAACCACCTAAAAACCTATGCAAAAGGCAAAGGAGCAAAACTGGTTGACTGGTACGTAAACAATCGAAACCATAGTGCTATGGATTTTTACGACCGGATTGATGCCAAAAAACTCGATTACAAATCGATTTATTACATGGAGGTGTAAAGCATATAACTTCAAATACCGGGTATACTCTTGTCATCCTTCCCAGGAAAACCACGTTGTTAAAATTCACAGGCTAAAGGCTTAATCAATATCACCACAGGTTTTATACATCTTATCTTATGTGTTTTACCTATTTCTAAATATTATTCAATTATTTCTCGATGTTATTTAGTTATAGATCAATGTTTTTAACGCTTATTTATATTTTAATAGCATCGTTTTAAATGTATATTAACTATTTTCTAATGTATTTTACCTATTTTTGAAGGCATATAAAATAGAAGCTATAGTTATGGAGAAGAATTCTGTACTTCCGATTGTAAAAAGAGTGATGAAGAGCAAGCAAGTAACCGGTGCTGATATTGCCCGGGCACTAAATATGCACCCCACTTCAGTTAACGGGATGTTACATCGCCCTACAATGCAGGTGCACAAGCTTGCCGACCTAAGTCATTTCCTTCAATACAACTTCTTTCGGGAATTGGCCGAAAAACTCCCCTATGCGGAACCTGATTGTTCCGATCCTGAGCTGGCAAAAGAAAATAAAGACCTGAAAAACCGTGTAAAAGAGCTGGAACTCGAAGTAAATATACTGCGACAAACTATTCGTGAACTGGCTGGCAAGTAAAAACAGCTGTTTGCTGTTAATCGTTTTTTCAATCTCACAGAAAAACCATTACATTTAATGCAATAAAAACCAAGCCGTTGAATACGCCAAATAATACGCGATTTTCACAAAAGCTTGGGTTATACACCCAAAATGGAACGATAACCCAAGTCGATAATAGGGATATAACCCCATGTTTTGGGTTATGCGAATGTTGCCTGCCAGCTTGAAAAAAAAGCAACCATTATGAATTGAAAATCATCTAATAGGGAGAAGAAATCGATAAAAACCCAAATTATGAAAAACATTCAAACATTGATTTACACAATTGCCTTAGTTGGTTTGCTTAGCTGTAATAAAGACGAACTTGTTATTCAACAAGGAGAATGTATGCCTTTCTCCATTTCTGACACTTACGAATATCCAATTGTTCCTGGAACTGATGAATGGGCAGACTTAAAATCGTTAACAGAAAAAGTACAGGCTTGCCAAATACCGAATAAAAAATTAAAATTCATTTCGACTGAAGGGTTATTGGAAACTTTATTGACTTATCCGTTGATCCTTGATTATGGTGCATTTAATATGAAACAGGACGGATTTGAGAGAATTAAATCTGAAAACAATGGCTTTGCCGAACTTTATGGAAGAACAGATTTCGTTAATGCTATTACAGAAAGATATAAACTAATGTCTTTAAATTGCGACAAAAATTATTATCCTCCATTTATTAGCGGAATAGAAACTCCTATCCAAATTTCGTTTCAAACAATTGAGTTCTTTATGCTTCAGGACGAGTTGTTGAATAAAACTAATTCAAATCAAAGAATTCAGATTCTTGAAATAGTATTAGAAAAGCTTCAAGCAAAAAAAGAATACGGTATCTCGCAATATGAGAACTTAGTTTCATATGCGATATTGGGAAAAATTATGATTCAAGAAAATTATTCTCCATTTGTAGAAATCAACGATGAAAATGAATTAGTGTCTGGATTAGAAAGAATTCCGATTGGATTCAATTCCGAAATGTTAGATTTAATTGAAGACAATGCAAAAGAATTAAAAGCCAGCAGCTAATAAAATGTACATGCAATGCGGGTTTCAGCGGTTTTTTGTGCCACAGTTCTTCGTTGCAACAACACCAATTCGTCTTTGACGATTCGCGTAAAAAAGAAAATATGAATAGTCGATTTAGCTTAGTGGTAACTTGAAAGGAAAGTGCTTCGAAAACCCGCACTACCTTAGACGTCTTAATAATGAAAGAGAAACCTACATACGAAGATTTAGAAAAACAATTAGAAGAATTAAAACAGAATTGTGAAGAATAATTCAATCAACTTATCAAAAATTCATTTGATATTTTAGTGCTTTTGGATTCCAATGGCAATCAGCATTATGTAAGCGAATCTTGCGAGAAAATCCTGGGCTATAAGCCCGAAGAATTGATTAATATTCCAGTCATTGAAAAGATGCTTCACCCGGAGGATCAGGAACTGGTAATTAGAGGATTCACAGAAATTGTAACTGGCGTATCAAATGGCGGCACCCAATACCGCCACCGGCATAAAAATGGCGGATGGATTTATCTGGAAGCCTTTGGCACCAATCAACTGGAAAACCCTTTAATAAAATCGGTGGTTATAAATGTTCGTGATATAACCGAACGTAAAAAAATTGAAAAAGAATTAATCGAAAGTAAAACCCGCCTTAGCGAGGCCAATGCCACTAAAGACCGTTTTTTCTCCATTATTGGGCACGATTTAAAAAGTCCTTTTAATAGTATTATTGGATTTAGCGATATTCTTTTAGAACAAATTCAAAATAAAGACTACGAAAGAATTGATAATTATGCCCGAATAATTTATGATTCATCGAACCGGGCAATGAATTTACTTACAAATTTACTGGAATGGTCTCGTACACAAACCGGCAGACTGGAATTTAATCCGGAATTCTTTGAATTAAAAAGTGCAATTAAGGAAATTGTGGAGTTATACACGGATTCCGCAAAACAAAAACGGATAGCCATATCTATTATGCTCCCTCATGATATTCAGGCTTTTGCCGATAAATCGATTGTAAAAACCATTTTATGAAACCTGATATCAAACGCTATAAAATTCAGTAATACGGGAGGCGAAATTAGTATTGGCGCTGAGCAAAAAAAGGATGAATTGATTGTATATGTTTCTGATAACGGTATTGGAATAAAAGCGGAAAATATTAATAAACTGTTTAGAATTGATCATAGCGAATCAACATTAGGAACTGAAAAGGAAAAAGGAACCGGTTTAGGCTTGCTGCTTTGCAAGGAATTAATTGAAATGCATGGTGGTAAAATTTGGGTTGAAAGCAAAAAGGACACCGGCAGTAGTTTCAAATTTTCATTACCTGTTCAATAAGAGAGTAAATTTTAGAAATAGTAGTGTCCGGTAAATATTTTATGCTCCCTTCGCCATTTGGTAAAAAAGAAAACCAGGATTAAAAGCTAAATAATTATTCTCTGCCCGCTCCTTCCCCTTGTAACTGAGTAATACAACCCCAATCACATTAACAATTCATTTAATACTTACAGGTACTCTATTCGAACTAAATTTCATATATTGTAGCAGGGGATAACTTAAAAACAGCGCCATGGAAGAGTTTCACATTAATATCCTGAATATTTCGGCAGTGTTACTTGCAGCATATCTTGGGGGAGTTGCGATTCGAAAGATTGGTTACCCGGCCATTCTCGGTGAGTTACTGATTGGAATTGTATTAGGACCGGCCGTATTGGGATGGCTCGAATATTCCGAAGCAGTTAAAGTGCTGGCCGAAATCGGAATTATCCTGCTGATGGTTTACATTGGGATGGAGATTGATTTTCGCGACCTGAAAAAGGCTTCGTGGGCGGGTTTACTGGCAGCTATCGGTGGGTTTTTCGTTCCCTTTGTACTGGGGTATTTTGCCATTGTTTGGTCGGGCGGAACACCCATTGCCGGACTGTTTGTCGCTATTGCCATTGGGGTAACTTCTCTGGCTACCAAAAGCCGTATTCTTATCGATTTAAAATTGCTGAACACCCGCATCGCCTATGTGTTAATGGCTGGTGCCCTAATCTCCGATACGCTGGCACTGGTTATCTTTTCGGGCATAACCAACTTTGCCGAAACCAATGTTGTTAAGATTAGCGAACTGCTGCTAATTGGAGGTAAAATCCTTGTATTTTTTGGTCTCACCATTTCAATAGGTGTATTCTTTTTGCCCCGTCTCGGGAAGTACATCACACGTTCGGGGATGAAGAACAGCACAGCCTATTTTACGCTTATTCTAATTGTAACTTTTGGTTATTGCGAGCTGGCAGAATTAGCCGGGATGCACAGCATACTGGGAGCTTTTATGGCTGGCTTGTTCATAAAAGACAACCTGTTCCCCAAAACAATCTCGAAAGAACTGAACAAAGCCTTTTATGATGTTTCTATCGGATTTATGGCACCCATTTTCTTCGTAACGGCCGGGTTCTTCGTTGATGTCACCGTTTTTCAAACCGATTTGGGTTTGCTTATACTGGTCACCTTTCTGGCAATAGTGGGTAAAATTGTGGGGACTGCCTTATTTTATTTACCATCAAGAAATGGTTGGCGCGAAGGAATAACTATTGGAACGGGGATGAACGGCCGTGGAGCTGTGGAAATTATTATTGCCGAAATTGGCCTTGAAATGGGGATCATCGATAAAACCATCTTTTCGATTTTGGTGTTTATGGCCATATTTACAACCCTCACCGTACCGGTATTTTTAAACTGGACTACCAAATGGCTGCGTAAACGTGGTGAGTTGGTTTATATGGACGAGCGCCGGGGAATTGTATTCCTCGGAGTGAATCCGTTAAGCCTTATTCTGGCCAAATATTTCAAAGAGCAGGAGCCAGTTACCCTTATTGATAATAACCGCGAACTGGCGGCAAAAGCCAATAAAGCCGGATTTAAAAGCATTTATGGGAATGCGCTTATTGAAGAGACTTGGGAAGAAACACGAGCCGATAGTCTGGCAGCATTTGTAGCGCTTACCACTAACAACCAGGTTAATCTGAGAGCTGCCCAAACAGCAAAAAGTAAGTTTCTTGTCCCTGAGGTTGTGGTGGCCATATCTGCAGCCGGACAAACTTCGAATGTAACGGAAGAATCGGATAAAAGAAACATTCTGTTTGCATCGGCGGTAAGTATGAATGTATGGTTTCAGAAAATACAGTTGGATAAAGCAGAAGAAAACACCATTCTGGTTACAGCCCCAATCTCGTGCAAACAATGGATCCATAAATATAAAATCGACACTACGGACACCTTACCAATTTTGATTCGGAGCGAAAAAGGCAGGATCAGGTTGTTTAGTTCGGCGAGCTCGTTGCAGACCAACGATCGTGTTGTGATTTTAAAAGCTGAAAAATAATTTACATACTCTTTGTTAAAAAAAAAGGAGCCCGAAAGCTCCTTTAGTATATTTCTGGAAGAGGACATACTGTAACAGATTTCTCCTCCTTTGTCGTCGAAATGACAGGTGATGTTGTTATTTCTTCTGTTTTAAATTCAGTTTCAGGTTTAACTCATCCAGCTGTGCTTCGGCAACAACCGATGGCGAATCGATCATTACATCGCGGCCCGCATTGTTTTTCGGGAACGCAATAACGTCACGAATCGTATCCAATCCGGCGAATAACGAAACCAGACGGTCGAAACCAAACGCAATTCCGGCATGTGGCGGCGCACCATATTTAAAGGCTTTCATCAGGAAGCCAAACTGCGCCTCGGCCTCTTCTTTGGTAAAGCCAAGCAGACTAAACATTTTCGACTGCAGCTCCGAATCGAAAATACGTACCGAACCACCGCCAATTTCAACACCGTTAATAACAAGGTCGTAGGCATTGGCACGTACTTTCCCGGGATCGGTATCCATTAGTTCAATATCCTCCGGTTTTGGAGAAGTGAACGGGTGGTGCATCGCGTAAAAACGTTTTGTTTCTTCGTCCCATTCCAACAGCGGGAAGTCGACAACCCACAAAGGTTTAAATACATTTTGGTCGCGTAACCCAAGTTGTTTACCCATTTCCAGGCGTAACTCGCCAAGTGCATCCAACATGTGGTTTTTATCGCCGCTCAATACCAGGATCAGGTCACCGGCTTTGGCACCTGTTTTTTCTGCCCAGGCTTTCAAGTCGTCTTGCGAGTAAAACTTATCTACCGACGATTTGAATGAACCGTCTTCGTTGCATTTCACATAAACCAAACCTTTGGCCCCAATTTGCGGGCGTTTCACCCAGTTCGTAAGACCGTCGAGTTGTTTACGTGTATATTCAGCACATCCTTTGGCACAGATGGCACCAATGTATTCAGCCGAGTCGAACACCACAAAATCGTTTCCTTTTACGGTTTCGGTAATATCGTTGATCAGCATTTCGAAACGGGTATCGGGTTTGTCCGATCCGTATTTCTCCATCGCTTCAGAATAAGGCATCCACGGGAATTCATCCACCTCAACGTTCAATGTTTCTTTGAACATGTGACGGGTTAATCCTTCAAACATTTCCAGCACATCTTTTTGCTCCACAAACGACATTTCGCAGTCGATTTGTGTAAACTCCGGCTGCCGGTCGGCACGCAGGTCTTCGTCGCGGAAACATTTTACAATCTGGTAATAGCGGTCGAAACCGGCAATCATCAACAGCTGCTTAAAGGTTTGCGGCGATTGTGGCAGTGCATAAAACTGGCCTTCGTTCATTCGCGATGGCACAATAAAATCACGAGCTCCTTCGGGAGTCGATTTAATTAATACCGGCGTTTCTGTTTCAATAAAATCTTGGGCGTTCAGGTAATTACGAACGGCATGAGCCATTTTCGAACGTAACACCAGGTTTTCACGTACTACATCGCGGCGCAAATCGAGGTAACGGTATTTCATCCGCAAATCGTCGCCACCATCGGTATCATCCTGAATGGTAAACGGCGGAAGTTCTGCCGGGCTTAACACTTTTATCTCCGACAAAGCGATTTCCACTTCACCGGTTGGTATATTTTTGTTTTTGCTCTGACGCTCGCGAACTGTTCCTATTGCCTGGATCACAAATTCGCGTCCCAACTCCTCAAGTGCGTCGGCAACAGTTTTATCGGTATTCTCGTCAACCACCAGCTGTGTAATGCCATAACGGTCGCGTAAGTCTACAAAAGTCATGGCTCCCAGGTCGCGGACGCGTTGCACCCAACCGGCCAGAGTTACTTCATTTCCTGCATTCTCTATCCGAAGTTCGCCACAAGTATGTGTTCTGTACATGATATCTATCTTTTATTTAGATTGCGAAAATAACGATATTTTAGCAATTAAACCGGAAACTTTTGGCAGCTTTTCAGGATTTATAAAGTTCAAACAAGTCATATGTCAAACCGTGATCTTCTCAAGTCATGCTGAACTTGTTTCAGCATCTTTTTATTTCAACCAGATTCCGAAATAAATTCAGAATGACGACTCGGAATAATTATCATAGAACATTCAATAATTTTTAGGATTTTTGTATTCTAAATTAAAGTACAAAAATCCTAAAAATTCTATCTTCATCGCGAATTTGGCACCCCCGCCCTAAAGGACGGGGTTAAATAAAAAATTATGATTGAACCATTTAACGACGAATATTTTATGAAGAAAGCCATTGCAGAAGCTGTTCAGGCTTTTGACGAAGGCGAAATTCCGGTTGGAGCCGTAGTGGTATCAAAAGGAAAGATAATTGCACGCGCCCACAACCTTACCGAAACATTGAACGATGTAACCGCGCATGCCGAAATGCAGGCCATTACGGCTGCAGCAAATTTACTAGGCGGCAAATACCTGAACGACTGCACCCTGTATGTTACACTCGAATCCTGCGTAATGTGTGCCGGAGCATTAGGCTGGTCGCAAATTAGCAAGGTGGTTTATGGCGCATCAGATGAAAAACGTGGCTTTAAAAAGTATTCCGATAAAGCACTTCACCCTAAAACAGAAGTTGTAGGCGGTGTTTTCAAAACGGAATGTGCGGAGTTATTGCAAGAGTTTTTTCAGAAGAAGCGGAAATAAGAAACAACCAGCAACAGCTCCATATTCCCAATTCTGATAAGACTAATAAAAATGAAATGCATCGCGTTCTTATCACAATATTTTTACTAAGTTTGACTTTTTAATATTTTTAAAAACAATTTGAAAAATATTGTAATATTTTACTAAACCGAATAAACAAAATGGCTGAATTTAAAAGACTTATTTCACTCGATGCCTTCCGCGGATTTACCATTGCCGCAATGATCATGGTAAACAATCCGGCAACCTGGGCACATATTTATCCGCCACTTGAACACGCAAGCTGGAATGGATTAACACCGACGGATTTAATCTTTCCGTTTTTCATATTTATTGTTGGTGTATCTATTGCACTGGCCTACACCAAACGGCTGAATGCCGGCGTTGCAAAAGGTCCGATGTACAAGAAAATCATTTTTCGCTCGGTAAAAATATTTGCCGTTGGTATTTTGCTGTGGTTGTTCCCCAATTTTAATTTCGAAGAAATTCGGATTGCCGGCGTACTACAACGAATTGCCATCGTATTTTTTGTCTGTGCTTTTTTGTTTCTGAACTCAAAATGGAAAACGCAAGCCATTGTTGCCGGGGCTTTGCTGGTTATTTACTGGCTTATTATGCAATTTATTCCCACTCCCGGTTATGGAAAAGTAATGCTTGAACCCGGCGCCAACATTGCCGCATGGGTTGACAGTAAATTTCTGCCCGGTTATTTGTGGCAGAAAACCTGGGACCCTGAAGGACTATTGAGTACACTTCCGGCTATTGCAACGGGAATAACAGGGATGTTGGCAGGCCATTTAATACTGAGCAAAATGCCCGCCGAACGAAAAGTCATTTATCTTTTCTCCTTCTCGTTTTTTGCTTTTGTTATAGGTTTCTTCTGGAATTACATTTTCCCTATTAATAAAAGCATCTGGACCAGTTCGTTTGTAATGGTAACATCGGGTTTGGCAGGAATGGTTTTGGCAATAAGCATCTTTTTTGTTGACGTACTCGGCCGTACCCGCTTTACTAAACCCGGAATTATTTTTGGATCGAATGCTATTGCTGTTTACGTATTGGCCGATGTTTGGCGTTTACCATTTTATACCTTGAAAGTTGGAGGAAGCAGTTTAAATAACCACTGGATGAACCTGTTTGAAAATGCCGGGTGGAGCATGGAACTGGGCAGCTTTTTATATGCAGCCCTGTTTATTGGCTTTAATTTTATTCCCGCCTGGATCCTTTATAAGAAAAAGATATTTATAAAATTATAGGAAAATTGTGTGGGGCAGAAATTGTGTCACACCGAGCGGAGTCGAAGTGTGGAGTAAACAGTTTTCGACTTCGCTCAGACTGACATCCCGGCTAATAACCGGGATTTTTTATTTCTCTATTTTAAATCCGATCTTTTCCAGGTCATCCCAAAAGCCAGGATACGATTTGGTAACTACCATCGGATCATCAATTTGCATATTAAACCCAGCCAAAGCCATTGGAGCAAATGCCAATGCCATCCGGTGATCGTGATACGTTCTAATTATTGGATTTTCTTCCCGTTGCTCCTGATCAATCTTGCCTTCCCAGGCCAGTTCTCCATGTTCCGGTTCGGTAATACTAACGCCAAACTTTGCCAACTCGTTTTGTAGCGCAGCAATCCGGTCGGTTTCTTTTATCTTTAGTGTTTTTAAACCTGAAAAGTGGAATGGAATATTTTTAGCAACACATAAACATGCCATGGTTTGCGCCACATCAGGATTCTCAATAAAATCAAAAATCAGTTTTTCCGGCTGTCGGTTTTTACTTTTTGCTAACACAACACCCTCTGCTTTTTGTGTAGAAGTCACGCCAAACTGCTCAAACCATGTTGCAATATTAGCATCGCCCTGCAGACTATCAAGAAGCAAATTTTCCAACAAAACTTCGCCGTCACCCACCAGCGCCATCATCTGATACCAGTACGAGGCTCCCGACCAATCGGCCTCGCAAATAAGATCACGGGCAAAATATTTTTGTTCCGGCACAAAAACCTCATTATCGTCCCAACGGTATTTGATGCCAAATTTGGCCATCAGCTCCAGCGTAAGTTTTATGTACGACCGTGATGTGATATTACCTAACAATTTTAAAGTCAATCCATTTTCAACGGTTGGCGCAATCAATAAAAGAGCCGAAATATATTGGCTTGAAACGCTTCCATCCAGTTCAATAGTCTGTCCTTTAAGGTGCGAACCAAAAATTTTCAACGGCGGACATCCTTCATTTCCCAGGTATTCGATTTTGGCGCCTAACTGACTGAGTGCATCCACCAAAATAGAAATTGGGCGTTGCTGCATACGTTCTGAGCCGGTAATTTCCCACTCGCCCACTATTTTTGCCAGAAAAGCCGTTAGAAATCGCATGGCAGTTCCGGCATGCCCGATGTTAAATTTATTGCTGTTCGAAAAAAGTGCCGCCTCCAATACTTTTGTATCATCACTGGCCGACAAGTTTTTTATTGGGTACGGGCTATAACTCAACGCATTTATAATCAATGCCCGGTTACTTATACTTTTTGAGGCCGGAAGATTAATTGCCCCGTTAATTTCTTTTATTTCGGTAGCTATCTGGTAAATCATGTTTGAATTTGTAATGAGATTAAAACAGCCTGCGAGTTACAGACTTTTGTAATAGTTAAGCGCTTCCAAAATCAAATCTTTGCTGCAATTTTGATTGATAGCAATTTCTCCAACTTTTGGCAACAATGTAAAATTGATCCGCCCCGAATCATTCTTTTTATCGTGTGTCATCAACTGATATAATTGCTCAAAATCATTGTCGGCAATCTCAAATTTTCCGTAAATATCGAGCATCCATTTTGTCCATTTATCACAGTCCTGCTGCGGAAGACCACACATTTTAACCGATAGAAACAATTCTGCAATCATAGCATAAGCCACGGCATAACCGTGCAGAACCGGCCGGTTTCGTGACATCGCCAGACTTTCGAATGCATGTCCAACGGTGTGCCCAAAATTCAGTGCTTTACGAATGTTATTTTCGGTAAGATCGTTGGCTACAAAGTACTCTTTCACATTCACTGAATGCCGAATAACTTCCTGCAACAGGTCGTAATCAATAGTGTCGAAATTAAAATCTTTTAGTTCAGCCAAATGATCCGGGCTGTGAATCAATCCATGTTTAATCATTTCGGCAAAACCCGAGATAAAATTGTTGCGATCAATGGTTTTCAGAAAATCGGTATTGATAACAACGGCAACGGGTTCTTTAAACACCCCGATTTCGTTTTTTAGCCCATTAAAATTAAAGCCGGTTTTTCCACCAACCGAGGCGTCAACCTGTGATAATAACGTTGTTGGAACATTCAGAAAATCGATTCCACGTTTAAAAGTGCTGGCTGCAAAACCTGCTAGGTCGGTTAGCATTCCGCCTCCAATATTAATAAGTAACGACTTGCGATCACCTTCATTTTCAGACAAAAACTGCCAAATGGTTTCTACCGAAGTGATTTTTTTGTTGTTCTCTCCCGCAGGTACAACCACCTTTTTAATACCATTGCTCGTCAGAAAACTATCAATTTTAGCTACCCAAAGTTGATCAACAGTTTCTTCGGTAGCCAGAAAGACCTTTCCTTTTGGATATTTATCGATGTAAGCCTGAAGTTCTTGTTGCAGTTTCCGGCTATAAATTATTTTAGAGTAAATCTTTGAATTTCCCATATGTAGCTGCTAAATTGCGATAAAGTTACAATAAAAATGGCATTGCCTTTTTTTTAGTTTGTTCTCGCCAATAGTTTTTGATATTTAATAACGAAAGATGACAATAAGCAACACTGAAAAAGTTTCGAAGATCAAAAAAATATTCTACCTGGTTTCCATTGTTATCGCACTGGGAATTCTGGCTTTATTTTTACTCGATCATGTCTTGTATGCACTTGCCGGATTAGGCGTTTTCTCGTGTTGGTATCTCTATTTTCATGTGGCCGATTATCAATACATAGAGTTTTCGGACGATAACAATAAAATTGTTCTTAAATATTATAAGGTAGTTAGTCTGGGCGGAAAATCGTATAATTCCATTGAATTTCCAAAATACCGTTTAAGAAAAATCTATTTTGAGAATTCATTTTTTGGAAAATTATCCGATCTCACGCTCATCATCAAAACCAATAGAGGAACAGCCGAATATCCATCAGTAAGCTTAGCCGGATTAAATTTCGAAGACCGTAAACGAATTCAGGAATCACTCAATTCAATCCTAAAAACATAATTCAGATCTCCCTGCACTTATGAATGAAGATCTTAAATACAAAATTGCATTATCGATGCTTCCCAACATTGGCGGAATTCTTGCCCGCAATTTGGTTGCCTATATTGGCAGTGCCGAGGGTGTTTTTTCGCAATCGGCAAAAGCATTAACAAAAGTTCCAGGAATAGGCGAACTTTATGCCCGTCAGATAAAGAAAAGCAATGTTATACCAAAGGCTGAAAAGGAGTTGGAGTACATTGATAAAAACGGAATTGGTGTTCATTTTTATACCGATTCAACTTATCCCCGAAGATTAAAAAGCTGTGTAGATGCGCCTCTTATAATTTACACAAGGGGGAAGATGAATCTCGACACCGAGCGTGTGATCAGCATTGTTGGGACGCGTAACGCCACGGAATATGGAAAATCAATCGTTAATGATCTTTGCCGCGAATTTGCAGAAAGGAAATACAACATTCTCGTTGTTAGCGGCCTGGCATACGGCATTGATGTGCAAGCTCACCGAAGTGCACTGAAATACAAGCTGCCCACCGTTGGAGTTGTTGCTCATGGAATGGACATGCTTTACCCGGCAATTCATAAACAAACGGCAACAAAAATGCTGGAATGCGGCGGAATTATTACTGATTTTCCAAGTAACTCAAAGATCGATCCAACCAATTTTATTAAACGAAATCGTATTATCGCAGGATTGGCCGATGCTACAATTGTAGTTGAGTCGGCAGCAAAGGGAGGCTCATTAATTACAGCCGATATTGCCTCGTCATATAACCGCGATGTGTTTGCTTTTCCCGGACGTTCGGGTGATACCTATTCAAAAGGTTGTAATCAACTGATTAGAAACCACGGCGCCACGCTAATTGAGAATATTGAAGATCTTGAATATTTTATGGGTTGGGAAGTAAGCGATAAAGTTGAAGCCATTCAGTCGAGTTTGTTTATTGATTTAAACCCGCAGGAACAAAAAGTAATTGATCTTTTAAAAGAAAAAGGGGAACTGTTTATCGATCAGATTTCAGGCGAAATAAAACTTCCTGTAAGTCGTGTTTCGGCCATGATGCTAAACCTTGAGTTTAAGAACCTTTTGATTGCCCTACCGGGGAAAATGTACAAATTGAGATAAGTCGGCTTTATTTTCTAATTTTGCAGCCAAACAGACAATTCTGTAGTTTAAATTTTATGGAATGAAACGAGCATGTAAAAATTATTGCATACCGGATAAACATAGTACACGAGTTCCATCGAATACCATTGAAAATTAACAATTCGAATAAGATGAAAAAGACTTTTGAAGATTTAAAAGTTGCAAAATCAATATTAAAATCGCTTGACGATATTGGGTTTACTACACCAACGCCCATACAAGAGAAAGCAATTCCGAAGATTAATTCAGGAGTTAATATTGTAGGAGTAGCGCAAACCGGTACCGGCAAAACTGCTGCCTATCTGCTTCCCCTGCTTACGCGATTAAGAAAGCCGGAAGGAACAGATCCACGAGTTGTAGTGATTGTTCCCACACGCGAATTGGCCATTCAGGTCGGTGAAGATATTGCTGAATTAATAAGTTACTCTGAATTACGCCATGCTGCAGTATTTGGCGGTATTGGCTGGACAAAACATGCTGCCCTGCTCGAACCGGGCATCGATATTCTTGTTGCTACACCCGGCCGCATGTGGGATTTATACCAGGCAGGAGCTTTACGCTTAAAGAAAGTGAAATACCTGGTTATCGACGAAGCCGACCGCATGCTGGACTTGGGATTTATGCCACAAATCCAACAGCTACAAGAGATCCTGCCGTCACGCAGACAAAACCTTTTATTTTCGGCTACATTTTCGGAAAAAATAGAAACGCTTGCCGAGGATTTTCTCGACCATTATGACAAACTTGAAATAGCACCCTCGGCAACTCCGGTTGGTCTGGTAACACAAATTTGTTATAAGGTTCCGAATTACAGAACAAAGCTCAATCTGATCAAATACCTGCTTGAAGATGCAGAAAACTTTAGCCGCGTAGTTATTTTTGTAAAAACAAAAGAACATGCCGAGGGAGTGTACAAAGTTGTTCAGCGAAAAGCAGAGGGAGAAAAGCGTATTCTCCATTCTAACAAATCACAAAACTCGCGTATAAATTCTATACAGGCATTTAAAAAGGGTGAGGTTCGGATACTCATTACTACCGATGTTTCGGCACGGGGGATGGATGTGAGCCAGGTGAGCCACGTTATAAATTTCGATCTGCCGAATGATTACGACGATTATATTCACCGAATTGGCCGAACTGCGCGTGCTGGGAATAAGGGTGATGCCATTACATTAATCGACCCGGCCGCTGAATGGCACTGGAAACATATTGAAAGTTTAATGCGCAAAGAGATTAAGCTTCTTGATTTGCCAAAAGAGGTTGAAGTGGCCGAATCGGAATCTAAAGAAGAACAGGATATGTTGCGCGAAATCGATCGGCAGCGCAAAATCGAAGATCCGTCTTTCCAGGGAGCTTTTCATCAGAAAAAAAGAAAAGGGTCTTCCAAACGTTCTTTTGAAGATAAGTTTTCGCGCACTAAAGAGCGTCAAAAAAGAAAGAAAAGAAGATAATATTGAGCACCAATGTAGATGTTTACACAAAAATAGGGTAACAAAAAAGGGAAGCAAATGCCTCCCTTTTTTGTATATAAGTCTATGAATTATCTTTCAGCTCTCTTTCTTGCTGAGTAGTTAATGTTTAATGCAGCCGATTTACGCAATTCCTGCTTTACATCGCCAACAATACTCATTCTCGTATTCTCATCAATTTTCAACGAAGTTACCATAAAAGGTTGTTCAGCCTCATCTCGGGCTTCACGTTCCGCTATAACAAAGTCTTGTACTTCATCAACTGTTGCGAATTGGTCGTTCAACTGAATACGTGGAGCCTTACCAAACGTTTTCTGAAACGCAGGAAGAGGTTCTCCAATGTAAATGTAACTTACTAAAGATTTTTTTTCCAGTTTACTTAATTCAGTAGCTTGTGGAATATTCATTTTCACCTTTAGTGTTACCTCACGCATAGTTGTACTAACCATAAAGAAGAACAGAAGCATGAACACAATATCAGGCAACGAAGCCGTTGAAATAGGAGGTAATTCCTTACCATCATCTTTTCTAAACTTGCTCATAATCTATTCTTTTAAATTTTACCTTTTGGTTCAGCTTCAGAAATTTTCTGAGGATAAATCTTTCGGATGGCGTCTTGTTTGTCACCATCAAGATCTTCATAAGCTTTACCAAACTCTTGTTTAGCCAACTCGTCTCTTAATTCATTAATGGCAGCAACCAGTTCGTTTTGAACAGCGAGATAGGTCCCATATTGAGTATCTAAATCGTTTCGTAATGAAATCACCCCTTTTGTTACCATAACTTGTCCAAAGTATGGTATCTCCATGGGTTCTTTCTCAGGCAAATTTTCAGCATTATATGGGTTCGCCATAAATTCTTTTGCCCTTTCACGCAGATTCTCAATTTGTTCGTAGTCACCTTCCACTAACAGGTCGTTATTCTTATTAACAAGCACAACAAAAATATTCCTTTCATTGATTTCGTTATTCTGATCCTTTAATTCGTCAGGATCGACCCATTGCGGAAGTTTTCTTCGAAGACCGCTGTCAACGTCCATCGTGGTTGTTACCAGGAAGAAGATCAGCAACATAAATGCAATATCTGCTAAAGATGCTGCTGGTATTTCAGGTATTTTTTTAGCCATAACTTTTTCCTGTTTTTATTACCACGATTAAACTATCTAAACAAACGCATTACTGATGATGATGCAACCGACAATACTGCCAATCCCAAAAGGATATACGTTGCATACAAACCAGTGTCTGTTAATTTTGCTACTCTCTCATTTAAGGTTCCGTCTGCCAAAAATTTGTCCACACCAATAAATTGTGGAATTTCTGGTGAAGCCATTAAATAGGCTATTAAACCAACGACACCTAAAAATACTAGGGAAATGATTCCGTTCTTTGCAGCTTTTTTATCGGTGAACATGTGAAACAATCCGGAAAGAATTGCGACACCGGCACCAATAGCTACAAGTATGTAAGCCCATATAAGGTTGGTATTTACCCAACTTAACATTGCAGGATCAGTATCTACTTCATTGTTAACATTTACAATTAACGAAACAAGAAGAATAACTGAAACAATGATAAGAGCCCACAGAATTATAGTAACTATTTTTCCTGTCTTACCCATTTCTTATACTCCTATTTTTTCATGTTATGTTTTACCAACAAGTCTAACAACGAGATAGATGCATCTTCCATGTTGTTAATAATGCTATCGATTTTAGCTACACAGTAGTTGTAGAAAATCTGAAGAATAATAGCAACAATAAGACCTGTTACAGTTGTAATCAAAGCTACTTTAATACCACCAGCTACAAGAGACGGGCTAATGTCACCTGCTACCTGGATAGCATCGAAAGCGCCAATCATACCGATTACTGTACCCATGAAACCAAGCATCGGAGCCAAAGCGATGAAAAGTGCGATCCAGCTTAATCCTTTTTCTAAAAGACCAGCCTGAACACCACCGTAAGAAATAACTGTTTTTTCAACTACGTCGATACCGTGATCGAAACGATCAAGACCTTGGTAGAAAATACCTGCAACAGGTCCGCGAGTATTACGACATACTTCTTTTGCAGCCTCAACACCACCACTCTCTAATGCTTCTTCAACTTCAGCCAATAGTTTTTTAGTGTTACTGGTTGCAAGGTTAAGGTAAAGAACTCTTTCAATTGCAAAGGCAAGACCTAAAATAAGGGCTACCAATACGAAAGTCATGAAAGTAGGATTACCTTCAATAAATTTTTGTTTTAACTGACTGTGAAGTGACTGACCTTCTTCTGCAGTTGCAGCAGCTTCTTCTTCCGCTATTGCAGCAGATGTTTCCTCTACTTGTTCAGTAGCAGTTTCAGTGGCAGCTGCTTCTTCCTCCTGAGCAAGCGCTACATTAGATGCCATAAAAAACAGCATCCCAAATACGGCTATTAACGCGAATAGTCTTTTCATAATTGATTTGAATTTTTAATTAATAATCTCTTTGAATTTGTTTTTGTATTGATTTTTAAAATAATTAATCCTCTTTCCCACAAAAAACATGCCCTGATTAAAGACTTGCTTCTTCTTAAAAGAACGTCTCATTTTTGCGGAGAGAGAGGGATTCGAACCCTCGGTACCCTTTCGGGGTACACACGCTTTCCAGGCGTGCCAGTTAAGCCACTCCTGCACCTCTCCAAAATATTCCAGCGCGGCCTCCCAAAAATGAGGGCTGCAAATTAATAAAAAATTGTGAAATAAAAACTTTGCTATTCACTAATTTCCCCGCGCAGACTTTTATTGAGGTACATTTTAATTTCGTCCGGTTTTAGGCCTTGCCCAAGCAAAAACATCAACTTTGTAACGGCTGCTTCAGTAGTCATATCTTTAGCCGAAACCACCCCGGCATTCAATAACTCAACACTTGTTTGATATTGCCCCATGACAACCTTACCCCCCTGGCATTGCGTTACATTCAGTACCACAATACCACGTTTTATAGTTCGTTTAATTGCATTAATCAACCATCGGGAAGTAGGGACATTTCCCGACCCAAATGTCTCAAATACAACTCCTTTCAATCCGGGGGTATTCAATACTGAATTAAATACATTCTGATTAATTCCCGGAAATATTTTAAGAATAACGACATTATCATCAAAGTCGGTGTTTACTTTTAATATTCCTTTATTCTCCGGGTAATAAATAAATTCGATACGATATTTTATGTCGATACCAGCAACAGCCAATGCCGGATAATTCACTGAACGAAACGCGCTGAACAATTCGGCATCACGTTTTAAAGTGCGGTTCCCGCGGTATAATTTAAAATCAAAATAAATACACACTTCGGGAACCAGACTTTCCCCGGACACTTTACCCGCCGCAATTTCAACCGCTGTGATCAGGTTTTCTTTTCCATCTGTACGTATCACTCCGATTGGCAATTGCGATCCGGTTAAAACAATTGGTTTATCGAGGTTTTCGAACATATAACTTAGTGCCGATGCGGTGTAAGCCATAGTATCGGTTCCGTGCAAAACAACAAAACCATCGTAGGCATTATAATAACGTTCAATGGTTTTGGCAATTTTTATCCACGACATGGGATTCATATTAGAAGAATCGAGGGCCGGATTAAAAGTGATGGTTTTAATAATAAAATCAAATTTTTTCAACTCAGGAACCACCTCCTGAATTTTATCGAACTTCACCGGTTTTAAGGCACCATTTTTGGCATCTTGAACCATACCAATGGTACCTCCGGTATATATAATTAATATGGAAGTTTTTTTGGCAGTTTTTTTGGTCATTGCAGTTTTTAATTAGGGCTGCAAGTTATCAAATTCCGAATAAATTACGGGCATTGGTGGTGGTAATTTCGGCAATGCGAGTGAGTGGTAAGCGGTATACGTCAGCAACTTTCTGTGCTACATGAATAAGATAGGAACTTTCGTTACGTTTTCCTCTTTTCGGAACTGGCGCCAGGTATGGAGAATCGGTTTCAAGAACGATATGATGGGGATCGATATCTTTAATCACTTCATCAAGATCGCTGTTTTTAAATGTAACAACCCCTCCAATTCCAAGCAAAAAACCGAGTTCTGTTATTTTATGTGCTTCCTCTATTGTTCCACTAAAACAGTGAAAAACACCTCGTAAGGTTCCGTCTTGTTCTTCTTTTACAATTTCATAGGTCTGGTTGAAGGAATTGCGCACGTGTATTACAACCGGTAAGTTTAAATTTTTTGCCAAACGCAACTGATAACGAAATGCATCCTTTTGTTCTTTTTCAAATTTACTTTCCCAATACAAATCGATACCAATTTCGCCAATACCGTAGAATTTTCGTCGCTGTAACCAATAATCAATCGCCTCCAACTCTTCCTGGTAATCATCTTCTACCGAAGTAGGATGCAAGCCAATAAGCGGAAAACATAAATTCGGATAAGCACCTGCCAGATCAAGCATGTGCTTTATGGAGCCCGAATCAATGTTTGGCAATATGATCTTTTTAATTCCGCTCTCATCAGCACGTTTCAAAGCTTCGTCTCGATCTTGAATGAAATCTTCTGAATATATATGAGAATGTGTATCTATTAACATCTAGGTCTAACTTTTACCTTCGCCATTTATTACCAGTCTTTCAAATTTTCCTTTTAAAATAGGCATAAAGAAGTATGCCAAATCAAAACATTTAAATCTTAATTGCCGACAAAAGTATAAAAGTGTTTGTTCCTTACCTTCTTTTTAACTTTATCTAAAAATTAAATTTTAGTGTTATCTGTCTGCTACATAATACAACTGTGGGAAAAGTAAAAAATCCGTCCGGTAACCGAACGGATTTTCTCCTATTTTAATCTTGCGTGTTTCTTAATTATCCTAAACTACTCCTTGTGCCAACATAGCTTCGGCAACTTTTACAAAGCCTCCAACGTTGGCTCCTTTCACATAATCGACTTTATTGCCTTTGGTTCCATAACCTACACAAGTTTCGTGAATCGCTTTCATTATACCTTTTAAACGTTCGTCCACTTCTTCGCGTGGCCAATTAATTCGCATACTGTTTTGCGACATTTCAAGTCCTGAAACAGCAACACCTCCAGCGTTAACAGCTTTCCCCGGAGCATAATCCATTGCTACAGTCAAAAAGTCTACGGCTTCGGCTGTACATCCCATATTAGATGCTTCTGCTAACAGTTTACAACCATTCTTAGCCAATTCTTTTGCATCGTCCAACCCAACTTCATTTTCGGTGGCACATGGCATTGCCAGATCAACCGGTACTTCCCAGGGGCGCTTATCCGGAACAAATACGGCATCAAACTCTTCGGCATACGGCGAAACAATGTCATTATTGGTAGAGCGCAACTCAAGCAGGTATTCAACTTTCTCACTACTTATTCCATTCTTGTCGTAGATGTAGCCATCCGGTCCGGAAATGGTTACTACTTTTCCGCCAAGCTCATTAATTTTTGAGATAGCCCCCCAGGCAACGTTTCCAAAACCTGACACTGATATTGTTTGACCTTCTATATCTTTTCCAATTCGATGCAACATGTGCTGGGCAAAATATACCGCACCAAAACCAGTTGCTTCCGGGCGAATTAAACTTCCTCCCCAAGACAAACCCTTTCCGGTTAGCACACCTGTAAATTCATTTTTTAATCGTTTATATTGACCGAACAAGTAGCCAATCTCTCGTCCGCCAACGCCAATATCGCCGGCAGGAACATCGGTATTTGGCCCGATATGACGATACAACTCTGTCATAAAACTTTGACAAAACCGCATGATCTCACCATCGCTTTTACCTTTGGGACTAAAGTCTGATCCTCCTTTTCCTCCCCCCATTGGCAGTGTTGTAAGGCTATTTTTAAAAGTTTGTTCAAATCCGAGAAACTTTAAAATACTTAAAGTTACGCTGGCATGAAACCGCAATCCTCCTTTATAAGGCCCCAGTGCCGAATTAAATTCAACCCGGTATCCACGGTTTATTTGCACTTCGCCCCGATCATTAACCCAAGGCACCCGGAACATGATTACGCGCTCGGGCTCAACCATTCGCGCCAGAATGTTCGCGCGTTGGTAACGTGGATTCTTTTCATAAAAATCCCAAACCGAACCGATTACTTCTTCCACTGCCTGGTGAAATTCATTTTCCCCCGGAGTTCTGTGCTCCAAATTCGCGATGAATTCATTTATATCTGTTTTCATACGATTAAAATTGTTTAATTATGAAGCATCGTATGCAACTCGCACTGTAACTATAAATATTAATGTGACGAATCTACATGCTCGTTTCATAAGGTTAAAAATTAGATGACATCCAAAGTATGGCTGCCTAATTAAAAATCATATTCTTTTATGAACTTTTGCAATCAATAAATTATTGTTTGGCAAAGGTAGAGAAGTAAAAAAATAAATAACAAGCTTTTCTAAAGATTTGCACACACTTATTAAACGCTGACTACCAACCTCTTACAGCCCAGTAAAAAGATGTTAAAAAACACTCTGTGACGGAAGTCAGTATTCCAGACAGCATTCACTGAATAACCTCAAAAACAGGCAATTGTAAGTATTTATACACTCAAAGTATAAATTCTTAATTGTTGTATTTCAGAAACTTAATAGCTTGTTATTTAATAGTTGATTTTTCTATCAAAGTATTAAAAAGCATAGTTCGGTTTCAACCAAAACTTAAAATCTTTGGTTTGGCGGCAATTCTTTTATAAAACAGGAGTGCAGATTTTGAGCCAAAAAAAAGCCCTTCTCAAAAAGAGAAGAGCTTTCTATATCATTTATTCTGAGCTGATTTTTACATCATGCCGCCCATGCCGCCCATTCCTGGACCACCACCCATTGGAGGCATAGCAGGAGCATCTTCTTTTTCTTCAACAATTACTGTTTCAGTAGTTAAGAACATACCGGCAATTGAAGCAGCGTTTTCAAGTGCAACACGAGTTACTTTTGCAGGGTCGATAACACCAACTTCGTAAAGCTTCTGGTATTCATCAGTACGGGCATTGTAACCGTAATCGCCTTCGCCGTCTTTCACATTCTGAACAACTACAGCACCTTCTTTGCCAGCGTTAGCTACAATCTGACGCAGTGGCTCTTCAATGGCACGTTTAACGATTTCAACACCTGTTGTTTCGTCGTCGTTGTCGCCTTTTACATTTTCCAATGCAGCAATTGCACGAACGAAAGCAACACCACCACCAGGAACAATTCCTTCTTCAACAGCAGCACGAGTTGCGTGCAACGCATCGTCAACGCGATCTTTTTTCTCTTTCATTTCCACTTCTGAAGCTGCACCAACATAGATAACAGCAACACCACCGGCTAACTTAGCCAAACGCTCTTGCAGTTTTTCTTTGTCGTAATCAGAAGTTGTAGTTCCCATCTGAGTTTTGATCTGGTTAACACGGGCAGCAATAGCTTTTTTTGCACCGGCACCGTTAACAACAGTTGTATTTTCCTTATCAACAGTAATTTTTTCGCACTGACCCAACATATCAATTGTAGCCTGCTCCAGTTTCATACCTTTTTCTTCGGTAATAACTGTACCACCTGTCAGGATGGCAATGTCTTCCAACATTTCTTTTCTGCGATCGCCAAAACCAGGAGCTTTAACAGCACATACTTTCAACGAACCGCGCAAACGGTTAACAACCAAAGTTGCCAATGCTTCGCCATCAACATCTTCTGAAATGATCATCAACGGACGACCACTCTGAGCTGTTGCTTCCAATACCGGAAGAAGGTCTTTCATTGTACTAATCTTCTTGTCGTAGATCAAAATATATGGATTCTCCAATTCTGCAACCATTTTTTCAGCGTCGGTTACAAAATATGGAGAAAGGTAACCACGGTCGAATTGCATACCTTCAACAACGTCAACGTAAGTATCAGTTCCTTTTGATTCTTCGATTGTGATAACACCTTCTTTGTGTACTTTTTTCATCGCCTCGGCGATTAATGATCCGATAACACTATCGTTGTTTGCTGAAACTTTTGCAACCGATTCGATTTTTGCATAATCATCGCCAATAGTTTGAGCCTGGTCAGCAATACTTTCCACAACAGCCTTTACAGCTTTGTCGATACCGCGTTTCAGATCCATTGGGTTAGCACCTGCAGTTACGTTTTTCAAACCAACGTTAATGATCGATTGTGCCAAAACAGTTGCCGTAGTAGTACCATCACCAGCGTCGTCGCCGGTTTTCGAAGCTACTTCTTTAACCATTTGCGCACCCATATTTTCATATGCATCACTCAAATCAATTTCTTTTGCAACTGTTACACCGTCTTTAGTAATTTGTGGTGCACCAAATTTTTTCTCGATTACCACATTACGACCTTTTGGTCCTAAAGTAACTTTTACAGCGTTAGCCAATTGGTCTACACCGCTCTTAAGCAAATCGCGTGCTTCAATATCGAATTTAATTTCTTTAGCCATCTTTATGATTTTTACTTTTTGAAATTAGTTAATGTATAAAACGTCAGACTGCGACATCAACAAATAGTCTACTCCATCAATGTTCAACTCGGTACCTGAATACCTACCGTAAAAAACAATGTCACCAGCTTTTAATTCCATTGGCTCATCTTTTTTATCAGCACCTACTAATACAACAGTACCAACCTGTGGTTTTTCCTTTGCTGAATCAGGGATTATGATTCCACTCACTGTTTTTTCTTCTGCTTCCTGAGCTTGAACCAGGATCTTTCCAGCAAGAATTTTACCTTTTAAATCTGCCATTTTGTTTTCGTTTTTTATGATTAAATATTTTTTTCGTTTTAACGCACTTTCAGTATCATATTTTATGCCAATTAATAAATTGTAACGTAGTATTAAAAAACAAAGACAAAATTACATCGAGAAGTTTTCGATTGCCCCCAAGAAACAACAATAAGCCCTGACTTACTGGACCTTATACAATTGTCAGATTTTATGACATGGTGGCAGAACAATGATGGGATTTTCTGTTTTTAACACCTATAAATACCAATATGTCTTTTTATTCGCCCTTTCGCAACTATAACTTTACTTTTATCGTATTTATTAAAGTGAGAAAACACGAGCCAAAGTACCCTGTGGTAGTAACAATTAAAACAAGAAGCCATGAAACTCAAGAATTTATTTCTAATTGGGGTACTATTTCTATCTCTGCCAGCCTGCCACGAAGCAGATACAGACTACCTCACAGAAACCACGCTGATCGTCGATATCCCGACAAAATCCTATTTTGCAGAAGGTAACCAAACACCACAAACTTATCGCTTCAATGGTGTTGGAGTTTTTTGTCTGGGTTATAGCAATGAAATCAAAGAGTGTCCCGGAGATGTTGTTCAGATTAATCCGGGCGAGGGCTCTACCATTTCGTTTGACGCCCTGCAAAGCAACGAAACTATTGAAGAACTCCAACTCATCATCTCGTACAAAACACAAGGCGATGCCGTGTATCAACAAATCCAATCGATAGATTTATTGCAGGATGGAAGTTTCTTGAATAGTAATACGCACACATTGGTTTTGGATAATGTTCTGTCTCCACTAATCAATCAGCTGAACGAAAATCCACATTATTATATTTCGATCGAGATAAAGGGAATGGCGAACTTTAATCTTTCATCAACCGCTCAATTGAATGTTCCCTTAATTATCGAAAGTGAATACCACTCACCGCGGTTTACCTTATAAAAATCGTGGTTAATTAATAATTCTACTGGCAAATAGCCTGGCATTCGATACAATTAAAGCGAAGAATGCCCGGCCATTAACCATTTTGGTTCTTCCATTATGGAAATTAGCCAACTTTAATAAAACATACTTACGTATTGACTTTCAATACCATTTTTTGTACATTTAAGGCAAATACACCAAACAATAACACAATGCAGTCAAAAAAAACAATGGCCAACCACAGTTTCGACATGCTTACCGAGTCGAGTGAGTTTATGAATTTAGTTTTAGATAATATTACGAATTGTGTTCTTCTGCTCGACAAAGACATGAGGTTACAGGCATTTAATAAGGCACTAAAAACAATTTTCTCTAACAAAGCCGACGAGGATCTTTTATACATGCGTTGTGGCGAAGCAATCGGATGTGCCTATCAGATTGAAGAAGCAAAAGATTGCGGAAAAACTTCAAAATGCTGCACTTGTGAATTAAGGCTGGCAGCTTTTGATTCATATCTGAACAACAGTATCATATATAAAAAACATATCCGACGCCCTTTTTTTACCCAAAATGGGGAACGCGAAATGAAAGACCTTCAATTTTCAACCCGGCAATTCTACTTCAGAAAAGAGAAGTATATCATTCTTATTATTGATGATATTACAGGAAAAGTCCCACCATCAAATGTACCCGAAGAAAAATAATAGTGAGAATTGAAAAACTGACCATAAAAAAAGCCGTTCAAAATTGAACGGCTTTTCTATATATCATTTTTATGAAATCCTAATTTTCACCACCTTCATCTTCCGCAGCCGGAGTTTCTTCAGTTGCAGCCGGAGGCGTTGTTGGGAATGTTGGCACCTGAGTAGGATCAACAGCTGTTTCAATCTGCTCCTGTACCCGGCTTTGGTCTACCTCGGTTTGTTCACGCGGTATAAAACCAGCTCCAACAACAGAAAGGAATAATAAAGCTGCTGCCAAAAACCACGTTCCTTTTTCAAGAAAGTCGGTTGTTTTTCGCACGCCCATAACCTGACCTGAAGACTGGAAGTTACTTGCCAGACCTCCGCCTTTAGAGTTTTGTACCAGTACAATCAGTACCAAAAGGATACAAACGATAAATAGTAAAACGGTGATTAAAGTATACATCTTTTCTAATTATTATTCTTAAACAATTCAATTTCTTCGATACGGCCTGCAAAGTAAACACTTTTTTCCGGATATTTCAAACTTAATTTTTTATAAGCATCCAAAGCTTTATCGAAGTTCTTTTGCTGGAAATAAATCGATGCCAAAGTTTCGGTAACAAGCTCCTCGTCTTCTTTTACCGACTCCTCAACATGCACCTTATCACTCTCATTTTCACTAGCTTCCGAATTAAACTTGGCTGTACCTAAACGTGCATTGTCGACCGATAAAAATTTATCGATCAATGAGTTTTCAGATTGAATTTCAACATCTCCTTCCAAACGATAACCGGCTGATGCTTTATCTTTTGGAGCAAGCGGCTGTTTGTCGGGTAATTCATCATTTAAATACTTGAACAGTACTTTTCGGTCGGGAACCATAACCGCCACTTTCTTCAAAACAACATCATAGTCAGCATGATTTATGTTTTTCAGATTTTTTAAATACAACAACCATCCTCCTGAAAACCACGGAAAATCGACGGTAAATTTTCTCACCTCATCCAACGTTTTTTCATTCAGCGATTTTGATGTATTTATATATGACAGAAATTGCTCTCGCTCCATATTACCAGTTTGCAATTGTGGCGTTAAAAATATCCTCGGTAAGTTTTTCAATAATTTCGGCACTCAAATCTTCTTCAACCGAACTGATAGAAAGATTACTATCAAAGTCTTCGTATGCCGAGAACGATTGTTCGAAATTATCTTCGGGCACCTTATTATTTGTGTACTTTACATTAATTGTAACAGTCAGGCGTGTTTGCGCCGACACATCCTCTTTCTGAACGGACATTGGCCGGAATTCATAACCCGTAATCTGCCCTTCAAATTCAAGATCGCCACTCTCCGAAAGTTCATTTAACGAGGTTTGGCGCGTTAATTTTTCGCGCATTTCTTCGGTAAAACTTTGGCTAAGTGTAGGATTGATTAAACGTGCCCGATTGGGGAAATAATACACCGTAAATGTCTTTACCTCAGGCGATAAGTTAGCGCCGGTAAATGAATAGCTAACTTTACACGATGGTGCTAAAATGCCAACCAAACCGGCCAACACGGCCATAAACAATAGTTTTCGCAACATATTCTATCCCTTAATATCGTATTCTTTAATTTTGCGGTACAATGTCCGTTCTGAAATTCCCAATTCCTGAGCGGCATATTTTCTTTTCCCGCGGTGTTTCTCCAGTGCTTTCTGAATCAACTCAATTTCTTTATCGGCCAAAGAAAGCGATTCTTCAACAAATTCCTCTGTATCCTGAATATTATCTTTATCAACCGAGGAAATGTGTATTGGATTCGACATCTGTTCTTTTGCCACAAAATTACCATCGTCGGTATTGTACAAATTCCTGATTATTTGTGCCTGATCGCCGGAAATTGGCGCGTCGCGGTTTTCCATTAAATCCAGCACCAGTTTTTTCAGGTCATTCACATCGTTCTTCATATCAAAAAGAACTTTATACAATATTTCGCGTTCGTTGGCAAACGATTTATTATCCTCCTCCCTTGCCAGCAAAGCCGGCAAATTAGCTCCTCCGCCAACGGGCAAATACGGACGTAAGGCATCAGCCGTAATATCCCGCTCCTGTTCAATTATCGATATCTGTTCGGTAATATTCTTTAACTGCCGAATGTTTCCCGGCCAACGATAATTTACTAAAAGCGCGCGGGCTTCTTCATCTAAACGAACAGGTGGCATCCTGTATTTTTCGGCAAAATCGCGTGCAAATTTACGAAACAACAAAATCGTATCATCAGGTCGCTCGCGCAATGGAGGAACTGCAATGGGCACTGTATTTAAACGGTAAAACAAATCCTCACGAAACTTTCCTTCTTCAATTGCTTTCGGAATATTTATGTTGGTTGCTGCAACTACCCGAACATTGGTTTTTATTACCTGCGAGGATCCAACTTTCATAAATTCGCCGGTTTCCAGCACACGCAGCAATCGCACCTGAGTAGACAAAGGCAACTCACCAATTTCATCCAAAAAAATTGTTCCGTTGTCAGCTTCCTGGAAATATCCTTTCCGGTCGGCAAGTGCTCCGGTAAATGCTCCCTTTTCGTGCCCGAATAATTCCGAATCGATCGTTCCCTCAGGAATAGCGCCACAGTTTACGGCAATGTATTTTCCATGCTTACGGGTAGAAAACTGATGTATAATTTGCGGGAATATTTCCTTACCAACACCACTTTCTCCGGTTACCAAAACCGACAAATCCGTTGGTGCCACTTGAACGGCGACTTCAATCGAGCGGATTATTCCGGCGGCGTTTCCTATTATTCCAAATCTTTGTTTTATTGCTTGTATTTCCATATTGTATTTAGTCAACAACTCGCAAATTTACAATTTTTCAATGGCAATGACAGAAAGTCAGTCATAATTAAGTTTTTTTAGTTTTTGTTTCTTAAGTCATTTATATTTTTAAAATCCCGTTCTAACATATTTACTGCACAATGCAGAGAATATCTTAAGTGATTATTATCTTTGATGCATCGGGAAAGATTTCTGACAAATTGTTCGAAAACCCAATTGTAAGAGAATTTAAACGGAGAAGAATGAACTTCATTGGAATTATACCTGCACGCTATCAATCATCGAGATTTCCGGGAAAGCCGCTGGCAAAAATTAAGGACAAACCCATGATTCAGTGGGTTTACGAAAATGCATCAAAAGCACTTCCTTATGTATGCGTTGCTACCGATGACAATCGTATTTTCGATGCAGTAAAATCATTTGGCGGCGAGGTGGTAAAAACACTTCCAACGCACCAAAGCGGCACCGACCGCTGTGCAGAGGCGGCATTAAAAATCGCCCAAAACCGCGACTTCGATATTGTTGTAAACATCCAGGGAGATGAACCTTTTGTAAAACCTGAACAAATAGAACTGCTTAAATCGTGTTTTGAAAGCGAAACAGAAATTGCAACGCTGGTAAAAAAAGTAGATTCGGAAGATGAACTTTTTAATCCGAACCGCCCTAAAGTGGTGCTCGACAAAAATGATTTTGCAATGTATTTTAGTCGTTCGCCCATACCATTCTTCCGTGGAGAAGAGAATAAAAAGTGGGTAACAAAACATTCATTCTGGAGCCACATCGGGATGTATGCTTTTAAAGCAGAAGTGCTACAGGAAATCACCCGGCTTTCGCAAGGAGAACTGGAGCTGGCCGAATCGCTGGAACAATTGCGCTGGCTCGAAAACGGATTCAAAATAAAAACGGCAGAAACAACTTCTGCCACCATCGGGATTGATACACCCGAAGATTTAGAAGCCGCGTTGCAACTGTTTTAATTTTTTCCTGTCGTTAAATTATAAACAGGCATGTAATTTGCTGTACATGCATTAGGAAACAATTAAACAGCACTGCCATGAAATATATTATACTTCTCTTTCTTACCTTATTTATTGCATCACAGTCTTTTGCGCAAGACCCGGGATTCACTACATTTCAAAATGAAAAAGACACAACAAAAGATGTAAAAGTCTACCCAAATCCTTGTAAAAATAATAAGGTTACCATCGATTATTCGTCAAAAGACATCAGCGAAATTCGTCTTACAAATATTACTGGCAAACAGGTTTATTTGAAAGAGTATGACTTCCCTACTCCAAAAATACAGCTGCAACTTAACGAAATTCCAAACGGTATTTACCTTATTCAAATCACAACAACGGATAATAAACGCACCGTAAAAAAGCTGATGATATCAAGGAATTAATTTTTGAACAATTTTCTTTTTCCCCTGTATTTAACAACAGTATTTAATTACTTTCACGTGAAAATTAAATTGCAAGTTGTGAAAATCTCTACATTCATTTTATTTCTTTTTATAAGCGTTGAGCTGCTGGCTCAAACAAGTATTAACGAGGCACGCCAGGAACCAATCCGGTCGAGAGTTACTGTATCCGGAATAATAACTAACGGCGCCGAACTTGGCCCCATTAGATATATTCAAGATGATTCCGGGGGAATTGGCATATACGATAATGATAATCTATCTGGGATACAACGCGGAGATTCCATTACTGTAACCGGCGAATTATATGATTTTAACAGCCTGCTGGAAATTAGTCCGGTTGCCAGTTTTTCTGTTCACGCATCGGGACAGCAGCTACCTGCACCACAGGAAATCAGCGTCATAGATATCAGTGAAGATTACGAAGCAGAACTGGTTCGCATCAATAATGTTGAAATTGTAAACGCAGGCGGTCAGTTTGCCGGCAACGAAAACTACTCGTTTACCGACGGTAATGAAACCGCAGAATTACGGATTAACGCAAGCAGCCCGCTTGTTGGGCAGGCTATCCCAACCGGCACATTCGACCTGGTTTCCATTTGCTCGCAGTATTACTCTACGTATCAACTCCTTCCGCGCGATGCCGACGATTTTATTTTCGATACCAACATCCAGCTTACCACAGCACTTGAAGCTGTTGAAACCACAACAAGCTCGATTACCGTTGAATGGAACACCGATGTGGATGGCAGTTCTGAAATCCGCTACGGATCAATCATGGAGGAATCAGCCTTAACAGCTTATGCAAGTGGCCAGTCAGCGGTTAGTTCAGATGAATATACCCACCAGGCAAAGGTTACAGGGTTGGAAAGTTCGGAGATCGTTTATATCCAGGCTTTTTCGGTTAACGAAGGCGATACCGCATTTTCTGCCATCGGTGCCTTTGTAAGCAATTCAAATTCTTCGGGAGATATAAAAGTTTACTTCAATACCGAAATTGATGAAACATATGCCGAGACAACCGTTGCCCCCAACATTGACGATTTTATGGCCGACACACTGGCTGCCTACATTAGCAGGGCTAATGAATCAATCGATTTTTGTATTTACAACATCAACAATTCAAAAATATCGGATGCACTGAATGCCGCTTACGACCGCGGCGTTACAATTCGTTTTATCACTTGCGAATCTACCAGCCATGCTAGTGTTTACGATTTAAATGATAATATCCCTGTGTTGGAACGACCGGAACTAAATGAAGGTGGAATAATGCACAACAAATTTATCGTCTTCGATGCAAATTCTGCAAACGCCAACGCGGCCTGGGTTTGGTCTGGATCGACAAACCTTACGCCAGATCAGCTAACACACGACAGCAACAATATGATCTTTATTCAAGACCAGTCGCTGGCAAAAGTTTACCAGGTAGAATTTGAAGAAATGTGGGGAAGCAACACCATGCAGCCGGATGCTGAAAATGCAAAATTCGGAGCGGATAAAATTAAGAATACACCACACCAGCTACTGATTGGAGGCAAACTTGTTTCCTGCTATTTCAGTCCATCCGACAATACAAATCAGCAACTAATAAACTCAATAAACACAGCCGACTTTGGGTTGGATATTGAAACGATGTTGATGACTCGATCTGATTTAGCCAATGCAATAATCGATGCGTACAACCGTGGTGTTAATGTTAATGTTTTAATGGAGGAAGAAAATGAATATACTCCTTCGTTTCTGGGAAGCACGCTGCCCGACAATAAATATGTTCTTGATGATGCCGCTGGCATGTTGCACCACAAAGTTGCACTAATTGATGCCAACAATGCTGATTCTGATCCGCAGGTTATAACCGGCAGCCACAACTGGAGTAATTCGGCCAATGACCGAAACGATGAAAATACACTGATTGTTCACGATGCTGATATTGCCAACCAATATTACCAGCAGTTTGCATACCGGTTCCAACTAAACAATGGTAGCCTGGTTTTATCCACTAAAATAATACAATCAACTTCGATTAAGGTATATCCCAACCCAACCAAAGGAAGATTGGCAATAAATGCAGACAGAGCCATTGCCAGAATTTCAATTTTCAACAGCACCGGTTCAAAAATTGCCGAATTACTTCCAAATGAAAATACTGCAGAATTTAATCTGCCAAGTAATTCATCCGGTCTTTTTCTGCTTAAAGTGGAATTAAACAACGGTGATTATAACACCTATAAAATCTTGAAAAAATAATAAAAAAGGCTGTTTTTTTATCTATTCACCGAATCGTTTTTTTTGCATCTTCAAGTATTGCAACTGTTGTCGTAACTCCACAAGATGCGCAACCTTCTTCCCGCACTGCCAATAAGCCATCGAGCGTGTGAACACCTCCCGCAGCTTTTAATTTCACGTTTGACCCGTTGTTTTGGCGCATTAGTTTCAAGATCTCGATGGTTGCTCCAACGTAGGAATACCGCCATCAGCTCCTTCCCGTCCTAAATCATGGTCAGCCATGGTGTATGAAGTATCGAATGATCAATCATTTTTGCAAGCTATTGAACACAAGCTATCTTAATTAGTTTTAGTCATAGTGTAAATCAACAAAATCTGCATGATTATTCTTGACGCATGCTTAAAAGAGAACTTTTTCTCAAATAATAAGTATTAAAAAGGAAAGACTAAAAATTAATAACTATGACCAACAGGAGATCATTTTTAAAATCGCTTGCAGGAGCTACTGCAGGAATTAGCCTGGCATCAGGGACCATGGCAACCGAACAAGAAACGGGTGACAGATTAGGTGAGGTGCTGCCAAAAAGAAAACTAGGAAGAACCGGTGAGCAAGTTACCATGCTTGGCACAGGCGGCTACCACATTGGATGGACCACCGAACGAGATGCACAAGAAGTAATAGAAGCATCACTTGAAGGCGGTGTTCGATTCTTCGACACAGCAGAAAGTTATTCCAGCGGAACAAGCGAAGAGCGTTATGGGAAATTCCTTACGCCAAAATACCGCGACCTGATTTTCCTGATGACAAAATCAACAGGACGCGATGCAAAAGCAGTACAAGAACACCTGGAGGGTTCGTTGCGAAGACTAAAAGTTGACCAGATTGACCTTTACCAGGTTCACGCTATACAAACCCCCGAAGATGTAGACAACAGAATTAACAATGGTGTTTTGGATGTGCTTTTAAAAGCCAAACAAGATGGGAAAATTAAATACCTGGGATTTACGGGCCATCAAAATCCTTTTGCCCACACACAAATGCTCGAACAAACTAAAACAAGTGATATTTTCGACGCATTACTAATGCCGGTAAACCTGCTTGATGCATCTTATTTTAGTTTTATTGAGAACGTTATGCCAAAGGCTTTGGACCGCAACATGGGAGTTTTAGCTATGAAATCGCTGGCTGACGGAAGATTCTTTTCAACAAAGAAAGAAGCGAACTGGACATCTGAAGACCCTGTAATTCCGAACTATGTAAGCATAAAAGAAGCCATGCACTTTGTTTGGTCGCTACCGGTTTCGGTATTGATATCGGGTAACGAGAACGCAACATACATGCGTGAAAAGATAGCGCTGGCGCGTTCGTTTGCAAAATTATCGGAAGCAGAAAAACAAAACCTTATCGACAAAGTAAAACCTCTTGCGCTATCCGGAGAAATTGAATATTTTAAGCAAAAAGAGGTATGAAAGAAAAATCCCGGCGCCTCTGCTGCCGGGATTCAAACTAAACCTAACTAAACCAAACTTATGAAAAAACAGCAAATTGCTGTGAAGTATTTTGTTTCTAATCTGTTTTCTGAATGCTTAAAAAAGCATTCAGTTTAATTGTTTTCAAGACAACAAATAAATTACAAATACTATGCCAAAAGTTAATTCCTGGAAGATAAACCAGAGTTAATCGCGCTGATTTAAATGCATGCTTAAAATATAGCTTCCTGTGTAGCGAAACGTCACTGTTTCTGACGGAACCTTGATAATAACTTTTGAAGATATCGAAGGAGGAGTATTATTAAACAGCAATTTGCGCAACAGTTAAAAAACCTCTTCGCATCATTCGTCCTGAGACAAATCTGTCCCACTTTTCCCATAGCTAATTTTGAATAATATAAACACCCTGAATGTTGCCAGACTCTGCAAAAGAGCATGGATTGACGCCTACTCTGCCGTCTATTCATTTATTACCAAATTTATCTTTCAAATTAAATCACCAGCATCAGTAACACCCTTAATTTATATCAAAAATTAGAATATCTTTGCGCAAAATAGAAGGAACCATTTAAGTGAATGGTTGTTAAGAGGTAGTAAATGGAGAAAATTAGAAACTTTTGCATCATAGCACACATCGATCACGGAAAGAGTACATTGGCTGACCGCCTTTTGGAACATACCCATACGGTTACCGAACGTGAAATGCACGATCAGGTACTCGATAGTATGGATCTGGAACAGGAGCGAGGAATTACCATAAAAAGCCACGCTATTCAGATGGATTACGTGCACGAGGGCGAGCCATATAAATTAAATTTGATCGATACTCCGGGACACGTGGATTTTTCGTACGAGGTTTCGAGATCGATTGCCGCTTGCGAAGGCGCTTTGTTGATTATCGATTCAACACAGGGAATTCAGGCACAAACCATCTCGAACTTATACCTGGCCATTGAACACGACCTGGAAATTATTCCTGTACTTAATAAAATGGATCTACCCAACGCCATGCCCGAAGTTGTAGAGGATCAAATTATCGATTTGATTGGTTGCAAGCGGGAAGATATTATTCGGGCCAGCGGAAAAACAGGCGAAGGAATTCAGGACATTCTGGATCATATTATTTATAAGATACCACATCCGAAAGGCGATGCGAAAGCACCATTACAGGCATTAATCTTTGATTCGGTTTTTAACTCGTTTCGTGGAATTATTGCTTATTTTAAAATTCAGAATGGTGAGATTCGGAAAAAAGACCTGGTGAAATTTGTGGCCACCGGGAAACAATACAATGCCGACGAAGTAGGTGTGTTAAAACTCAGCATGCAACCACGCGATGTACTGGGCCCAGGTGCGGTTGGGTACATAATTTCGGGAATTAAAACAGCCAAAGAGGTTAAAGTTGGTGACACTATTACCCATGTGGCAAACCCCTGCGATAAAGCCATTGAAGGTTTTGAGGAAGTTAAACCGATGGTTTTTGCCGGCGTTTACCCAATTGACGCTGATGATTACGAAGACCTACGCAATGCAATGGACAAATTGCAGCTAAACGATGCATCCTTAACATTTGAGCCGGAAGCTTCGGCAGCGCTTGGATTTGGATTTCGCTGCGGTTTCTTGGGCTTATTGCACATGGAAATTATTCAGGAACGATTGGAACGCGAGTTCGATATGAACGTTATTACAACGGTACCCAACGTTTCGTACCTGGCACACCTTACCGACGGAAGCGATTTGACCGTTTACAATCCTTCGGGAATGCCGGCTTCTACAACGGTTGAAGAAATAGAAGAACCATACATCAGGGCAAATATTATTACGGCATCGGAATTTATCGGGCCGGTAATGACATTGTGTCTCGACAAACGTGGCGAACTGATCAGCCAGAATTACCTGACAGCCGAGCGCGCCGAACTTGTTTTCAACCTTCCTTTAGGTGAAATCGTATTCGACTTTTACGACAAACTAAAAAGTATATCAAAAGGTTATGCTTCTTTTGATTACCACATGAGTGGTTACAAACCAGCCAAACTTGTGCGATTAGATATATTGTTGAACGGAGAAATGGTTGATGCATTGTCGACATTAATTCACTTCGATAATGCTTATACGTTTGGACGCCGGATGTGCGAAAAGCTGAAAGAGCTGATTCCGAGACAACAGTTCGACATCGCCATTCAGGCAGCTATAGGTGCAAAAATTATTGCCCGCGAAACTGTTAAAGCTGTACGAAAAGATGTAACAGCAAAATGTTATGGTGGCGATATCACGCGCAAACGAAAACTGTTGGAGAAGCAGAAAAAAGGAAAGAAACGAATGAAACAAGTGGGTAATGTTGAAGTACCTCAAAAAGCTTTCCTTGCCGTACTGAAACTGGATTAAAGCAAATCAAAATCATAAAAAAAGCCTGATAAAATTATCAGGCTTTTTTTATGCTATTTCATACGTAAATATTTTGTTTGTTTTTAGCGGTATAGTAAGTAACTCGCATACGTTTTAATCATCCTATTGGGTATGAATATTTTATATGCTCGTTTCGTTTTATCAAACAATCAGTTTATAACCTTTACCGTGTACATTTATAATTTCCACTGTAGGTTCTTCTTTTAAGTGCTTGCGTAATTTGGTAATATAAACATCCATACTACGTGCATTAAAATAATTATCATCTATCCAAATCGACTTTAAGGCGTAATTTCTTTCCAGCACTTTGTTTGCATTCTGGCAAAGCAACTTCAACAGATCCGATTCTTTTGTCGTTAGTTTTACCGTATTTTCGCCTTCAGTAAGCGTCTGCTTTCTGGTATCGAAAGTAAATTTTCCTAGCGTAAAAACCTGCTGAGCGCTGGCTTGTCCTTCTTGCGAAGTACGACGCAAAATCGCCTCCAAACGCATAATCAGTTCTTCCATACTAAAAGGCTTCGTAATATAATCGTCGGCCCCCAGCTGAAAACCTTCGAGTACATCGTCTTTCATGTTTTTCGCTGTCAAGAAGATAATCGGAATGTCGGCATTTATAATGCGTATATCTTTTGCCAGTGTAAATCCATCTTTTTTGGGCATCATCACATCCAAAACACAAATGTCAAAATGCTCTTTCATAAAACCTTTGTAAGCCGCTTCACCATCGGGGTAAAGTTCTGCATCGTACCCTTTTGCAACTAAATATTCTTTTAGCAACAAGCCTAAATTCTCGTCGTCTTCTGCCAGTAATAATTTTGTTTTTTGTTCCATGTTTAATTACTTATTTGTGGGAAATATATTTTAAACGTTGTTCCTTTATTCAATGCACTTTCAACTTTTATTGTTCCGTTGTGAAGGTCGATAATCTTCTTCACATAACTTAATCCCAGACCGAATCCTTTTACATCGTGTACATTTCCTGTTGGCACCCGGTAAAAGCGATCAAAAATCTGATCTTGATGTTCTTTAGCAATTCCAATGCCATTATCCTGAACAGAAATAAGAACCTGATCTTTTCGATTTTCAGTCTTCACCCAAATCTCAGGTATTTCTTTGCTGTATTTCATGGCATTGTCAAGCAAGTTAAAAATAACATTTGTAATATGCACCTCATCTCCTTTAATATGTGCCCTATCTGCTGAAATTTCGGTATGAAGTGTTCCGTTTTTATTGTTAACCCTCAACTCGAAGTTAGCGGTTACTGTTTTTACCATCTTATTTACATCAAACTCTCTGAATTTTAATTTTAAACGTCCTTCGTTAAAAACTGCCATCTGCAATACTTTTTCTACCTGAAAACCCAAACGCTTGCTTTCCTGGTTAATAACGTTTGATACATGTGCAATAATCGAAGGCGTATTTGTAACACTGCCGTCTTGCAACATTTGGCTAGCCAGCGAAATGGTTGAAATTGGCGTTTTCAACTCGTGCGTCATGTTATTAATAAAGTCGTTTTTAATGTTCGACAGCTTTTTCTGGCGCATAATCACCATTAAAGCATAAGCAAAAATCGCAATCAGCAATCCGGTTAATATAAATGTTGGGATGATGGTTAAACCGGTCTGTTTTACCAGGTATTTTCTGCGCTCGGGAAAATAAATGTTCAAATAATTTGGTTTTGACCCGCTGTAATCGCTTTGAAAAAGTAACTGCGGATATTCTTTCATTTTATTACCGGGTTCATATTCTTTGTCACCAAAAATTATCCGGTCTTTTCCCAAAGTTGAATTTTTGATGGCATACTTATAGTCCAGATCGATTTCGGTTTGTGCTAATGCGTTTTTCAGAAATAATTCCAATCGTGCAGAATCAATTCGTTCTTCAATAGATCTGTCTTCTAATAAAATCTCGTAGTTTTTCCAATCAGCATCACGAAGCCACTGCTGCCTTCTTCGCTCTTGCTCAAGGCTTTCCTCAAGAAATCGTTGCATTTGCGAAATGGCACTAACTTTTAACGAGTCGGCCACATCAGCTTTATAGTTTTCTTCCATCTGCCCGTAAACGTTACCCTGAGAATAGCTGAGCTGAAAACTTACCGTTGCTTGCGCCATGCTATTTCGTGGAAAAACGTTACTAAATTCATCTGGGTTATTTTTCTGTCCCGGTATTATTCCGCGGCTTGCATATTCGCGTGCCAGTCGCTGTTCATCCAAATCTAACTGCACCGCAACCATATCTAATGCATTAGCCACTAACTGGTTAAACTGCTCTTCCCTAATATCAGATGCTGATTTGATCATCGATCCCTGGACCAATATCAACCCCGACAGCACAACCGCCATCAACACAATTAATGTTATTAGCATTTTACGACTCATGCAACAAAGATAATTTTATTGAATTGCTGAGAATATGGCACTTAACATTATTTAACAGGATATTGTGATTTGTAAAATTAATTAACCAACCCATCGCATTTATGGTCATTAATTGACGTTTATTAGCTATTTTCATAGTTATTACCACCTAAGGCCTGTTCAATAACCGAGGGATAATGTTCGTATTCCAGCTCATGTACTTTTTCTGCTACCTTTTCCGGAGTATCACCGGGTAACACTTTGCATTTTGCCTGAAAAATGATTTTTCCTTCATCGTAATGTTGATTTACGTAATGAATAGTGATCCCCGAGTGCGTTTCTTTGTTTTCAACCACAGCTTTGTGTACGTACATTCCGTACATTCCTTTACCTCCGTATCTAGGCAGCAAAGCCGGATGAATATTAATGATTGTGAAGTTTTCAATCAGATTATCAGGGATGAGCCACAAAAAACCTGCCAGCACGATAACATTCACTTTACGATTTCTTAATGTTTCAACAATTTCATTGGTATTATAGAACTGGGCACGATTAAACACAAAGGTTTCTACCCCATGCTTTTTTGCCCTTACCAATGCATAGGCGTCAGATTTGTTTGACCACAAGGAATCGATCTTAATTTTTTCATTACCAAGAAAGTACTTAAAAATATTCTCAGCATTGGTTCCCGACCCTGAAGCAAAGACTGCAATCCTCTTTTGTTCCATTTTAACGTTTCTTTATACTTTAGAACTTTTAAACAATTCGTTCAATTTTAGGTGGTTAATAGTTATCTGCGTTGCTACGTTAACATCTTTTTTAATTTTTTTCTTGGAGATTTAAAGTGTAAATGTATTACTTTGCAGCGATTTATTTAAAACAAAATTTAGTATTAATTAAAATTAAGAATTATGTCTGACGTTGCAGCAAAAGTAAAAGCAATAATCGTTGATAAATTAGGTGTTGACGAAAGTGAAGTAACTACAGAAGCATCTTTCACTAACGACCTTGGTGCTGATTCACTTGACACAGTTGAATTGATTATGGAATTTGAGAAAGAATTTGATCTTGCTATTCCAGACGATGAGGCAGAAAAAATTTCTACAGTAGGTGAAGCAGTTGCTCACATTGAAGCTGCCCTCTAATTTTTAGCAAAAGAAGTTATATTCATAGAATTCATTTATGGAATTTAAACGGGTAGTAATAACCGGTGTTGGAACCGTTAATCCTTTAGGGAATTCCGTTGAAGAGTATTGGGAGAATCTAAAGAATGGAGTAAGCGGAGCTGGGCCTATAACCCACTTCGATCCTGCGCTTCATGCTACTAAATTTGCATGCGAGCTTAAAAACTTTGATCCTCTCCAGTACATGGAGAAAAAGGAAATCCGCAAATACGATCTGTATACGCAGTATGCATTTGCAAGCACGGCTCAGGCTATTGAAGACTGTGGCCTCGATCTGGAAAAAGTTAACGGTGACCGAGTAGGCGTTATTTGGGGTGCAGGAATTGGAGGCTTAGAAACTTTCCACAAAGAAGTTAGAGCTTACAAAGAGGAGCGTCCTCGTTTTTCTCCGTTTTTTATCCCTAAAATGATTGCAAACATTGCAGGTGGATTAGTTTCAATAAAGTATGGATTCAGAGGGCCGAACTACACAACTGTTAGTGCCTGTGCATCAGCATCTCACGCATTGATCGACGCTTTAAACAACATTCGTTTGGGAAAAGCCGACATCATACTCACCGGAGGTTCTGAAGCAGGTGTTAACGAAGCTGGTATAGCCGGATTCAACTCAATGAGAGCTATTTCAACACGTAATGACGATCCAAAAACTGCTTCGCGCCCATTTGATAAAGACCGTGATGGTTTTGTTATGGGTGAAGGTTCTGCAGCATTTATAGTTGAAGAATACGAACATGCGAAAGCGCGTGGAGCAAAAATTTATGCAGAACTTGCAGGTGGTGGAATGTCGGCCGATGCTTATCATATGACTGCTCCTGATCCCGAGGGACGAGGTGCAGGTTTGGTTATGAAATGGGCATTGGAAGACGCAGGGTTGACAACTAAAGACGTTGATTACATTAACGTTCACGGTACTTCAACTCCACTTGGCGATATTGCAGAACCTAAGGCTATTGGAAAATTGTTTGGTGAAGATGCTTATAACTTAAGCATCAGTGCAACCAAATCAATGACTGGTCACCTTTTGGGTGCCGCTGGAGCTGTTGAAGGTCTTGCAAGTGTTCTTGCCATGCAAGAAGGCATTGTACCACCTACAATCAACCACTTTACACCAGATCCTGAAATTGACGAAAAGTTGGATTTCACATTCAACAAAGCCAAAAAAAGGGATATCAATGTTGCTATTAGCAATACATTTGGTTTTGGTGGACACAATGCAACAGTAGTTTTCAAAAAACTATAGGACACTGTGGTTAGAAGAATAGTACAACGAGTAAAACTCTTTTCGTCTGATCGAAAAGAGTTTTATTTGTTTTTAAAAAACCTGTTGGGATTTTACCCTCAGAATTTACGTTTATACGATCTTGCCTTTATTCATAAGTCGGCATCAATGGTCGATTCGCAGGGCAACTTCGTAAACAACGAGCGTTTAGAGTACCTTGGCGATGCTATTCTGGGGCTATTATTGCCGATTTTTTATACAACCGTTTCCCGCAGGAAGACGAGGGTTTTTTAACTAAAACCCGTTCAAAACTGGTAAACCGTTCCATTCTCACCCAGTTAACACACGAAATGGGATTGCATATTTTTATCGATTCCAATACTACAAAAACCATCGACAAAAGCCACATTTACGGCGATGCACTTGAAGCGCTTATCGGTGCCATTTACCTCGACAAAGATTATAAAGCGGCTAAATATTTCGTTACTAAAAAAATTCTTCCGCAATTTGTCGATCTGAATGAAATTGAGCAGGAAGACTCGAATTTTAAAAGCCAGTTGATTGAGTGGAGCCAGAAAAACAAGCGTGAGATAGTGTTTGAAACCACCGAAGAAACTGACGAGAAAATGAAACAGCCAAAATTTAAGGCGGTGGTAAAAATTGACAACAAGGAAGTTGGAAAAGGCATGGGAACGTCGAAAAAAGAAGCCCACCAAAATGCGGCACAAGAGACATTAAAAAAGTTGGACCAACTGTAATAAACACAGTGTGTAAAGCACATCCTTAGGTTTATCTAATTTTCCTCGCAATAGCAATACATGGAAAGCATTTTAATTATAGGACTTGGTTTTTTTGCCCAGGGATTATTCTTTATCCGCACTATTGCGCAATGGTTTAAATCGGAAAAAGAAGGTGTAGTAATATCGCCGGTAATTTACTGGCAAATTAGCCTGGCAGCTTCAATAATGATGCTAACCTATGGTATTCTTCGCCACGATTTTGCCATTGTTATGGGGCAATCGCTGGTGTATGGCATTTATATTCGCAACCTACAGTTAAAAAATGTGTGGACCAAAATGTACTGGGCAATAAAAGTACTGGCGCTGCTTATTCCTACAGCTTATTGGGTTTGGCTGCTTACCTCTGGCAACTTTGCAAATATACTTCACAACAAAAATGTATCGCTTTTCTGGATGATTTGGGGAACTGCCGCACAAGTGGTTTTTATCTCCCGCTTTTTCTACCAGTGGATCCATTCCGAAAATAGAAAAGAATCGTTATTCCCACTTGGCTTCTGGATTATCAGCACCTGTGGTTCGCTTATGATTTTCACCTATTCTATTATTCGGCTCGATCCGGTGCTTTTTGCAGCCCACAGTTTGGGACTGTTTACCTACATTAGAAACATTTCGTTGCACTACGGCAAAAGCAGTTTATTCGACAAGCTGAATAAAATTCCGGTACTGAATAAAGTTATTGGTAAGGTTTCGGATAAAATTAAATAGGCCGGTTTTCTTCAAACCGACCTTCATTGTTATTCATTCTGTTTAATTGTTTTCGGGCCTTTTTGCTTTTATTAGCTCTTTTACAATATAATAGAGCAATAGGGTGAAAATAAATACAATCAATCCCCAAACAGGAGCATAAAAACTCACAATAGCTCCTCCCATAACCATTTGTGGCGAAACGTCGGCTGCAGCCTTAATGGCTTCCAGAGCCTGAACAATACCAACCACCTGCGATAAAAAGCCTGTGGCTAATGCCAGCATCGACGACATTTTAATTAATCCTACAAGTTTTGTATTCACTTGTTTTTTGGTAACGATTTCGAAAATTTTCCAGGCAGTAATACCCAGAGCGATAAGACCGAATAACGTTATCCAATGCATAAATGGTCCGCCTATTTTGTAGGCCTGAACCAAATATCCGAATCCAGTGTCTCCTTTTTCCAATCCAATCATTTTATTTGATTTTAAAGTTACAAATGCAAACTAAATCTTATTTACATATCCCAAAGAATTTTATCGCCCAACAACACAAAAGCGGCACTTAACATCAACTTTTGGAGAGTAATGCGGTCAGGAAATAGATATGGTTGTTCATCTTTACTATCGTGCATTTTATCGATTGAACTTTTATAGAACGAAAATCAAGCTTATTTTTTACTTTTATTGAGTAATGACAGAGCAACTACAACATATTATTTGGCAAGCCCAACGTTCGAAAACAATCCGTATCGCTTACCATATTGTTTTCTGGATAATTGTTGGTTTTTTCTATTTCCTTATCTTTAACTGGAACAGTGAGTTCCCTGAGGTCTCCATTATCTTCACCATTGGGTTATTACCAGTTGCAGTGTTAACAAGCTCTGTTTTCAACTACCTTTTAATTCCTAAATACCTTGGCAACAAACGTTACGTCACTTTTCTATCCCTCAGTCTTTTTACCCTGCTCATTTCAACCTGGTTGTCGTTTCTGATTGTTTTTTATGCGCTAATCCATATATTAAACACTAAAGCATCGCTGGAACCTGCTGTTTTACATCCCGAACTCCAGGTAGTTTCATTGAATTTTATCGTGTTTTTTGCCATTGCCGTAAAACAGATAAAACGAGCCTTCTTCATGCAACAGGAAAAGAATGAGCTGGAACGTAAAAAACTCAATACCGAATTAAAGTTAAAAGATGCCGAACTAAAATTGCTAAAAGCCCAGATCCATCCTCACTTTCTGTTCAACACCTTGAACAATCTTTACGGGTTAACAATGGAAAAATCGGACGAAGCCCCGGGATTGGTGCTTCGTCTTTCCGATATTCTTGATTATATTCTGTACCGCTGCAATGAAAAACGGGTATTGCTGTTTGATGAGATTACGAATCTGCAAAACTACATTGCCATAGAGAAACTAAGGTACTCGGAGAAATTGAGCATTAAAGTTGATTTCCCGGAAGATACCAATAACCTGCAAATTGCGCCCTTACTCCTTTTACCTTTTGTTGAAAATGCATTTAAACACGGGGTTAGTCAAAATCCAGGATCGGCGCAGATTTCAACAAGTTTAAAAACCCGGCATACGACCTTGGAATTCAAAATCGAAAACTCAAAAAATCCGGCAATGCAAGCTATCGCCAATTCATCAAAAGGAATTGGGCTGAATAATGTAAAAAAAAGGCTGGAATTGCTCTACCCAAAAAAACACAAGCTGGAGATCGACAACAAAGAAGCTACTTTTTCAGTAACTTTATCATTAGAATTAGCTTAATAATGTACCGCTGCATCATCATAGACGACGAGCCTATTGCCATTCGGGTTATTCGGAAACACCTCTCGGTTTTCACCGATTTTGAGGTTGTTGCCGAGTGCAGCAATGCATTGGAAGCTATGCCCATTCTGCAAAAGGAAGCTATCGATTTGTTATTTTGCGATATACAGATGCCACAAATAACGGGTGTCGATTTCATCCGCTCTTTGACGCGTGCACCCAAAGTTATTTTTACTACCGCCTACCGCGATTATGCCATCGACGCCTTCGAATTGAACGTGGTAGACTACCTGTTAAAACCCATATCGTTCGAGCGCTTCACCAAAGCCATTAACCATTTTCTGGAATTACAAGCACCTACAACCAATTCAGCAACATCTCCCGAAAAAGATAGTTCAAGCCGCGATTTTATCTTTCTGAAGGCCGACAAAAAACATCACAAAGTAAATCTGACCGACATCCTGTATTTCGAGAGCCTTGGCGATTACGTGATTGCCTACACCTGCGATCAGAAAATTGTAACCAAAGAGCGTATCAGTCATCTTCAGAATACACTCCCGGCTAAACGATTTATTCAAATTCACCGTGGTTACATTATTTCTATCGAAAAAATAGAATCGATTGGTGCGGGCTTTGTAGAAATTGGGCAAAAGAAACTTCCTGTTGGTAGAAATTATAAACCCGATGTGCAGAAGTTATTGTCGAATCACTAAACGTTTCAAATTCCATTCAACTTATTAAACTCCTAAAAACAAAAAAACGGAAGAGCCTAAACTCCTCCGTTTCCTATATTTTTTCAGTTTTTATAACAAAAACTATACGCTTATTCTAACATTAGTCGTTTTGAGCCATGTTCGGATTGGCATCCAACTCCCTTTGAGGAATACGGAACATCCAATCGTCATTTACACTTGGTCTGTCCTGCTTATAACCGTCTAAATAAAGGTCAGGGTTCGCACCTGATCCTGTAAGGTCAAGCTCCTCATCGTTTCTCAACATATCGAACCAACGATGTCCTTCAAGGAATAACTCAAATCTTCTTTGCAGCAGAATTTCATCAATAAGCGCCTGACCTGTATTGGTTGATTTTTCGTAATCTGCATCTCTTGCCGATACCAACTCGAACAATACATCTGCCGCAGCACTACTATTGTCGTGAGCCAGCGCTTCGGCCTCAATTAAATACATTTCGGCAGCACGCATATGAAGTACGTCCATTGGGCTAATAGTAGGACCATCAGCCTGTTGCAATTTAATATGCAGATAAGGCACCATGTTATGTCTGCTCGAGTTATCTACAATGTCACGATACTCAGCAACAGCTTCATCGTATTCCTCTTCACTTGCATAACGTCCTGCATTTTCACCACTATCCCAATCATCAAATGTACTTGGACAATCGGCCAGAATAAGGTCTCTCCGATAATCAGTCTCCGACATCTGGTTGTACAAGTTATGGTTCATGAATTTTGGATTACTTCTGTTCTGCGATCCATTAAAGTTATTTGAACAATAATAGAAATAAGAATAGTAGTAAGAAGTTTGATCCTGAATCATTTTAGAACCCCACATCCACTCCGGATTGCTTATTGAGTTAAATCCTGATTTGTATTCTGATTCACTCATTAACGGATAATCCTGGCGGGCGGCATTTGCATAAGAAGCAGCATTAGGCCAGTCGCCGATAGTTAAATAAACTCTTGCGGCAATACCTCGTGCTACATCAATATTCAAATGAGATAAATCATTACGTGATGTTGCACCTTCAAAATGGCTAAAAGCAGTTGTAAGGTCGGTAATAATCTGATCGTATACTTGCTGAACGGTATTACGTTCCAATCCTTCGTAAGGAGGTTCGGTAGCGAGCATAATTGGTACACCCAAATCAGATGATGGATTTCCAATCATATAAGCTTTTCCGAAATAGCGAACCAGGTTAAAATGAGCCCAGGCCCTGTAAGTGTAAGCTTGTCCTAAAACATTATCCAACTCGTCAGAAGGTTGTAATTCCTCTGCTGCATTGATAATATTATTAACCGAGCCTATAACATTGTAATAATGGTACCAAACAAAAGAAACATCGGTTCGTGTTGCGTTGGTATGCATGTTCCATTGCAGACGAGCTCTGTGCCAACCATTACCGGTTGTTGAATGCAAAGCGTCGCTTGCACCATATTCTGCTGTAGGTATCATAAACTGCTCTCCGGCATAATTACTAATCCTTCCGTTTTGCGCATACATTGCACGGTGAACTCCGTTTAAAGCCAGCATCATGTTATCGGTTGTTCCAAGAGCAATTTCAGTTGAAACCGAATCGGTTGGAACGGTCTGTAGAAAATCTTCGCTACATGAGCTAAGGCCTAGTGCAAAAGCAAAGATTAGCGAGAATGTTAATATTTTATATTTTGTCTTCATTTTAGTATACTTTTTCTAATGATTAAAATTGCACGTTAAAGCCTAAGATGAAAGATCTGCTAGGATTATAAGCCATGCCATCTTGTGTTCCTGAAAAGTTAAACGTTGGGTTTAGTCCTTTTCTGGCAGTAAACATGTACAGGTTCTCTCCGGTTACGAATACACTCAACTGTCCCAAGCCCCAATTTTTGATAAGTTGATTCGAAAAATCGTAGCTTAAAGTAATGTTTCTGATATTCAAATAATCTGAAGAAATAAGGAAGAAGTCGGATGCTGCATATAAATCAGAATTGGCATATTGCAATCTCGGGAATGCTGCAACATCGCCCGGTTCCATCCATGAATTCATCACGTCAGGGTGATACGATTCGCCAACTGTTGATTCAAGCATTCCCCGGTAAATACCATCGTACATTTCGCCACCTAACGAATATGTTAAAAGTGTGGTTAATGTAAAACCTTTAAAAGTGAAATTATTTCCGATTGAACCTTGCAAAGTTGGGAATGCTGAAGCTCCAACATATCCGTAACCTGCATCATTCATATCTTCAGTCAGAACTGGTTCGCCGTTATCATCGTATCCCAATTCAGCGCCAATTACTTCACCGGCTTCGTTGGTTACATCTTCCCAAACATGGAACCTTGTTGCTCCGTTCTCAGGATTTACATCGTAGAATTTACGTAACCAGAAATCGTATATTGAATGTCCTTCAGACCATCTTTTTGTTCCATTAACAAATGGGTCGGGAATAGAAGTAATTTCGTTATCGATAGTCGATCCCATTAAACTCATATTCCAGGTAAAATCGCTGGTTCTTACAATTTCTCCCTGAAGGTGAATTTCAACCCCCCGGTTAACCAGTGATGCAATATTTCGTGGCTGATCCAACAAGCCCATTGTTGGCGGCAAAGGCATTTCGTATAAAAGATCATCTGATTTTCTGTTATACCATTCTAAAGTACCGCTTATTTTATCGAACAATGCAAAATCAACTGCAATATCAAAAGTTTTGTTTACCTCCCAGGCTAAAGCAGTATTACCTACAGTACTCCAACGAATACCAGGAGTTTCGGCATTAGGATAAGTTTCGTAAAGTGCCTGGTAACCATAAGAACCAATATTGTCGTTACCAACCTCACCGTAAGAAGCTCTTAATTTCAGGTTGTTTACCCAATTTACACTGCTAATAAATTCTTCCTGGTCAATTCTCCAGCTACCACCAACGGAGTAGAAGTTACCCCAACGAACATCCTTGTGGAATGCAGAAGAACCATCTCTACGATAAGAACCTTCAATATAGTACTTGTTGTCGTAGTTATATTTCAGTCGTGCAAAATAACCTTCGGTGGTTTTATTGGTAGTATAACTGGTGTTGGTAGACGTATTAACAAAATTGTTCAACTCGTAAATACCATCTACAATAAACTGGTTTTTAAAACCACGTTGGTAAGTGTATTCGCGCTTATACGATTCGTGACCAACCATTACACTTAAATTATGCAGCTCGTTAATTGTTTTTTCATAATTAACAAGCTGGTTGAAGTTAACAGTTGTTCTTCTATAGCGGCTTTCGTCCATCCTTCCGGTTGGCGCACCGTCGCCAATTTCGGCATTTTCAAAACCTTTATAATGGTAGTTTTGAATATCAACACCTGCATTAATAGTTGCCGAAAGTCCCTCCATCAAAGTAAATTTGGCGTAAGACCGGTTACCTACATTGTTTCGTTTGTAGTCATCGTTATTCCAGTTTAATTCGGCAATGGCGTTCCTACCGGCGTTGATTGGCCGTGAATGAAGACCACCATCATCGTATTGTTTTTCGCCGGCTCCGTCCAGAATATAGTCTCCGGTTTCCTGATCAACCAGAAAAATTGGATAAATAGGAGCTGTCATTCGTGCATTTCGGAAAGGGTTAGCATATGTTGCCGATTCCAAAGAACCAATATTGCTGGTAATTAAAGTACCATAAATATTTGATCCCATTTGAAACCAATCTCTTACATCAAAATCGATGTTAAAACGGGTATTAAAACGTTCGTAATCTGATTTTATAACATAACCTCTTTCATCTAAATAACCCAAAGAGTAATAATAGCTTGTTTTTTCGCTACCACCTGCCAGGCTTAAATCATAGTTTTGGCGGTAACCTGTTTGCTTAGCAGCATCGTACCAATCAAGATCAGGGAAACCAACTACAGCATTGGGGTTAATTTTACCATCCGATCCAACAATTTGGTCGTTAGCAACTCCAACAAAAGGATTGTACCGTAACTGTGAATAAATATTTTCGTAGGCGTAAGCTCTGGCATCACCAATATTGTCGTTGTTACCCGACCAGTATCGTGCCTGTGCAAATGCCTCCGACTGAAGTTCGTAGTAATTCTGTGCGTTAACAGCTTCGTAATCTGGCAGTGCCTGACCGATTACACCCGCTTGAGCCTTTAGTGAAACTCTCAAACTTTCAGCTCCTTTTGAACCTGTTTTGGTGGTAATAATAATAACACCGTTTGCAGCACGTGATCCGTAAAGTGCTGTAGAAGCAGCATCTTTAAGTACAGTCATTGATGAAATATCGCCAGGATTCAAACTGGAAATGTTTCCTTCGTACTGAATACCATCTAAAATAATAAGAGGAGAAGCAGACGTATTCAAGGTTCCAACACCACGAATACGTATTGCAGGCGAACTACCCGGTTGTCCGGAACCGGCAGTTGTTTGAATACCGGTGGTTGAACCAGTAAGAACCTGTGCTACAGAAGAAACAGAACGTGATTCAATTTCTTTTTGACCAACAACAGCGGCAGATCCGGTTAATGACTCCTTTTTGGCGGTACCAAAGGCAACCACCATTACCTCGTCGAGGCCAAGTACATCGGGTTCCAATACCGCGTTAACTACAGAACCATTAATCGGTGCTTCAATAGTCTTCATTCCCACAAAAGAGAAGATCAATACTTCTGCGTCTTCGGGAGCCTGAATTTCATAAACACCGTCAAGATTGGTAATTGTTCCAACCGTTGTTCCTTTTACCATCACAGACACTCCTGGGATCGACATACCGTCTTCGGCACTTGTAATCGTCCCTGTAATTCTTTTTGTCTGTGCATTCGCAAATTGCACTCCTACTAATAGAGCACAAAAAATAAGCAATGCAAGTTTTTTCATAGAAAATAAATTAATTTGTAATTTTAATTCACTGGCATCCAATTGCTTTAGGCAAAATGCCTTCGTAAAATTGAATACTTAATCAAATCAGCATCTTTCGTTCGAACAGGTTTAGGTATAACTGAACAAACTAAGACACATCGCAATTCTAAAAAATTAAGTGTTAATTATTGTTTCTTTTTAACCCAATAGTTTCGCAATTTATTCAATTTTTAACAATTCAACACCTTTTTCTTAAGATTGTTTAATATCCTTTCAATATGCTATTAAAACCACAGTAAAGTCTTCATTCTATTACATCAAGTCTCTTTTACCTTAAAGTATCAAATGGCTCACACTATTAAATAGAAAAAATCACCTCTATTTCGATGAATAATTTTTATGAATGAATAATTAAACCTTTCGGCTTATTCTCTGTTTTTTCTAACTTTAATTCAAATTCGAAACCGGATGCAAAACAATAAATACATATTCAGAGAAGGTTGGATTTCGATTATTGCCAACACAATACTTTTTGGTCTGAAATATTGGGCAGGAATGGTAACGGGTTCGGTGGCATTAATTGCTGATGCATGGCATACACTCACCGATTCTGTTTCATCTGTGATTGTTTTGATAGGCGGAAAAATATCGAGCAAACCTGCCGACGACGATCATCCGTTTGGACATGGACGTGCGGAACACATTGCTGCTGTTATTATAGGTGTTTTACTTGCCATTGTTGCTTTTGATTTTGTATTAAGATCAGTTGATAAGTTTGGTACTCGCGAGCAAACCGTTTTTGGAACGATTGCCTGGGTGGCTACCATTATATCGATTGTTGTAAAAGAATTGCTGGCCCAATATGCCTTTTTCGGATTTCGACAAACAAACTCATCCATATTAAAAGCTGATGGCTGGCACCACCGCACCGATGCACTTTCCTCCGTTCTTATTCTAATCGGCTTATTATTTGGGAAATATTTCTGGTGGATGGATGCTGCTTTGGGGCTTATTGTTGCCGGTATGATTGCTTACGCCAGTTTTGAGATCTTGTCGAAAGAAATCAGGTCGCTGTTGGGTGAAAGCCCTTCTGACGAATTATTGAATGAGATTCATAAAGCTGTGAGTAGGAACTGTAAATATCCGGTAAACCTGCACCATATTCATTTACATTTTTACGGCAATCACACCGAAATGAGCTGCCATATAAAACTTCCCCCTGAAATGTCGCTCTTCGAAACACACGAAATTTGCACCAAAATTGAAAAAACCATTAAAAAGGAATTTGGCTTTTTCACCACCATCCACCCCGAGCCATTAAGTCAATAAGAAACGATGATTCCGGAAAATTTCCATGTAAAAGCTTTTATGCCGACTTTAAATATTTTAATGCGGTAAAAACATAAATAGTTGATGTATATAATAAATTTTTTCCATATTTTTATCATCTATTTAAATTTTTTAAAAACTAACTAAATGAGAAAGATATCAGTATTGTCAATTTTAGTAATCCTCGTGTCTATGTTTCAGTCCTGCTCAGAGAAAGTTGAAACCGACCTTACAAAAACGGCTTTTATTCCAAAGCCAACGACAGTAACAGCTACCGGCGACGGTTATAAGCTTACAAACGCAAGTTTGATTTATGTACAAGAAGGAGCTGAGGGTTTGCTCGGTACTGCTGAAATATTGGCAGAAAGAATCGAACAGCTTACCGGAAGTTCTGTAGAAACAAAAACAACCAGCAGTCCCCCTTCTAAAGGAGTTTATATTTCTCTTGCTGACAAAGAGCAATTAAACGATCAAGGTTATGAGTTAAAAATTAGCAAAAACCTGGTTTCGATAAAGGGAGCCGACGCTGCCGGATGTTTCTTTGCTGCTCAAACACTTTTGCAAACATTGCCCGTTGAAGCCGATAATACTCAAACATTATATATACCAACGGGAACAATAACTGATTCTCCGGAATATACCTATCGTGGTGCCATGCTCGATGTTGCACGCCATTTTTTCAATGTTGAAGAAGTAAAACAATACATCGATTTTTTGGCCATGTATAAAATGAATGTACTTCACCTGCATTTAACAGATGACCAGGGCTGGAGAATTGAAATAAAGTCGTGGCCAAAACTTACCGAAATTGGTGGCCAAACCGAAGTAGGTGGCGGCAAAGGTGGTTTTTACACACAGGAACAATACAAGGAATTGGTTGAGTACGCAGCCGATCGGCAGATTATGATTGTACCCGAAATTGATATGCCGGGGCACACCAACGCAGCACTGGCATCTTACGCCGAATTAAATTGCGATGGAAAAGCACGCGAACTGTACACCGGAACTGAAGTTGGATTCAGCACGTTTTGTACCGATAAAGAAGTTACCTACCAGTTTATTGATGATGTAATTCGTGAATTGGCAGCACTAACCCCTGGCCCGTATATTCATATTGGCGGCGACGAATCGCATGTTACAGCTCACGACGATTACGTGTATTTTGTTAATAAAGTTCAGGACATTGTTGCCAAACACGGCAAAAAAATTATTGGATGGGACGAAATTGCCAATGCCAAATTGATTGACGATGTTACGGTACAATTCTGGGCCGATGTAGAGAACACAACTATGGGCGTAGAAAAAGGTGCACAAGTATTAATGTCGCCTGCAGCACGTGCTTACCTCGACATGCAGTACGACTCAACAACTCACCTGGGCTTGCACTGGGCCGGTTATATTGAAGTGGATCATGGTTACAACTGGGATCCGGCAACATTGGTAGAAGGTATTAGCAAAGACAATATTTTGGGAATTGAAGCTCCGCTTTGGTCGGAAACTGTTACCAATATCGACGAAGTAGAATTTATGGTTTTCCCTCGTTTGCCGGGATATGCCGAAATTGGCTGGACTGCACCAAGCGAAAGAAACTGGGACGAATACAAAACACGACTGGCAAAACATGGAAAGCGTTTTGAGGCTTTGGGCATCGATTATTACAAATCAGCACTTGTTCCGTGGGAAGAATAACCGAAATTGAATAATTAAAATATTGAAAACGGGTTGCAAAATTGCAGCTCGTTTTTTTTTACTGAAATTCTACTTTTGAAATTCGACCTTCGCTTCCCGCAGCAAAACCGGCCAATTTCCCGGGAATCGTTCTAAATGTATAATAACCTTCATCGGAAATAAAGTTCCAGTTAATTCCCCCATCTGTTGAAATATCGCAACCGGTTTTTCCTATTGCAAACGCAAATGCATTCTCGCCCGATTTTACCTGCTGCACACACGACCGGTATTCTTTTGGCATAGTTGCAGCCGGCAACCAGGTTACTCCCCCATCAACTGTGTACGATGCAATATTTGTATTCAATTCCGGCTGATCGTAAATGCCACCAACAATAATTCCTTCATTATTATTTTTAAATGTCACAGAAAAAATACCTGATGATGCAAGTCCGCGAACCATTGGCGTTTTTGTTACTTGCCACGAACGTCCAAAATCAGCAGAATAAAACACTCGTGCAGCTTTTCCACCACTGGCGATCCATGCTTTTCCCGTTGGCAAAAATTCAATACAGGTATTTTATGCTGCAAAATTTGCTTCTCCGTCTATTACCGAAGGAAGATTTTCCACAACAGTCCACGTGTTTCCGGCATCTTCAGTGCGTAACACAAAAAACTTCCCGTTAACCGGGTCGCTAACTGCCAATCCATTTTTTTCATCGGCAAACTTAAGCGAGTTAAAAAACAATCCGCTTGTGGTGTCACTATAAACCACGTTCCATGTATTTCCGCCATCAATAGTTTTATACGCAAATTCAGGCCCGGCAACACCAAAAACGATCGCCTTTTTGTCGTCCCAGGCATGAATACTTCGAAAATCATTTCCTTCAGTTCCCTGTATCGAAACATCTTTCCAACTATTTCCGCTATCATTCGATACGAACACAGTTCCTCCCGAACCACTGGCCCAAACAGTGTTTTCATCAACTACATGCAAGCCACGAAAACTGGCTTCAGTATTAGTGTTAAGTTCTGAAAAAACAACAGCGACTTGTTTTTTAGGAGTTAGCGTGCAAGAAAATAAAAGCAAAATAAAAGCGGGAATCAGAAGAAATTTCATGTATGTATATTTTTTTATAAAACTAAAATAAAAATAATTGTAAGTTTATGGTATCAGAAACGTTTTCTGTATAACTTAAATCATTAACTAAAACCAACAAAATGAAACGACTTCTCTTGCCGTTTTTCTTAGTTCTTCTAATAAATATTTCTCACGCACAGAAATACCAAGCAAACTGGGAATCAATTGATAGCCGACCAATCCCCGCCTGGTTTGAAGATGTTAAATTTGGAATCTTCATTCACTGGGGAGTGTACTCTGTTCCGGCATGGGCACCGGCAAATGCCGATATTGGTGTTTACGCCAAATACGCCGAGTGGTATGGATACAGAATAAACGACGACAGCAAAGCAGGTAAATTATTCCGCGATTACCACAATGAAATGTATGGAGAAGATTTCCGGTATCAGGACTTTGCTCCCCGATTTAAAGCGCAACACTGGGATCCGGAGCAATGGGCTGATTTGTTTAAACGCGCCGGAGCAAAATATGTGGTGCTTACCTCAAAACATCACGAGGGATTTACACTGTGGCCCAGCCCACAAAGCTGGAACTGGAACAGTGTTGATATTGGCCCGCACCGCGATATTTGTGGCGATTTAAGCACTGCGGTTAAAGACGCGGGCTTACACATGGGATTTTACTATTCGCTTTATGAATGGTACAATCCGCTTTACCATAACAATCTGCAAAAATATGTCGACGACCACATGGTACCGCAAATGAAAGATCTGGTTACCAGTTACGAACCCGATATTTTATGGACCGATGGCGAGTGGGATCATCCAAGTGAAGACTGGAAAAGCACCGAGTTTTTGGCCTGGCTTTACAACGAATCGCCGGTAAAAAATCAGATTTGTGTAAACGACCGTTGGGGAGAAGAAACGCGCAGTAAACACGGTGGATTTTATACTACGGAGTACGATTTAGTACACGACGGCAAAAAAGAAACAATTGATAAAGCGTGGGAAGAATGCCGGGGAATTGGTACTTCTTTCGGCTATAATCAAATGGAAACAGTTGAGAACTACATGAGTTCTGAAGCACTGATTCATCTGTTAATTGAAAAAGTTGCAGGCGGAGGTAATCTCCTACTTGATGTTGGCCCAACTGCCGATGGTCGCATACCTGTAATTCAGCAACAACGTTTACTTGATATTGGCACATGGCTTGAGACAAACGGTGAAGCGATTTACGAAACCAGAAAATGGGAAGACGCAGATAAAAACGATATTGCCAATGTGTATTTCACGAAAAAAGGAAAAGACTTATACGTTCATTGTACTCAATATCCCACTTCTGATTTAAAAATAAAAGGTGTAAAAAGAAAAGCAGAGGTTAGTTTGTTGGGGTACGAAGATGATGTAAAATATAAAAAATCACGAAAAACAATTACAATCACAGCTCCGAATCTAACTCCGGGCAACCTGACAAACACTTATGCCTGGGTATTTAAAATTGAGAATGCACTCTAATTTATAATAACCGAAAAACAATTTTAACTTACAAGTATGACCAAAACAACTGAATTTTTAAGAAGCCACAAGATGACGGCTAAAGACGTGAATATGAAAGAAGTGGTTAATGCCTTTTTGGATGAAATGGCAAAAGGGCTGGCCGCCAAGGAAAGCTCACTTCTTATGCTTCCAACTTATATTGAAGCCGACGGAGAAGTAAAAGCCAACGAGCCTGTTGTTGCCATCGACGCCGGAGGAACCAATTTCAGAGCTGCTAAAGTTTATTTTGATGACAACCTGAAACTGGTAACCGAAAACATAAAAAAGGCCAAAATGCCAGGCGTGGAAAAAGAACTGACCAAAACTGAGTTCTTCGATACATTTGCCTCGTATCTGGCCGATTACAAAAACACATCAGATAAACTGGGGTTTTGTTTTTCGTATGCTGCCGAAATATTTCCAAATAAAGATGGAAAATTGATTGAGTGGAGCAAAGAAGTAAAAGCGCCTGATGTTGTTGGCGAGATGATTGGCGAGGGACTTTTAAAAGCCATGCAAACACCCGACAAACAGCTGGTTTTGATGAATGATACAGTTTCAACTTTACTGGCAGGCAAAGCCGCAAGAGCGGTTAAAGCTTACGACTCGTATATCGGATTCATCCTCGGTACCGGCACCAACACCAGCTACATTGAAGCCAATAAAAACATCACCAAAACCGATGGGCTAAATATGGAAGGAAGCCAAATTATAAATATCGAATCGGGTGCCTTTAGCCTGGCTCCACGCACTGATATTGATATTGCTTTTGACAATACTACCGATAATCCGGGACGTTATGCGTTTGAAAAAATGTTCTCGGGTGGTTACTTTGGCGGTTTGTGTACAACGGCTTTAAAAACGGCAGCTGCCGAAGGTGTTTTTTCAAATCCTGAAGTTTTTGACAATCTAAAGGAATTAACTTCGGAAGAGGTGAATAATTATGTGCACGGCATTGCCAGTGCCCGGAAAGTATTGCCCGGAGTTTTTACCAACGATTCGGATAAAATGCTTGCTGCCGGGATTATTGACGGACTTATAGAGCGCGCAGCCAAATTGGTTGCTGCAAATTTGGCTGCCGTTATTTTGCAAACAGGGAAAGGCAAAACCCACGAGAAGCCGATTTTAATGACCATTGAAGGAACAACATTCTATAAGCTTCATAATTTCCGGCGTATGTTTGAGGAATACCTGCAGGATTTTCTTTCGGGAGACAACCAACGTTTTTATGAAATAGTAGAAGTGGAGAACTCAAGCTTACTTGGCGCTGCCATTGCCGCTATTGTAAACTAACGTATTTGATGGAGTTTTCTCAAAAGAAACTTGATTCGTCATTCTGTACTTGTTTCAGCATCTTCAAAACATATGGTAATTGCAGTGACCCAAGTTAAGGTTGACGTACATTTAGAGCACTTAAACTTTTGAGAAAACTTCATCTTTTTTAATTCTACACTAAGGGAATGACGCGGGCTCGCATCAGATCAAACAAAAATACCTGCTGAAAACGCGAATGAAATACTTCGTTTATAATTTTATTCAACAGATTAATATTTTTATCGGCCCGCAAACAGTCTGTGGTTATTAAAAGCCAGTACTGATTGAGTTGCTGTTTTTGATAAAGCCGCAATTTCTCATCCTTTTTTTCGATGGCCAGACGAATATCGTCAACCACATTATTCGAAATTCCGAGGTTATTCGAGCGCTCCCAAACCGATGTTTTTAATTCCGGATGATGAGCGATCATCACCTCTTCCAAACCAAGGGGCAATTCATTATTCAGTAGTGTTTTACAAAAAAAACTTTCCTCCTTCATTCCTTCAATAGCAGCTCTAATTATAGCCACTGTTTTTGAACGCACAGCCAGCTCTCGTTCCGGCCCAATTATTTGCTTATCAGAAAACAGAAATTTTACAAAAAGCTTTTTTTCTGATCCCGCAGCAAAGAGCTCCTGCATACTTTTCACCAACTCTTCTCTGAATATAATTGAAGTGAGTTCTTGAATCGTTTTGGTTAAAGCACTGGCCGGGTTGAGCCGTGTAAGTTCAATTCCCAATTTGTGTTTGTTTTTCATTTTAATCACAAAATCAGGCGATTCGGAAGCAACAACTTTCCCTTTCGGAAAATCAGGATACTGATCTCTGAAATAGTTTACAAGTAATATTTCGAGTTGCTTTTTTATTTCCTGCATCCGGATGTTGCGTGGCTAGTTATTGTTTTGGTGTAGACTTTTGCATCAATTCGAACAAGTCGTTTACAATTGCATCTCGATTAAAGTTTTGCCAATAAACTATTTTGTGCTTATTCTCCGGTTTATCAATCCAGCTATTTCCAACAAGCTTTGGGGCAGGTATTTCAACTTTTTCTCCCCAGGCTTCGTTTTTCAAAACGGCAAGCACAACCATGTCAAACAACGAGCGCGTTGGTGGATTCCCATACATTTCAGCTTCGTTGAAAAGATTGGCCGAATAACCGCCAAACCGATTAAACTCACCTCCATGCCGTCCGGTAATTGTATGATGTGAAACCGGTCCTTTCCCTTTCATATTCGATTCAATTTCCTCGCGAGTCACAGCCACTGCGGCGGTTCCACTGGGCTTACCATAACGCACCGTAACCATTTCAAATTCAACTCCCGATTCAATTACCGGATTTACAGCAGTGGTATCGTTATCAAGGTTATATTCTCCGTGATTGGGATAATTTCCGCCCAGCCAAATAACCCGAACCTTATCAACAATACGAGGCTCTTTTAAAATTGCCAGTGCAATATTGGTCAATTTGCCAACCGGTACCAGCACCAGTTTTTCATCCTTAACTTTCATTGCTTCCTGTATAATAAAATCCACGGCAGGTTTTCCGTCAAAGTTTTTATCAGAAATAGTTGGAGCAATTTCGGCATAATTTTTATCGGCTCCCATAAGCAATGGCACTTCGTTTTCAAGATCGAAAAGGTGAATAATACGTTCTGCCTCATCATACTGGCCTTGTAATCCGTATCCGTTTCGGGTATTATTAACCGTGACACCTACAACATCAAAAACATCCATATTCAGAAAAGCATAAGCCAAAGCATGCTGGTCATCTAACTCATTATTGGCATCCGTATCGATTAGGATTTTCATTTTTTCTAACTCACCATTTTGCTTAGCAGAACAGCTACACAATAGAAATGAAAAAACAAAGAAACTGAGAAAAAGCCTGGTAATCATATAAATAGTTTTGGTTCTTATTATTTCCAATAAACATACATAAAAGTTACGAAAATAACGCGTTACGAAAAAAAGCAAATACGAGGCCTGGCAGTTGTCGATTTTTTCAGAAAAACTCAACCAAAACCAATATTATGTGTTACACATTCAAAATAATAAATTATGTACACAGGATTATTACACGCACACAATGGATTTCGCTGGTTGGTTTTAATCGCACTTGTATTTGCAGTTATTCTGGCAGTAATTGGCTGGACTGGCAGACGAAAATGGGGCAGAGCCGATAACCTTACCGGGTTGGTACTGGTAATGTTGATGGATATTCAGTTTTTGCTGGGTATTATACTTTATGCCTTTGTTAGCCCGATTACCAAAGCTGCATTTAACGATTTTGGTGCAGCAATGAAAAACAGCAACCTCAGGTTTTACGCTGTCGAACATATCTTGTTGATGATTATTGCGCTCGTATTGGTGCACATTGGCAGGGCAAAATCGAAAAAAGATGCGGCTCCGTTAAAAAAATACCGGGCAGCGGCAATTTTTTATGGACTTGCTTTGGTACTCGTCCTGGCAGCCATTCCATGGGACAGGGCTTTGTTTTAAACAACATATCCGGAAATCAGGCAATAAAAAAGGCTGCAAGAAAAAACTTGCAACCTTTTAAGCTTGGTTCAGCTTGTGCTTTCGCACCTGTTTCTTAATGCTACTACTTCTTCGCCCCTACGGCATATATATCATCAATTAAGTGCTGGTATTTTACTGCCACTGCATTTCGTCGAAGTTTAAGGGTTGGCGACAGTTCTCCCGATGTTGGAGTCCATTCTTCGCACACCAGACGAATGCGGCTGATTTGCTCGTGCGATCCCAGAGTTTTATTCACCTTCATCACTTCTTTTTGCATTTTTTGAATGACTTCAGGAAGTTGTATCAGTTCTTCGTTATTTTCGTAATGTAATTTATGATCTCCCGCCCAGTCGTGAAGAATTGGAAAACAAGGAGAGATAATGGCACTGGCAAATTTCTCGTTTGCACCAATTACCATCACCTGCTCAATCAAATCAGATGTTTTCAACTTGTTCTCAATCATCTGCGGAGCAATATACTTTCCTCCCGACAGCTTGAAGATTTCTTTTTTCCGATCGGTAATCTTCAGGTATTTATCGTCTACTAAAACACCAATATCTCCGGTATGAAACCACCCGTTTTCATCGATCACCTCATCAGTTAGCTCCGGGGCTTTGTAATAGCCTTTCATTACACCGGGTCCTTTACACAAAATTTCACCATCCGAAGCAAATTTCACGTCATAACCTTCCAGAATCGGGCCCACTGTTCCAACCATCATTTCCATAGTAGTGGGGTTATTTACGGCAATAACCGGCGAAGTTTCAGTTAAACCATATCCTTCGAGCGTGGTCAATTTTGCCATTCCAAAAACCCGGGCAATGCGCGGTTGAAGTGCGGCTCCACCGGAAACAATATAGGTGATATTTCCGCCAAGTGCTTCCCGCCATTTGGAATAGATTAGTTTATCGGCCACCGAAATTTTCAGTTGCATCAACGGGCCAAATTTCTTATTGTATTCAAAATGACGCGTAAGATTCAGCGCCCAGAAATACAATTTCTTTTTTATTCCGGATAGTTCTTTTCCTTTGGCCACAAATCCATCGTAAACCTTTTCGAGCAATCGTGGCACCGAATTAAACATGTGCGGCTTCACTTCTTTAATGGATGAAACAATCTGGCTTAAGTTACCCACGTAATACACGCCCATGCCCTTGTACTGGAAATGGTAATTCACACTTCGCTCGTAAACGTGGCAAAGTGGGAGAAAACTCAATGCTTTGTGCTCTATTCCCAGGTCGTGAAGTTTGACATGCTCGGTAAAGTTTGACACAAGGTTGTTGTGTGTTAGCATAACTCCTTTCGGCACACCAGTTGTTCCCGAGGTATAAATAATAGTTGCCAGATCTTCCGGCTTAATATCTTTTTTTACGGCCTCCAACTCATCGGCAAATTCGTCTTTTTTCTCCTCTCCCAGATCCAGAATCTGCTCATAATTTTTTGCACCCTCTACTTCTTCAAAAGTGTAAACAGCATCTACGCCATCAATCATATTGGCCAGCGGGCACATACTTTCGAAAAGCTTTTTATCGCCTGCCAGAATGATTTTTACCTCAGCGTGTTTCAGAATATATTTGTATTCATCGTCGCCCAGCGTTGGATAAATAGGAACATGAATAATTCCCGCCATTGCCAAACCCATATCGGCAAAATTCCACTCCGGCCGGTTGGTGGTAACCGTGGCCACTTTGTCGCCAGGCTTTAAACCCAGGGCCATGAGCCCCATTGCCAGCTGATGCGATTTTTTATAATACTCTTTGGTTGAATAGGTGTACCATTTTCCATCTTTTTTTCCGGCAATGGCATCTTCACGGGGGAATTCTTTCAATGCGCGTTCGAGTACATCAAAAGTACGTGTAACTGTCTGTCCCATATCTCAATTTTAAAAACTTCGAAATATAAGGCTTTTGTTGTTGGTTGATTTATAAAGCGATTATGCTATTTTTCAGCTTATCCTATTTATATACATTCCAAATAATTTTAAAACTCTGTATAACAAAAAGTTAAAAGTCAAGCAATCGACTTTCAGAGCCAATTGTTCCAAAATTTCATTTAGCAAGCCACTACTCCACTGCCTCATCTTCGGCTTGCTCTTTCTCATATTTATTATCTTTTACATAAGCCCAGATTACTAATCCGGCCAATACCAATATCGAGGCAGGAACTGCCGGATCTACACCATCGGCAACACCTTTTCCATACGAGTGTAATCCTGAGAGGTAGTAGTTCACGCCAAAATAGGTCATCAGTACCGAGGCAAAACCAATTATCGAGGCAAAATTATAATTGAAAACTCCCTTTAACGAAGGAATCAATCGCATGTGTACAATAAACGAGTAAATAACCACGGTAATAAGTGCCCAGGTTTCTTTCGGATCCCAGCCCCAATAGCGGCCCCAGCTTTCGTTGGCCCAAACTCCGCCAAGAAAAGTTCCGATGGTAAGAAAATACAAACCAACAGTTGCCGACATTTCGTTGATTGTTGTTAACTGCCCGATAAAGCCATTTACTTTTATCCCATTTGTGTTCCGTCGCAGAACAATTAATATCATTACCAAAACTCCCAGGATCATGCTCAGTCCCAGAAATCCGTAACTAGCCGTAATAATGGCCACGTGAATAGCTAACCAATAGGATTTAAGAACGGGCACCAGGGGTGTTACCTCCGGATTCATCCAACTTAAGTGAGCTACGAACAATGCAATTCCGGATAAAAAAGCTGCTGTTCCTATTACCATCGGGTATTTTCGGCCAAAAATTATACCTGCCAACATTGTTGCCCATGCAACATATACTACCGATTCGTAACCGTTACTCCACGGCGCATGTCCTGAAATATACCAGCGCACAGCTAATCCAACGGTGTGCACCAGAAACAGTAACAGTATGAAACCGAAAAATGATTTCCGAAGAAATGATGGCAGCTGCTTTTGCCTGAAAATATTTATAAAAAGGACTGTCAAAAGCAAGAATCCAAATAACAGGTAAAACGGAAAGATACGTTTAAATGGATTTACTTTATTAAAAAGAATTTCAACGTTTTTCTTCTTTTCGCCGGGCAAGAGATCGGCTCCGTATTTCACCTGAAAATTATCAACTGCCTGCAGAACCTGCACTGCATCGGCACTTTTGTTTTCGGTAATCGACTGCAACAGCAACTGAAATCCGCTTTGTATAAAAATGGAATCGCCATCGGTATATTCCGAAGCTGTACTTCCGGGAGCATACCAGGTATCTTCCACACGTTCGCGCGGGAAAAGATGGAAAATAGAGCCCTGAAATACCATAAAACAGATATTTACCCGCTCATCAACATTAATGTATTCTTTATCCATTCGGTTTCGCATTCCGGGAGCCTTGGCATAAGCCGCCTGCACTGCGTCCGCAATTTTATAATTGCCGTTTGCGTCAAAAAGCGATTCAACGGTAATGAATTTATTTTGTGCTCCGAGTGCTGCCTCCAGCGACTTGTCGGCCACTTTAACAATGGGCATCGATTGCCAGATTTCGGGATACGCCATCATACTCAGCACCACCCCATCGGCCGACAAACCATACAAGCCTGATTTACGGCTTATTTTACGAACGATTTCGCCGGAAAGTGTTGATACCGGCTCTATACGACCATCAACACCTTGTACCCACAGTTCACTGAATTCTGTTACAACTTCCTTGTCAATTGACGGGATTCCGGCTCCAACACCACTTTGTGCCGATGCTGAAAAAGCCACACTTCCCAACAAGGCCAGGATTCCGATTACTTTTACCGAACTGGCTTTTAGCTTTTTGGCCAGGTACTGGAAATATGAATTTGGATTTACCAACGACATAATAACACCAACAATAAGCAAGAAATAACCGAGGTACGATATCCAGGTTCCCCAAAAATCGTAATTCACCGAGAGGATTGTTCCCTGTTCATCGCGGTCGTACGATGATTGAAAGAACTTATAGCCCCGGTGATTCAAGGTGTTATTCATAAAAATGCGAATATCTTCGTTAATGCCCTTTTCCTGATCAACAAGTACCACTTCCGAAGCAAACGACGACGGAGAATTTGATCCCGGATAATGTTCCAACTGAAAATCTTTTAAATAAATACTGAACGGAACCTCCATTGGCAATGCACCATAAGCCAGTTTTAGGGAGCTGTTACCCAACGGTACACGTACCGTATCCGGACGCTGCCCGGAATGGCCAAACACCGGTACATTTTGCTGTCGCACACCATCAGAAATCTGCACGATTACAGCATCTTCTCCTGTTTCTACCTGGCTTTTTACTGCCGTAAATGTTGCACTTGGCAGAAACTTTCGAATCAAAAAGCGGTAATTATCAAATCCGTATAAAAACATTGGTTTTACCGGAATAGTATCGCCCGGAGATAAGTCAATCGTTTCCTGGCTGGCCATGGTTGTTTCTTCCAGTTGCGCAAAAGAAGTCATAAACAACGCACCATCCTGCATAAAAAAGTTAATCACTTTTTCTTCATCAACCTCAAACCCGGCGGTAAAACCTGGATAATCCAATACATCTCCTTTTTTCAAAGAAAACGATTGCATGCCTTGTGTATTAGGCGCTGAAAAAACAAAGTCGATAACCGGCTCTCCCGAATCAGAAGCAATAGCCTTTTTCTCTGCATTCTCGATAAAACCAACAGCCTTTACTTTTACGGTTTTCCCGTTTACATCGATTTTTGTGGAAAACTGCTTTGGTGTAACCTCCGAGAACCGCACATGCGACACTTCTTCCTGATCTTCAAAACCGGCATAAAAATAATCTTTAGTCGATAAAATAGAATCGGCACTCTCGCCTTCGCGTATGTGCATCACTCCCTCAAAACTTATAAAGCGCGTAATGGCACCTCCCAATATCATCACTAAAAATGAAACGTGAAACAGCCCCAACGTAAACCGGCGATTGGTAAATAACCGATACCGAATCAAATTATTGATAAGGTTGAGCGCAAACAGCCCCCAAAGTATCTCGAACCAATGCGTGTTATACACCAACGCACGTGCGGTTGGGGTACCATAGCTGCTTTCGATAAAGGTGGCTACAGCCATTGAAAAAGCCAGCCCAAGAAAAATAAATGCCGCGAACGGCATGGATGTTATAAAGGAATAGAATTTCTTCATCTCTGTTTTATCAATTTAATTTCAAGTCTTTTGTATAACCATTTTCTCTTAAAATAGTTGCTGAAAATAATCCTTATTTAGAACAAATCAAAAAAAGAGACAAAACAAAAACCCCTTTGGTATTTTTTTAAACGGGATATAGGAATAGAACAAAGCAGCAAGTTTATTGACTTGTTTTCTGCCAAAATTTACAGCCATCGCTAACAAAAAGTAAATATTTGCATACAAATTCATCGTCCGCACTGTCATTTTTCTCGCCCGCTGACCTGCGGACAAGATATTTGTAAATGCGGACGTATTTTCTTCGGTTGCGGACGACCCAATAGCACCTGCGGACACCCTTCCAAGGGCTGCGGACGATCAAACAGCACCTGCGGACGTATTTTTATCGGCTGCGAAAAGCCAAACAATACCTGCGGACGTGCTTTTTTGAGTAGCGGAATTAAAGGGGGCACCTTTAAAACAAAAAGACCTTCAAGGTTTTGTATACCTTGAAGGTCTTTGTAAGCAGCGGTTAACCCGCCGCATATACTATTCTGAAAAAATCATCTGAATCCGCGTTATCAGCGTTCAATAACTTAGCTACTGCAAAAACGACAGTGCTTTTTCAATAGCTGCCTGCAAACCGTCAACATCTTTCCCGCCGGCTGTAGCATAAAACGGCTGGCCACCGCCGCCACCTTTAATTTCTTTTCCGGCTTCACGAACAATCTGCCCGGCATTTAATCCTTTATCGGCAACAATATTGTCTGAAATCATTACCGTTAAATTTGGTTTGCCGTTTATGTCGGCACCAATTACCAAAAACAAATCATCAATCTCGCCTTTTAACTGGAAAGCCAAATCTTTTACTAACCCGGCATTATCGATAAGAATTTTATCGGCGATGATATTTACACCGTTCTCATTTAAGACTTTACTCTTCAGGTTGGCTTTGGTCATTTTCAAACTCTCTTGTTGGAAAACATCGATTTGTTTGCTCAATTCGGTATTTTGCTGAAGCAGCGTTGTAACACTACCCAAAATATCCTTCGAACCTTTTAGCGTTTCTTTGATGTTGTTAATAAGTGCCAATTGATCGTTAATGTATTTCTCGGCACGATCGGCGGTAATTGCTTCAATCCGGCGTACTCCGGCTGCAATGGCACTTTCCGATACAATTTTCAGCAAACCGATCTGGCCGGTTGCCGCAACGTGTGTTCCTCCACACAGCTCAACCGATTCGCCAAATTTAATTACACGAACAGCCTCGCCGTATTTCTCGCCAAACAACATCATTGCTCCCGATGCTTTGGCTTCGTCAATCGGCATCTCACGATTTTCTTCCTGAACTGAGTTCTCGCGAATCTTTTCGTTGACCAGTTTTTCAACCTCAGCAATTTCTTCATCGGTCAATTTCTGGAAATGCGAGAAATCGAAACGCAAATGATCGGCATTTACCAGCGATCCTTTTTGCTCAACATGCGTACCCAAAACCTCGCGCAATGCAGCGTGCAACAAGTGCGTTGCCGTGTGGTTGTTGGCAATATTTGTCCGGCGTTTGGCATTTACCATAGCAACAAAAGTTTCGTCTGCATTTGCGGGAAGCTCATTTACCAAATGAACGGTAAGGTTATTTTCTTTTTGCGTATCGAAGATTGATGTTTTTACACCATCAAATTCAATGTATCCGGCATCGCCAACCTGACCACCCGATTCGCCATAAAACGGTGTTTGATCGAATACCAATTGGTAAAACGATTTTTTCTTCTGTGTTACTTTGCGGTAACGTGCTATTTCAATTTCGGCTTCCAGTTTATCGTAGCCTAAAAATTCGGTCTTTTCAATTTTGCGCAGTTCTACCCAATCGTCGGTTTCCTGAGCCGCAGCATTTCGCGAACGATCTTTTTGGGCCTGCATTTCTACCGTGAAACCTTTTTGATCAACACCCAAATCGTTTTCGCGGGCAATCAACTCAGTTAGGTCGAGTGGGAAACCAAAAGTATCGTACAATACAAAAGCATCTTTTCCGGCAATCTCTTTGGCTCCGTCTTTTTTTGCTTTCGAAATAATATCGTCGAGCAATTTTATTCCGGTTGAAAGTGTGCGAAGAAACGACTCTTCCTCTTCTTTAATGACCTTTTCAATCAGCGTTTGCTGGCTTACCAACTCTGGGAAAGCATCTCCCATTGTTTCTTTTAATACCTCAACCAAACGATAAATAAAAGCGTCTTTTAAATCGAGGAAAGTGTAGCCATAACGTACAGCACGACGCAAAATACGGCGAATTACATAACCGGCTTTGTTATTCGATGGCAACTGACCATCGGCAATGGCAAAAGCAACAGCACGCAGGTGGTCGGCAATAACGCGCATGGCAATATCAACCTTTAAATCTTCACCATATTTTTTGTTACACAGCTTGCCAATTTCAGCAATTGTATTCTGGAAAACATCTGTATCGTAATTCGACTGAACGCCTTGCAAGACCATACACAAACGCTCGAAACCCATTCCGGTATCAACATGTTTGGCAGGCAAACTTTCCAGATTTCCATTTGCTTTTCGGTTAAACTGAATAAATACCAGGTTCCAAATCTCGATCACCTGTGGATGATCCATATTTACCAAATCGCGTCCGGGAACTTTTGCGCGTTCCTCTGCAGAACGAATATCAACGTGTACTTCCGAACAAGGCCCGCAAGGTCCGGTTTCGCCCATTTCCCAGAAGTTATCTTTTTTATTTCCGTTCAGAATGCGGTCTTTTGGCAGGTATTGCTCCCAGTAACCTGCAGCTTCGTTGTCGCGTTCCTGGTTGTCACCGGCACTTCCTTCAAAAACGGTAGCATATAAACGATCGGCATCAATTCCCATAAGCTCTACCAAAAACTCCCATGCCCAGTCGATCGCTTCTTTTTTAAAGTAATCGCCAAACGACCAGTTTCCCAGCATCTCGAACATGGTGTGGTGATAAGTATCCAAACCAACTTCTTCCAAATCGTTGTGTTTACCTGAAACACGCAGGCATTTTTGCGTATCGGCTACCCGCGGATATTTAACCGGTTCGTTACCCAAAAACTGGTCTTTAAACTGGTTCATTCCTGCATTTGTAAACATCAGCGTTGGGTCGCCCTTTACTACCATGGGAGCCGAATTCACAATCTGATGTTCTTTCCCGGTAAAAAAGTCGAGAAAAGCCTTACGTATCTCTTTAGAAGTCTTCATTTTCCGTCTGTATGATTTATTATTCTGTTAAAAAATTCTAATGCAAAGAAAACAAATTCATTAACTATGAGTTATTTACTTACCTTTGCCGCGTGAAAAAATCACGTTTTATTAAATCCATGCAAAGTTATAGGATTTAATGAATAGACATTAATAAAGAGATAAAACCGGCCTTTAATATGGCAAAAAAGAAATATAAATTTAACCCGGATACACTCAGTTACGAGAGTGTAGGATTAAGTTGGAAAGCCAAAGCAACAAAAATACTTACCTATTTTTCGAGTAGTCTGGCTTTGGCAATTGTTATTACCTTAATCTTTGTAAACTTTTACGACACACCGCGCTCAAAACGATTGATGCGCGAAAACAAGCGTTTGCTGACCCAATACGAATTACTTTCGAAAGACCTGAACAAGGTTGAAAGCGTTCTTACGGAATTGCAGCAACGCGACGATAATATTTACCGTGTAATTTTTGAAGCCGAACCGATTCCGTCGACTGTTAGAAATGCGGGGTTTGGAGGAGTAAATAAATACTCGAACCTGGAAGACATGGACAATGCCGAATTGGTTATTGCAACAGCTAATAAACTGGATGTGATATCGAAACAGGCTTATATTCAGTCGAAATCGTACGACGAAGTGTTGGAACTGGCATTGAACAAAGAAAAAATGCTGGCCTCGCTGCCGGCAATTATGCCTATTACAAATAAAGACTTAAAACGTACATCAAGTGGTTGGGGTTATCGCATGCACCCGATTTACAAAGTGCGAAAGATGCACTGGGGACAAGATTTTTCGGCTCCTATTGGAACTCCAATTTACGCTACCGGCGATGGAAAAATCACCGACGTAAAAGGTTCAAAAAGAAGTAAAGTTGGATTGGGCCTGCATGTTAAAATCGATCACGGTTTTGGCTACGAAACTGTTTATGGCCACATGAACGAGTTTAATGTAAAACGCGGCCAGCAAGTAAAACGTGGCGATATCATCGGCTATCTTGGAAATACCGGCGGATCAACCGCTCCGCACCTGCATTACGAAGTGCATAAAGACGGACGTAAAGTAAATCCGGCTTATTACATGTTTAAAGATCTGACACCACAGGAATACGACAAGATGATTGCGATTTCGTCGAATATTGGGCAGTCGTTGGATTAATCTTTTCCAATTTCTTAAAATATCCTATTCGTAGAAAAAAATGAAGTAGATAGCAAAGATTATCACTATGATAATCCATGTCAATAATCTCACTGATCCAATCTTCTTGTGAAAGAAACTCTTCATAATTGCTAAATAGGGTTATTAATTCACATTGAAAATAATCAAAAAAGCTTTAGCTCTTTTCGCCCAGAACCAATTCTTCAAAGGCTTCCCGATAAAACCGATTTTTATCAATAAGCTCTTCATGCCTACCAGCAATAGTAATACTCTTATCTTCAATCACATAAATCTTATCGGTATAACGGGCAAGTTGAGGCCTGTGCGTAACAAAAATTATAGCAATATCTTTCTTGATTCTGTTTAGTAGTTCAATAACAAACTTCTCCGTTCGTCGTCCCATTGCAGATGTCGCCTCATCGAGTAAAAGCAATTGAGGCCGATTATACAAAGCTCTTGCAAAAGATATCATTTGCCTTTGCCCTCCCGAAAGATTCGTGCTGTTCTCGTTAATAATGGTTGCATATCCTTGTTGGAATTCTGAAATGAATTCATGAAAACCATATTCACGACAAAACTGAACAACTTTCTCAATATCGGGGTTCTCTTCCAGTGCAATATTTTCCAATATAGTACCATTAAATAAGTGAACATGTTGCTCTACAACTCCTAAATTCTTCCGCCATGCTGCTGTCTCGTGTCTCAACCAATCTTCTCCATTTATAATTATTCTACCGGATTCCGGCTTTTGAAATCGCTGTAAAATAGAAAGCAAGGTACTTTTTCCACAGCCAATATCTCCAAAAAAAGTCACCATCTCTCCTTTGTTTACTTCAAAATTGAAATCCTTAAATAACAAGCTCCTCCCCGGAAAACGAAAGTTCAGTTCTTTTACCTGAAGTTTATTAAGCCGTAACACATATTCTTGCTCATCAAAGTCGCTAACTTGATATTCAGGTTCAGCAGCAGCAAATTCATACATCCGATCAAATGCAATGCGGGCCTCCTGTAATTGAATATTAGCCATGGCAATATTTATTACCGAGGTTCCCATTCCTCCAACCAACGTAATAATGGCCATCATTTGCCCCAACATTAAGTGTTCGGATAATATCCGAAATGAAGTCCACGAAATAACGCCTACAAGCAAAATTGCACTTCCGAAGCTAATCCAGAAATTAAGCCTTGTTCCAAGTAAACCCAGACTGTAAACTTTCTGCATAAAAAATTCATAAACAGCATTTACAACTTTTGAGAATAGGTTTTCGCGGTTATACGTTTTAATGGCTTTTATTCCGTTAATGGTATCTATGTACTTGCTTTCGGTGGCGGCATAGCTTTGCATTACTTCCCGTTGAGAAAAAATAACCTTTTTATTGTAACGCCAGGCTAAGAATCCAAAAACAGGAACGGATAATAAACTTATAAAACCTGTTGATATGGAATAAAAAAATATATATCCGGCCGAAATCAAGGTAACTAAAACATCAATAACAATCTGACTACTTAAGTACACAACAACCTTCTGTATACGGCTGGCATCATTCATACGGGCAATCATATCGCCGGTTGATGTGCTATTGAAAAATGGTTGGGGTAAAAAAAGTAACTTGCCGAAAAAGTTAGCTATTAAGCGCACATTCATATCTTTACTCTGGCGAACCAAAAATATACTTCGCACATAAGTTATAAGCGCCCTTGCCAAAAGAATGATCGCAAAAATAGCAATACCCATAGCAAGTTTACGAACATCACCATCAGGTAAAATCTGATCGATTAATTTTTGTGAGAAAATAGCGGTGGCCAAACCTAATACTGAAATTACGACTCCCAAAAAAGCAGCAATGCCTAATAGTGGGAAATCTTCTTTTATTAAATACAGAAACCAGATACGTTTATTCTTGGTTTCAGACTCTTTTGTAACAAAATTTTTACCAGGAGAAAGTTTAAGAAGTGTTTTACTTTTCCAAACTGCGGCCAATTCTTCTTCGGTATATTCCGTTACTCCCCATCCCGGATCACCAATTATAAACTTACCATTAGCAAAGCCGTAACAAACCACAAAGTGTTCCAGTTTTTCCTCTTTTAAAATGTGCAGAATTACCGGGTCACATTGTTCTTTTAAGTTCTTAATGTCAGCCTCATAACCACCTGCCTCAAAACCTAGTTTTTTGGCGGCCTGATACAACCCTAACAATGAAGTACCATTTAAAGTAGTTCCACTTTCCTCGCGCAGTTTTTCCTGGGTGGTTTCGCCACCATAATACTTAACAAGCGATGCGAGACAGGCAAGTCCGCAGTAAAACTGGTTGTGTTGTTTGGTAAAGGTTTTAGTAATGTGTTTGGTCTTTTGTTTGGTTGTCATAATTTTGGGTCAACTCTTTTTTTTGAATACTTTGCTTAACAGGAACTTCTTCTCGAGTATTATGATCTTTCGTTTTACTATTATTTACAAAAACGAAATTTGCCAACAACAAGCCCAAATAGAAGAATATTTTTGCTATGTTTCTCATTTATTCTCTAAAAAATAGTGTATCTGAATCACTCCCAATTTCTGCGATAATTGCTTCGGGCTTGGTTTCGCCCAAAAATTGCTTTTTCAGCTTTTGTTCTTTATCGTAAATATAAACCGAAGGAATAACTGCTCTTCCAAATACCTCTTTAAAATGATTTTGTTTGTCGAGTAAAATCTCAAAATTCTCCAATTCCCATAAATTGTAGTTATTACAGAAATCTTCTACACGGGGAATGGAATCATCGGAAGTAATCATCAGTAATTGGCAGCTACTAAAAGCAATTGCATTTTGTCCTATCTCCTGGGCTTCATACTGACAGTGTTCACATTCAGGATGGAAATAGATCATTACCAAATTTTTTTGCGAATCGAATTCGTCAATACATATTGAATCTCCCAAAAGAGAATAGAAACAGGCTTTTGGTAACATCTGCATTTGCTCTGTAATTCTCATTTTTCTATTATATAAATGAATAATACTCTTGCCCAACAAAACACCTGAAATTGACAATGTTACTATTAATAAAAACCGGATAAACTTTTTCATCAAGTAAGATTTAAGGTGATAAACATCACAACCAATACCAAAATCAACACCCCACTACCATACGACAATATCACTAACTTTAATGATTTCTTAATAGTTACAAATCTTTCTCCATTAGCTTCATTAATTACCTTAACCAGTAGCCGAGCCAGTATCAATATATAGCCAAGTTCAAACAAATTCAGCAAACTTAAAGGATAAACAAACAGTGGATCGACCATTTTTTTATCAATTAACTCCATTACTGAAAATGGTTGAAATTGCAAATCTTTCAGAGTGTAAATTTGTTTAAAAAAAATAAGTGTTATCAGTTTGATTAGTCCTGATAAAACATAAACGAAATCGGCTAAGAGTGCAATTTTAATTAGTTGCCTAAATTCTATTTTTAGTTCCGAAATAAAAATCCCAATATAAAGGAAAATACTTGTGTAAAAAATACGGACAATAACCACCATAGGTAAAATAGCATACCCAATAGGCGTCAAGTGCCTCATGGAGTTGAATAATTCCTCAATCCTTGTTTCTGTGATTTGGGCTCCATATGTTTGCAAATACAATGTTTTGTCAACAAACAACCAATTAATGGCAAAAGCCAATCCCACATTAATCACTATGTTAAATATAAGAAGAGTGATTGGCTTATTCATTTTTCTTCTGAGATAATTTTATATTCATCATGCATCTCTATTTGACTCCATTCATCATAAGAATAAAATTCTAACTTTTCTTTTTTATTATGCTTAACAATAAATCCACCTCTAAGAATAGACAAGCGTTCCCTTCTCATATATAAGAGAAAAACAAACAATAAAATAAGAAATAAGAAATATGCAGATCGACTATTGTATGTGATCTTTGTAAAAGAAATAATCATTGCAGAAAAAAAGAGATAAAGCACAGTGTATAACCTTTTTTTGGGATTAAACCGGAGACAGGCATTACAATTAGGACAAAACCAGTATTCATGTGAAAATCCAAAATATTTACAAACTATGAATTTTAGTGAAAAGGGATTGTCACACCTTGGACATTTTTTCATTTTCCTAAGTTTTAATGTAAAAAACTAGGGGATTAAGTTTTCTATCCCCCCTCTGTTTCTATTAATGAGTTCGCCCATATTCAACAGCTGCACCACATGCTAAGCCCATAGCAAATCCCATTACAGGAATTGCTATTCCAACAAATATTCCAACACCAACGCAGCCAAGATCCATAAGGTCAAATGCTAATTTCCTATTACCTCCGACAATGCATTCCATTTTTTCTATTTCCATCTTTTTCATAATAATCAAAATTTAAGTTTACATATATTTTACTTAATCAATATGAATGGACATTTACATCATCTGCTAATACCCAACAACCAACTGCTGCGATTCCTCCAGCAAGAGGATTAACTAAAGCAATTGCTGCTGCCATACCTCCACACATGAAATTAAAGGCGAATTTACCACCTTGCACTTCTTCCATTCTCTCAAAACTCAATTCTTTCATAATTATAGAATTTAAGAATTATGGCATTGCACCCCACTTTAACAAGTGCCAATTTGCAAAAGTGCGTCCCGGATAGTAGTTTTGAGTGGGCGGTTTATCAAAACTGCCTGCCTCTCCGGGCCGGGAACAAAGTAACGAGTGGACCAAGCTCCCGGAGAGGCTTACCCAATAAATTTATTCTTACCTATTAATGAGAGAATTTGCATTTTGTATGTTTTGTTTGCTTCCTGAATTCGGGGTCGAATCGCAGGGAGTTTTCATTTATTCAAATTTTAGAAAAAAAAATGAAAAAATAAAGTCGGTAATTAATCTTTCACTTTTGCAAACCCCTAAACAACTGTCGCACTAATTCCTACAGACCCATATTTTAAACACATGTTTCATAACACTCAATTTCAAGTATTACCTTTTAGTCCTAAAAGGAATATATATAGTTAGTCCTTGGCCACTTTTAACGTTATTTTTCATCCTTTTTTATATTGGATGTGAGAATAGAATGATTCACTCCTTATACCGATGAGTTTCAAAATTGTCATCCCGAAGTCGGTACTCCTAATTCAGTCTATCGGCATTAACCATTGTAAAATGTAAAATTTGCTATGCGGCATTTTACATTACAATTGGTATTATTTTATCCAGACCAAATTTCTATATATCTTGCATCTTAAATTCAGTAAATTGTGCCTTACAAAAAGCCCAAAATAGAAAAGATACTCTACTCCATTGGCGAGGTGGCCGATATGTTTGATGTAAACGTATCGCACATTCGTTATTGGGAGAATCAGTTTGAGGCACTGAAACCGGTAAAAAATAAAAAGGGCAACCGTCAGTTCACTAAAAAGGATATTGAAACGATTCGTTTTATTTATCACCTGGTAAAAGAGCGTGGACTGACCATTGATGGCGCCCGGAAAAAAATAAAAGAAAATCCGGAAGACACATTAAACAATTTCGAGGTGGTTAAACGTTTACAGGATATTAAACAAGAACTTCTCGCTATAAAACAAGGACTCGGAGAAAATGAAAATTAAAGCTATTACCAATTTTTTAGAAGATTTTGCACCCTTAAAGTTGCAGGAATCATACGACAATGCCGGATTAATTCTTGGCGATAAAAACACCGAGGTTTCGGCGGCGTTGGTTACGCTCGATGTAACCGAAGAAGTTGTTGATGAAGCGATAAAAAGAAAAGCCGGATTAATAATTGCGCACCACCCCATTATATTTTCGGGATTAAAAAAGATTACGGGTAAAAACTATATTGAGCGCACGTTGATAAAAGCTATAAAAAACGACGTGGCAATTTATGCCGCACACACTAATCTCGACAGTGTCACAGGTGGTGTTAACGGAAAGATATGCGAAAAACTGGGGCTGGAAAATTGTAAAATTCTTCAACCTTCTGGTGGGCTGTTAAAAAAGCTGATCACCTATGTTCCGGTTGATCATGCGAACAGTGTTCGTGAAGCAGTTTTTGCTGCCGGAGCCGGAAACATTGGAAATTACGACTCGTGCAGTTTTAATACACACGGGCAAGGCACTTTTAGAGGAAGCGACACCACAAATCCCTTTATTGGAAAAAAAGGTGAACAGCATTACGAAAATGAGATCCGTTTTGAAACTGTTTTTCCGGATTATTTGCAGGGAAAGATAATTAATGCACTGGTGCACGCTCATCCATACGAAGAAGTGGCATACGATATTTATTCGCTCGACAATAAATTCGATCAGATCGGGATGGGAATGACAGGTACTTTACCAAAAGAAATTGATGAAAAGAAATTCCTCAAACTATTAAAAGAAACTTTTGGTACTGGCGTAATAAAACACACCGCATTAAAGAATAAAAAAGTGAGGAAAATAGCCGTTTGCGGAGGAGCAGGTTCGTTTCTTCTAAACCAGGCAATTGCTGCCGGAGCCGACGTTTTTGTAACCGGCGATTTTAAATATCACCAGTTTTTTGATGCCGAAAATAAAATAGTTATCGCCGATATCGGACATTTTGAGAGCGAACAGTTCACTAAAGAACTTTTTTATGAGATACTTACAAAAAAATTCCCTAAATTTGCAGTCCATTTATCAGAGGTGAATTCCAACCCGGTTTTTTACTTCTGATTTTTATGTATAAAAAAATATTACGAGCATGAATGCACCATATTCAAGGCAAGAAGACAAAGACATTTCAGTAGAAGAGAAATTACGCGCGTTGCATGAATTGCAAAGTGTTGTTTCTGACGTTGATAAAATAAAAACCCTAAGGGGTGAGCTTCCGTTAGAAGTTCAGGATCTGGAAGACGAAATCGCCGGTTTGAAAACCAGATTGGTAAATTTGGACGACGAGGTTAAAAATCTGGATACTTCAATCAACAACAAAAAAATCTCGATAAAAGATTCGCAAGCGTTGATTGTAAAATACACCGAGCAGCAAAATAACGTTCGTAACAACCGCGAATTCGATTCGCTCTCGAAAGAGATTGAGTTCCAAAACCTGGAAATCGAACTTTCGGAGAAACGGATTAAAGAATTCACCGCGGAAATGACTGAGAAGAAAGAAATCATTACTGCTTCAAAAGAACAGTTGAAAGAGCGTGAGGAAGATCTGGAAAGAAAAAAAGGTGAACTTTCAGAAATTACTGAAGAAACCAAGATAGAAGAAGATAAACTGAGATCTAAATCAGAAAAGATTGAATCCTTTATCGAACCTCGTCTGTTGGGAGCTTTTAAACGTATCCGTAAAAACGCACGTAACGGTTTAGCCGTGGTTACTATTCAGCGTGATGCCTGTGGAGGTTGCTTTAATAAAATACCACCTCAGCGCCAGTTGGATATTGCAAGTCGCAAAAAAATTATTGTTTGCGAATATTGCGGTCGTATTTTGGTTGACCAGAATATTAACGTAGTTGAAGATATTGCTGAATAAGCATTAAAAATATTGATAAAAAAGAGCCGGTTCATTTATTTGAATCGGCTCTTTTTTGCGCTTGTAAATCATATCTATACTCGTTTACTATAGATAACGATCATAAAAAAATCCCGGCGTCCACTCCAGGATTTTTTTTTTCATTGCATCTTATGCTTCTCTTGATTGACTCTGAAATTAAGAGTTTGTTTAATAACGGGTTTGTACTATACAAAAGTAACAGATACGATTAAAGCAATACATTAGTTTGTGCCTAATCGGAGTAGATAAAACCAGTATTTGTTTGTGATGCCTTTCGAATTAGATCATGCCGGAATGCTTGAAGCCGAGGTTACAAATGCTTAGCAACTGCTACAATAAATCTTAAAAAGAAAAAGCCGCTTCTTCCGAAGCGACTTTATTCAACTTGAACATTATCTTTATATAACTTTAATCTTTTGAACCAATTGCTACCAGCTTCCACCGGCACCACCGCCGCCAAAGCTTCCGCCGCCGAAACCGCCAAAGCCTCCACCGCCAAAACTTCCGCTACCCGACGAAAAATTGCCGAATGAGCCTGATGATCGATGGCTCCCCGACATCATTCCCATAGCCAGCCAAAACGGCAGACTTCTGCCCGGTGAATAAAACCGGCCTCTTCTGCGTCTTCCCAAAATGGTTACCATTAGAATAATAAAGATAATACCAAACGGAATTCCTGCACTGCCCCCAGCATCTACTTTCTCCTGGTAATTTTCAGCAGTATATTCTCCTCTGGTAATATCCATAATGACGTTTAAGCCGGCGGCTAAACCACCATAATAATCTTCATTCTCAAAACGCGGAATCATTTCATTATCCACAATGGTGCTGTTAACAATGGCATCGGGCAAAACGCCCTCAAGACCATACCCGGTGGCAATAAATACCTGGCCCCGGCTGCTACCAACCTTTGGCTTTACCAAAACCACCAAACCATTATCATTCCCTTTTTGGCCAACGCCCCACTTTTCGCCTAATCGTTGTGCATAATCAGCACGATCATAACCTTCAAGATCCGGAACCGTTACCACAACTATTTGTGTTGATGTTTTTCGTGCGAACTGTTCCAGGGCACTTTCCATATTCTGTTGCTCGCTATCGCTAAGTACATTCGCAAAATCGTTTACCAAACGTGCCGGTTGCGGACGCTCGGGTACTTGTGCTAAAACACTTGTTACGGTAACTATAAGTGAAAATAGTATTATTGTTGTTCGTTTCATTATATCTGTTTTTTATAGCTCTCTGCCTGTCGGCATCCCCTTGTGAGGGAAGAACCTTATTCAGGCAACTTTCTCTGAAAAATATTTTCCCTTAGTAAGAAAGAAGAGTAAGATTTTATTTCCCAAAAGAAATTTCGTCTGATAATTCATTCACATCATCTTTCTGATAGGGAAAGTTTTCTTTTAACTGCTCCCCGGCCATAATAATACCATCGGCTAAGGCCTCAGCATACTCGCCTTCTTTCAATTTGGCAATTACCACCTCTTTAGTTGTCTCCCAAAAATCATCAGCAACTTTTTGATTGATACCACCATCTCCAAGAATGGCAAATTTTTTATCTTCTACGGCCAGATAAAATAAGACACCATTTCGTAACTCAGTCTTGTGCATCTCTAGTTTTTCAAAGATATAAGCTGCCCTATCGAGTACGTCTCCATTACAATGTTTTTCAATGTGTACGCGAATTTCGCCCGATGTATTGGTTTCGGCCACACGAATAGCATTCGTTATTTGCAGTTTCCCAGCTTCATTAAAATATTTTTGAGCTCCCATAATTTATCTTCATTTTGTGATTACTGCACTCCAGCAGAATGCATGGAAATCGTTCTCTCCCCGATGCTGAAACAAGTTCGGTTTGAGGTTCCACTTCAATTCATTAAAATTGCACTTCAGGAGCCTGTTCAGCTCCTTGCTGTGCCTCGAAATATGTTTTCTTCTCGAAGCCAAACCATCCGGCATAAATTACTCTCGGAAATTTCCGAATGTAAGCATTATAAGTTTGCGTGGTTTGGTTGAAATTACGCCGCTCCACAGCAATGCGGTTTTCAGTTCCTTCCAGTTGAGCCTGTAAATCAAGAAAATTCTGATTGGCCTTTAAATCCGGGTATCTTTCTACAACTACCATTAAACGGCTTAAGGCCGAAGAAAGTCCTTCCTGCGCCTGATTAAATTGCTGTAGCGACTGTTCATTCAATTTTGTAGGATCAACATTTACCGACGTTGCTTTCGAACGCGCCTCGATAACACTTGTAAATGTTTCCTGCTCGTGTTCGGCATATCCTTTTACGGTATTCACCAGGTTCGGGATCAAATCGGCACGGCGTTGATATACGTTCTCAACCTGTGCCCACGATGCTGTTACCTGCTCGTCCATTTCCACCATTTTGTTGTATCCACAACTCGAAAATAAAACGACACTCACTAAGGCAATCAATACAATTCTAATTCTCTTCATTTTCTATTTATTTGATTTTACTTTTCATTTTATTCATTATCACGGTTCAAATTTATTCCAATAAATTTAGAACATCCACAAATATTTCCAAAAGGTGTGAAATATCAGCGGTAAATTCGGGGAAAGGCGATAATTTGCCGCTATGTTTCATTTGAATTAAGGTAAAAGCACAGGCATCATGAATTTAGCAGATTTTCAAACCGCCATATTACAGGGCATTCCAGATCAACTACCATTACCAAAACTCTACGATGTCAATATCAATCATGCACCCAAAAGAAAAGACATATTATCGGCAAGTGAAAAAAAACTGGCACTAAAAAATGCATTGCGCTACTTTCCGGCAAAATTTCATGAGGTGCTGGCGGCCGAATTTTTAAACGAACTGAATTCATTCGGGCGTATTTACATGTACCGGTTTCGGCCGGACTATAGAATGTATGCACGCCCTATTGATGAATATCCGGCCAAATCGAAACAGGCAGCATCCATAATGCTGATGATACAAAATAACCTCGATTACGCGGTGGCACAACACCCACACGAACTGATTACTTATGGAGGCAACGGCGCGGTGTTTCAAAACTGGGCACAGTACCTGCTTACGATGAAATACCTGGCCGAAATGAACGATGAACAAACTTTGGTGATGTACTCCGGACACCCAATGGGTTTGTTTCCATCGCATAAAAACGCACCACGCGTGGTTGTTACCAACGGCATGGTAATTCCAAACTATTCGAGCCGAGACGATTACGAGCGAATGAACGCGCTCGGTGTTTCGCAATATGGACAAATGACTGCCGGATCGTACATGTACATTGGGCCGCAAGGTATTGTGCACGGTACAACAATTACTGTAATGAACGCTGCGCGTCTGCATTCACCCGGCGATTTCGGCGGAAAAATATTTGTAACCAGCGGATTGGGCGGCATGTCGGGAGCACAACCCAAAGCAACAGTAATTGCCGGAATGATTTGTATTATAGCCGAGGTGAATCCGAAAGCTGTTGAGGTTCGACACTGCCAGGGGTGGGTAAATGAAGTGTTTACCGATTTGGATAAAGTGATGGTCCGGGCATTAGAAGCACGCCAGAATAAAGAAGCGGTTTCGCTGGCCTACCAGGGCAATATTGTTGATCTGTGGGAAAAGCTGGCCGAAGAGAATATTCAGGTAGAACTGGGATCGGATCAAACCTCGCTGCACAATCCGTTTGCAGGTGGTTATTACCCCGCCGGACTGAGTTTTGAAGAATCGAATAAAATGATGGCCGAAGCGCCCGAACAGTTCCACGAAGAGGTTTACAAGTCTCTTCGCCGACAAGTAGCTGCTATAAATAAACTTACTCAAAACGGCATGTATTTCTGGGATTACGGCAATGCCTTTCTGCTGGAAGCAAGCAGAGCAGGTGCCGATATTACCAAAACCGATGGCGAATTTAAATACCCTTCGTACGTGCAGGATATTATGGGGCCACTGTTTTTTGATTATGGTTTTGGTCCTTTCCGTTGGGTGTGTACTTCGGGAAAAGCAGAAGACCTGGAAGTATCGGATAAAATTGCTGCCGATGTGTTGTCGGAAATTGCAGCTTCGGCACCGGAAGAAATTACCGGACAAATGCGAGACAATATTCACTGGATTAAAGAGGCCGGAAAAAACAAACTGGTAGTAGGTTCACAAGCACGTATTTTATATGCCGACTGCACCGGACGTACAAAAATTGCCAAAGCCTTTAACGATGCCATTGCCGACGGACGAATCTCTGCACCTATTGTTTTGGGGCGCGATCACCACGATGTTTCAGGAACGGATTCGCCCTACCGCGAAACTTCGAACATTTACGATGGCTCGTCGTTTACGGCCGATATGGCCGTGCAGAATTTCGTGGGCGACGGTTTCCGCGGTGCCACCTGGATATCGTTGCACAACGGCGGTGGCGTTGGCTGGGGTGAAGTAATAAATGGTGGCTTTGGAATGACCATCGACGGCTCGGCAGAAGCCGAAGAACGCCTTAAAATGATGTTACACTGGGATGTAAACAACGGTATTTCGCGCCGCAGCTGGGCACGCAACAAACCGGCACGTTTTGCCATTGAGCAGGCGATGAAAGAAAATCCATCGCTGAAAGTTACACTTCCCGAAGAAGCTGATGATGATTTGCTGGATGAACTTTTCTAAACATTGTGTCTGTTATTAGCAGTTAAACTAAAATTTAAAACTGAAACAATGTTTTTTGCTTTAAACTTTTGTTTACGATTCTGAATTGATTTTTCAATGTCATAAATAAAACAGTAATTTTTAATACACGTAAACCTAAAAACGTTACATACATGCGCAACACATAAAAACAAAAAAATGAAACCAAGAAAAGAACTAATGGAAACGATGCACAAAGACCCTTCGAACTGGAGAGGCCTGTTCTATTTTAACCGCAAAGATCCGCGACTTACTGTGCCGAAAATAAATGGCCTTGGCTGGACCTTTAATTTTGCCAGCATATACAGTTGGCTAATCATTGTAGCAATAATATTGATTCTTTTGGGAGCACAGTTTTTGCTGTAGTTTTTTTGCTTTTCTGTTAAAACACCCGGTTATAATCCGCCGCCAGCGGACACCTCCCTTTACAAAGGAATATGAGAAAGTACCGTCCTTTAGGACAGTGACTAATTGACAATTCAAAAATGGCTTTAGCCTATAATTGGCAAGTGGTTCAAGCCATTTTTCTATTTCTTCTTTCAAACACCAAGCTAAAGCATGGTGCTAATACTAATCAAACAACATTGAATAATACCGCGAAATTTCCTGTTGTAATTCGCCAACACCAAAGGAGCGACTTTTCCGAATGGTTTCGCGACCATCGAAAAAAACAACGATGGTAGGTGCGGCAAAAACGCTATTTTGTGCGGCAACATCAGGCAACACATCCGACTTTACGTAAACCAGCTCCATTTTAGGAAATTCGGCTTTGGCCATTTCTTCTACCTTTGGTTTTAACACCTTGCACACCGAACACGCTTCGGTTGAAAAATAAGCTAATAGGGCAGCTCGTTCTTCTTTCAGTGTTATAAATTCGTCTATTGATTTTATTTCATTGAACATGACAATAAATATAGTGCTTTTATGAAATTCATAGTTCGACTCCGCTCACTATGACATTTGACTGGGCGCAGTTTCCCAAAGGAATTGCCTGGTAGGAATCCTAGTAATTTCCGATACTAAGCAGCACCAAAGTACAAGCCTCTTCGGCTTTAATACCATTGGCTTCCAGCATTACTGCGAATTCCGGATTTTCGGTACCCGGATTAAAAATAACGCGTTGTGGTTTCAATTTAAGAATATCGGTATAATACCCTGGTTGATGTTGCGGCCCCACATAGAGTGTAACAGTATGCACATCCTCGCCGGTAGGGAAAGTTGTTTCAATTACAACATCTTCAACCAGCCCTTTACGTTTTGCCAGTGCCACTACTTCGTGCTGGTTACTACGAAGTGCAAGAATAGCTCTGTTGGAGTATCGTGCCGGATTTTCGCTGGCACCAATAACAAGTGTTCGTTTGCCCATTTATATACGTTTTAAAAGTACAACAGCATTTACCGACATACCTTCTTCCCGGCCCTCGAAACCAAGCTTTTCGGTAGTTGTTGCCTTTACCGATATACGGTCGACATCAATTCCCAAAACATCGGCCATGCACTGTTCCATTTGCGGAATATGCGGCTTTAACTTGGGTTGCTGTGCCTGAACAGTGGAGTCGATATTAACAATCTGGTAGCCTTTCTGCTTCACCAGCTCGTACGACTTTTTTAGTAGAATTTTACTGTCTATATTTTTGAATTCGGCAGCGGTATCAGGAAAATGTGTGCCGATGTCGCGCAGTTTAAGAGCACCCAGCATGGCATCGCAAATGGCATGTATCAGCACATCTCCATCAGAGTGCGCTACTGTTCCTTTTTGGTGTGGAATTAAAATACCGCCTAGCCACAAAGTTTCTCCTTCGGCCAGACGGTGCACATCATATCCTTGTCCAATTCTGAAATCCATCAGCGTTGGTTACTAAATGCATCAATATCAAACGCCAGTGTAAAACGCAGCGTATTTTCCAATGGGTGGTTACGTTGCGTTGGCAACAGGTACGAGAAGTCGAGTGCAAATACATTCATTTTCAACCCCGCACCAGCTGTAATAAACTGACGATTACCTTTGTTTTCGTGCTCGTAGAAATAACCGGCGCGTAAAGCAAACTGCTTGTTGTACCAGTATTCAACACCCAACGACCATGTAATTTCCTGGAACTCTTCGCTTAATCCGCCCGGCGCATCGCCAAACGATTTAAAAATTCCTTCGATAATACCAATATCGGAGTTAATCCCTCCTGCATAAATAACATCGCCATCGCCATAACTCGTTGAATCAACCGGAGGTGTAGGCACCAACAGTTTATTCGCTTCAACAGCAAAACTGAATGAGTTATAATCGTCGAGCTCCATGGTGTACGAAGCACCTAATTTCAAGTTTGTTGGAATAAAGTCTTTCACCTCTCCCTCGGTATACGAAATTTTTGAACCGATATTCTGAATATTGATACCGGCAGCAAAAATATTATCTTGCCTTCCTGCTCTGAATTCATTATAATAATAAAAAGCCACATCGGCAGCAAATGAGTTACCGGCACTGGTTTCAACACCGTTTACCAACTGTCCACCGGTAAGGTCGGAACGAATGTAACGTACTGCAACCGCTCCCGAAAACACATCGCTTAACAAGCGCGAGTAGCCAAAATCAATCGCAAATTCATTTGGACTTTGCTGTCCCATAAATTCGCCCTGGTCGGAAGTAAAAACGATATCGCCCAACGCAAAATAGCGCAACGAAGCACTAATTGCCTGCACATCGTCTAACCTTTTGTATCCTGTCAGGTAAGCCAGGTTAATATCGTCAACCAGGTTACGCAACCATGGCGAATACGACAAACCAACTCCCATCTCACTCTCCATAAAAACATATTTTGCAGGGTTCCAGTGCTGCGAGTTCACATCGGCTGTTGTACCCACACCGGCATCACCCATACCACCAGCGCGCGAATCCGGCGTAATTGCCAAAAACGGAACGGCTGTAGTAATTGTATTGGCACCCGACAAGGTTCCCTGCGCCATTACATTCTCTGTTATCATGGCTGCAAGAGCCAACACAAATAAAATTCGTATTAATTTATTCATACTGTCTAAAAAATTGAGCATGCAAAGATAAAATATTTGTCTTTGCAACAATAGGTTAAATCTGTGTCCGGAATATTTTTTTCATTCCAGTTGTTTCTTTTCTTCCCGTGTAGCGTGAACGCATACAAGAATGAAAACGCAACTTTTGCTGAAAAATTTTACAGAATGTAAAAAATTATTGTGCCACCAACAATTTCCCTGATTTAGAAGCAATTACTCCATTGTTGTTTTTCAGAAAAACCTGGTAGACATAAACTCCTTGAGTAAGTGGAATTTTCGATTCGGAAAGATCCCAGCGTACCGGGTTACTGGAGCTTCCACTTGAACTGATTTCGGTCTCAAACTGATCAACCAATTTCCCGTTTATGTTATATATATCGAAAACCGCAGAAAAACTTTCTCCAGATTGATTGTGTTCGATTACAAAATAAGTGTAATCCATTATCGGATTCGGGTAGTTGCTTACCTCGTTGATGATAAAATCACCTGTCACTTCAAACTCAATTTCCACTTCTGATGAGTTGTTGGCCACATCCCATGCTTTTAAAGACAGTGTGTGCGTTCCTACCGAAAGGTCGCTTAAAGGATATTGCAAAGAGCCACTTGTGTAGTCATCTTTTTCTGCCTGATAGTAATTATTCAGCACGTAAACTTTTGAATAATCGTTATCGATAACCGCCGTAATATCGTGTCCGATTCCGGTACCAACAGTGTTAATCCCATTTTCATCCGACAAGTGAGCCAGCAACGTTGGATTTTTACCGGTCTTGTCGCCCGACTGAAAATCTTCCGAATCCAAAAAGAGCTGAATATCAGGCCCGCTGTTATCAGCCACTTCCGATCCTTCTCCGCCAATACTAAAATTAGTAAAGGCACCGTGCGCATCCTCATCACCATTTTGCGCGTAATACATAATTTTGCCCGAACCTATTTTATATGAAATATCTTTTGGTACAACAAAGCTAAAACTGAAATTCCCGTTGGTAACACTCGCTGTTCCGGAGTAGATAATATTATTCTGCACCTGGAAAGTCAACTCCCTGTTGTCGTTACCATTAGCAAGCGTTTGCATATCCATTTCCTTGTCGTAAACCGTGTGCGTGATTTCGCCGTTAAAATTGTTTATCCGGTTATCGAAATAGTCAGCCACATAACCTTCAATGGTAATTTTTTCGAGTGTTCCAATCGTATCAGGACTGCTTGTAGCCTCCTCGCCATTAATAGAAGTGGTTACTACCTGGTATTTCGGGTAAGAAAGTTTTAATGCCGGATCGGCCAGTAACGAAAAGTTGCGTTTGTTAGTTCCGTTAGCGAGGTTCGATTTTGCCAATCGCATAACATCGCCCATTCGGTAGTGTTTACCATTGGCGTCTTTTGCAAAAATAAAACGGTAAAAACTTTTGCTTAATTTGAAATTGGCACCCGATGTTACTACACGTGATGTTGAGAATAGACCAATACCACCGCCGTTTGGATTCATCAAAACATTTTCGCCGGCAGAAACATCATCAGCATCAAATCTACTGAACTCGCAGGTTGCTGTTACAAAAATAGGCAACTGGTTTCTGTTCGACCACGTATTGATATCGCTCACCTCCAGCACATGCTCGTGCGCCAAAAAGCGATCGTTGGCATGCCCGATGTAATTCAGAATAAGCACCCCTTCTTCTACCCTTTCGTTTATTGCGGCGTTTACATCAGGATAACGCTCGCCTGCCGGTGTAACATCCTCGGGGTAGGCATCAAAATATATTTTATCGGTTATAAATTCGCCATAATTTCGGTTTAGCGTATCGGCAATTTGTTCCGACTGCCTCATGTGAATTCCGGTATCACCGTCATCGCCTATCATACAAACCACATTTCTCCAGTCGCCCAGAGCTTCCGGTTCATAATAACGCTTTATTTTGTTAACCACCAATTGAGCCTGGTATGCTGTTGATGCCGGAATTCGGCCAATTCCCAGATCGATAGAACCGTTTGCCAGACTTTCTCCAGCATCAAGCATAACAAAATAATCGTCGCTTACATATGAATTGATCGGATCGAGCGAATTAACCGATTGATAAGTTGGGATAAAATTCATCCCGTTACCATTTATATTTCGGTTGTCGTAACTACCATCGCCAAAAAGCAATACATATTTTAATGTATTTCCTCTGTCGTAAACCATTTTTATGAAATTCCGAACACCCGTTGCACTTTTGCTCCCCGAGCTGAATTCGTTGTAAACATCGTCTACATCAACCACTTCAACACTCATTCCATCTTGCGAACGGTGGAAATCGGCCAATTCTTCGGCAGAACTCAGAAAATTACTGTGTGAGATGATCAGAAATTCAGGAGTATTTATCGCATGTAAATTTTGGTTATCAATATCCTCTACAAAAACCGGTTCAGGGAAAGTTCCCGATGTATTAAAAACCACGTATTCTTTCAACTCCGTTGCCTCTTGTTTAAATCGCATTTCCGAGCCACTTAATTCCGCCGCTAATTCTTTAGTATTATTAATGTCTGAAACATCTAATACTTTTGTATCGTCTCCTGCATTGGTAATCTGAAACTCAAGAACGTTACCGGAACCTATAGTTTTCGAATCACGGAAAAACAAGGGAGCATCGCCCACCACAATATTTCTTCGGTAATTTAACTCAATATAATCAAGCCACGCTTCGGCACTACTGTTCGCAGCATTGTAAGTAACGTCAATACCCTGTTCGCCTTCCGATAAAATTACATCCATAGTTGTTGTTTCCGAATCGGCATAAATACCGTAAGTTGCATCGGTATCCACACTCCTAAACGGTACTGCACCTGATTCAGTTCCTTCGGTGGTGATTCCAAAATTCGATGAACGATACGAACGGGCAGCGCCGCTTACCGTAAGCCTGGCATCCGTATCTTCTGCAACATCGGCAACATTAAATGTATACGTCTTTGAACCTCCAATTGTATATCGGTCTCCAAACCAGCGCTTTCCCGATCCCAGGCTCAACAAATTATATTTATCATTTTCCATCAGATCGTAACAATCAAACGATGATGTTGAATGTGTCGCTTCTGCTGAAACGCTTTCAAGTATTTCGGGCTTTTTAGGTGTTCCTGTTATCTCTCCCAGAAAGAGATAGCCATTTGTTGTAAATTCATTCGAACGATGCGTAAAATATCCTGCAGTATTCAAATCCCACTCTGTAACTCCGGGAGCATAAAAAAACAAACACTCATCGCCGTTATTTGTACCAGTCCAAACTGCACACTCCTCCAAATCGTCGTAGGTAATATTTCCAGGATCTTCCGATTGTATTTTTCCTCCGCTTCCAAATACCCCAACTTGTGTCGGATCCGAAAATCCCCAATCGCTCAAATTTGAAAAAGGTATCCTGTAAACACCCTTTCCTGAAGTGCGGATTTTTACCCAGTTACCGCTTGCCAGAACCGATTCTGATTTCCAATTAATAGCTTGCACCGATTTTTTATACACATCAGGAGCCGATCGCAACTCAAAACTTTTTAACCGATAGATTTTACCATTTTCTTCTTTCAGAGGAATAATCTGGAGTTCTACTTTTTTATCGTTTCCCGACTGCAAAACTGAAGTTTCTACTTTTAACTCAGAAGGAATTTCAACCGCTAATATTTTCCTAATACTGTCGCTAACTTCTTCAAAAACGGGATTCTCAACACTAAAACGAAGTATTTTATTTGGATTGTCGAGTTTGTATAAGCGCGTATAAACAGGCAAAGCCAAATGCGCCAGATCGCCCGACAAATCAGCATTTTCAAAGAATTCCAACACCTCTCCATCCCGGCTACCCGAATTTTCCTGCCAGTTGAGCACTATAATCTCATTATGCACATCGCTAACAGCAAAGCCAATCAGAACAATAAATAACAGGAGTATATATTTATTCATAAATACAGTCAATAATATAAGCTTGTAAACGGCTATCGGGTTCAAATATTGTAAATAAATCGGTAAACGAACCCCGCTTTTGGCCGAACGATGGCAAAGATATTAACATCCTTATTAAATCAAGAATAAAATAATTGAAAAGGCTGAACAATAAGAATTGAACAAATTAGTTATATTTGTGACGATGAGAAAATTTATACAAACAATGAATTTTATAAAATTAAAACCATTCGTTTTTATTGCCTTAGCCGCATTCGTATCCGGATGTGGACTATTCGGAAAAGGAGGCAGAGGAGAATCATCACGAACTACTGGTTGGGAATACAATGCCGAAGAGACCGGAAATATTCCAAATGTTTCGGGTTACGAGCAGGATGCCGGACCGGGTTTAGTTTTTGTTCAGGGTGGTACATTTACAATGGGCCGTGTAGAACAGGACGTAATGTACCTTAACGACAATTTTCCCCGAAGAGTTACTGTAGCTTCATTTTACATGGACGAAACAGAAGTTTCAAACCAGAGCTATCGTGAATTTACGCACTGGACCAGTCGTGTATATCCCGGCGATGTTGAAAAAATTAAGGCCATCACTCCCGACTCAACTGTTTGGCGAAAAGAACTGGCCTACAACGAACCATACGTGAACAACTACTTCCGTCACCCGGCATATTCTGAATATCCGGTGGTTGGAGTTACCTGGGAACAGGCAGACGCTTATTGTGCATGGCGCACAGACAGGGTAAACGAGCAGATATTGGTTGATAAAGGTATTATCACTCATGACAATACTCAATCAGGACAAAATATTTATACAACAGATACGTATTTAGCTGGAATTTATCAGGGAACTGACGGTGAAGATCCTGTAGAAAATCCTGATGGAACAACCCGGCGGCCTAAATGGGAAGACGGTATCATGTTGCCAAATTATCGTTTACCTACCGAAGCCGAATGGGAATATGCAGCCTACGGTTTAATTGGTAATACCGATGGCGAATTACTTACCGACCGCAAATTATATCCCTGGAACGGTTCATATCTTCGTCAGGACAAAAAAAAGGAAAAAGGCCGCTTAAGAGCCAACTTTGTTCGTGGACGTGGTGACATGATGGGTATGGCCGGAGCCTTGAATGATAACGCTGATATTGCAGCTCCTGTTTTCTCTTACGATCCTAACGATTACAATTTATATTGTATGTCGGGTAATGTTAATGAATGGGTAGCAGATGTTTACCGTCCAATGTCATTGTACGATGTGGAAGAATTTAACCCATACCGTGGCAATGTAATTACCGAATACCGCCGTGACCAGAATGGCGATTTGGTGAGAAACGAATATGGTGAACTAGTCAGAGATACTATTGCCGGCAAAGACTACCGGAATGTTTTGGATGGTGATCCTAACTCACAGATTGTTGAAGGAGACACATGGATTGGTAACGAAAGAGATACCGAAGGTATGTACATTCAGGATGAAAGACCTGGTGCTTTCTCTTCTTTAATTACCGATGAAGTTCGGGTATACAAAGGAGGATCGTGGCAAGACCGTCCGTATTGGCTGGTTCCCGGAACACGTCGTTATCTGGAGCAATCAAAAGCTAAAAACGATATTGGATTCCGCTGTGCAATGATAAGAGTTGGAAGCCCGGAGGGTTTCTAGATTAGAAAAATATTTTGAGAAAAGCTTCGTAGAACTGCGGAGCTTTTTTTATGCCAAACTGAATCGTATTTTTGCCTTATGACAAGTATTGAAAATATCTACGATTGTTTTCTAAAATCAACAAAAGTATCTACCGATAGCCGCAAAATTGATAATGGCTGCATTTTTTTCGCATTAAAAGGTGAAAATTTTAATGGCAACAAATATGCTCACGATGCGCTGAAAAAAGGAGCTGCCTATGCCGTTGTCGACGAAAAAGAATATGCCACAGATGAAAATATATTGCTGGTAGAAAATGTTCTGAGCACTTTACAACAACTTGCCCGTTACCACCGAAAACAATTGGGATTACCAATACTTGCCATTACCGGTTCCAACGGAAAAACAACCACAAAAGAGTTGATATCAACTGTTCTTTCCCGAAAATTTAAAGCAAGTTTCACTCAAGGTAACTTAAACAATCACATTGGAGTTCCCTTAACGCTGCTTGCAATGGACAAGAACACCGAATTTGGTGTAGTGGAAATGGGTGCAAACCATCGTGGCGAAATTGCCGATCTATGCCAAATTGCCGATCCGGATTTTGGTATCATTACCAATATTGGCCGGGCGCACCTTGAAGGATTCGGTTCATTTGAAGGTGTCATTAAAACCAAAGGAGAATTATACGATTACCTCGCAAAAAAGAAGGGAATTGTATTTTACAATGCCGACAATAAAATACTTAAAGAGCTAAGCGAATCACTTACTGAACGTATTTCTTATGGGAAAGAAAATGCCACATTCACCGGCGCCCCCATCCAAAGTCCACCGTTTATGCATGTAAAAGCTAATTTTAAGAAAGGTGTACTTTACCTGAATAGCAATCTAATTGGTGATTTTAATTTTGAGAATATTTTGGCGGCAGCATGCATTGGTAATCACTTTAATGTTGATCCCTTAAAAATCCAGCAAGCCATAAAAGAATATCAACCTAGTAACAACCGCTCGCAACTAATAACCAGAGGTGAAATAAAAATTATCATGGATGCCTACAATGCTAATCCAACAAGTATGCGTGCATCCATCGAAAGTTTTCTGGAGAATCTGAAAGGCGAAAAATTCCTTATCCTTGGAGATATGCTGGAACTGGGAGAATATTCAATAGAAGAACACGCAAAGATTGTGGGCACAATCCCAACTGAAATAAGAAACAACGCTTTTTTGGTCGGCGATGAATTTTCAAAGGCCAACAAAGACGTTAGTATAAAAACCTTTATCCATGTTGATGAATTATACGCTTACCTTAAAAATGAGCCCATAAAAAACGGGAACATTTTAATAAAAGGTTCCCGCGGTATTCAGCTTGAAAAAGTACTCGATCTTTTTAATTAGCCTGAGGTTTTTCAACTTTTAGTACGTCAGAAATAGCTTTCTCGAAAGTTTGTTTCGGAAGTGCTCCCATTGCCATTTGTGGCTGTCCGTCTTGCGGCACAAACAATAACGACGGAATACTTTGCACACCAAACATTCCAGCCAATTCCTGCTGCTCTTCGGTATTCACTTTGTAAATTACAATACTTTCTCCATATTCCGATTGCAACTCTTCAAGAACCGGAGCTACCGTTTTACATGGTCCACACCAATCGGCATAAAAGTCAATCAAACACGGCTTCTCACCTTCGTATTTCCACTCTTTGTTTGTTTCAAAATTGAAAATTTTCTCTTTAAATGTTTCTTTCGTTAAATGTTCCAACATGATTTTATTATTTTTAATATTTATATATCTATGTATTTCTATGTGTGTATATCAAAGATAATACCATTTTTTCAAATCCCAAGTTACTATATTATTTCAACTAAATAATTGTAATTTTGTCACGATTTTTAACAAAGTGGCAGCTTAGCCCAATTTGAATTACGATTTTTTGTCAGATGAGCAACAAACTAAAAGAAACGATTTTTAAAGATATACAGGCAGTTGCCGACCGTGTTGAAACAGAAACTTATGTGATTGGAGGATACGTACGTGACCTGTTTCTGGATAGACCTTCAAAAGATATCGACATTGTTACTATTGGTAGTGGTATTGATTTCGCCAACGAGGTGGCTAAAAGCTTAAAGCCGCCCCCAAGAGTTAATGTATTTAAAAACTTCGGAACGGCGATGTTAAAATACAAAGACCTTGAGATTGAATTTGTTGGAGCCAGAAAAGAGTCGTACCAACGCAACTCGAGAAAACCAATTGTGGAGGACGGCACGTTGGAAGACGATCAGAACCGCCGGGATTTTACCATTAACGCGATGGCGTTTGGTCTGAACCAGAACAATTTTGGGAAGCTTGTTGATCCTTTCAACGGGATGGATGATTTAACCAATAAGATTATCCGTACCCCTCTTGATCCTGATATTACATTCTCGGATGATCCATTACGAATTATGCGTGCTATTCGGTTTGCCACTCAGCTCGATTTTGAAATTGAAGACAAGACCTTAGAAGCCATTGCCAGAAATAAAGATCGTATTAAAATCGTTTCCACAGAGCGCATCATCGAAGAGCTCAATAAAATAATTATGGCTCCCAAACCATCGAAAGGGTTTAAGCTTTTGGAAGAAACCGGTTTACTGGCAATAATTTTCCCCGAATTGCAAAAAATGAAAGGTGTTGAGAAAGTCAAGGGGATTGGTCACAAAGACAATTTCTATCATACGATTGAAGTCCTCGACCGCCTGGTTCCCAACTCCGATAATTTGTGGCTGCGCTGGTCGGCATTATTACACGACATTGCTAAACCCAAAACAAAACGGTTCATCGAGGGGCTCGGCTGGACTTTTCATGCGCACAATTTTGTAGGTGTAAAAATGATTCCGAAGATATTTAAACGCATGAAATTACCACTGAATGAAAAGATGAAATACGTTCAGAAAATGGTAGGATTACACATGCGACCGATTGTCCTGTCGGAAGAGGTTGTTACTGATTCGGCAGTGCGTCGCTTGCTATTTGAAGCCGGTGATGACATTGACGATTTAATGACGCTTTGTGAGGCCGACATTACATCAAAGAATCCGGAGAAGGTGAAACGTTACATGACAAACTTTAAAGTGGTTCGGCAAAAACTGAGAGAAATTGAAGAGAAAGACGCCGTCAGAAATTTTCAGCCGCCTGTGGATGGAGAGCTTATAATGAAAACGTTTAACCTGTCGCCATGTCGTGAAGTTGGACAATTAAAAGATGCTATAAAAGAAGCTATTCTTGATGGAGAGATACATAACAATTACGAAGAAGCTTTTGCTTTTATGCTGAAAAAAGCAGAAGAAATGGGGCTTAGCACAAAAGATTAGTTTTGTTGCAGTTTTAATAATACTGGTAAATGATCGCTAAAACCTTCGTTATAGCGGAATCCCGTGTACGTGCGGTGTAATTTTCTGCCTCCGCGTGTTTCGTCGGGCTCAAATAAATAGGGCAAATCGCAAACGGTAGCTTTTTTTGGGTTCGTGCTCAAACCACTCGTAGAAGTCAACAAGTTTGGCGATACAATTATTTGGTCGAAAACAAACCACCGTCCCTGATATTTTAATGTACCTTCTTCCTTATCCAGCCACGGAAAGGACAAATTGTACAAGCTTGCCGATTCATTGTATAAAGGACTGCTTGCAGCAAGGTATTTTGAAATACTTTCATCATTTGGCTGATCATTAAAATCGCCAACTATAACTACATTGGCATCTTGATCTATTTGAATTATTTCTTTGTATTTAGAGTAAAGCAAACGAGCTGCCTGTTGTCGTGCCGGTCGTGTTTCAAGCAAACCAGAATAACGGGATGGCCAGTGGTTTACAAATACATGTATGGAATCACCATTATTTACCGTTCCTAAAACGTGTAGAATTTCACGACTTTTACGAATGCCACCATTTTTATTTTGCAAGGGATAATAGTTATAATCAAGCGGATAAAAAGTTTCAGAATTGTAAATCATCGCCACGTCTATTCCCCGTGGATCCGGAGATTCCTTATGGATTATTTTGTAAGGTGTAGCTTTTAGCGGCGTGTCTTTTATAAGTTTTTGTAATACGTAACGATTCTCCACTTCGCACAACCCAATCAAATCAGGCATCGTCCAACCACCGGCACTAAGTATAACTTTCGAGATGTTATTTATTTTATTATTAAAACGTTTTCTGGTCCAGTGGCGCTCGCCGCCAGGAGTAAATTCATCATCCGCAGTTAAGGAATCATTTTGGATATCAAACAGATTTTCAACATTATAAAAGAGTATTGAAAACTCGGCATTACTATTTTGAGCATTGCCTTTTGCAATGAGTAGAACAAGGGATAAACAAAAAAGAAAGCGTTTCATTTTACTTTTCAATGCGTTCGTACGCCCCAAGATCGGGCCATCTTCTCCAGTTCGGCTCTTATTCAATATATCTAGCGGATATAGTTCAGAATACCTCGAAGTACCCACATCTTTTGCTGCCGACAAAGTATCCAACTCATAGTTGTATTCATCGTAAGGATCAACAAAACGCGGATCAAAATCGCTTCCAATCATCGCATTAATGTAGTGATTCGTATTGCTGGTATTTAAGGTGTCGGGTGCCTGAATAATACAGTGATCAAACAGGTAATTGAATGTGTTTTCTTCGTTATCACCCAACTCCAGTTCGTTTCCAATATTACCGTAAATAATACTGTTACCAAAAGTAGCTTTGGCCAAATCGCCATTGTACGAAATTTGTTCTCCTTTTGAATTTTCAACAATTAGCACATTCGATACAACCAGCGCAGGAGTGGTTCGAACAGCCGCCCCGTAATTGCCCCAATAATTGGCAATGGTTGAGTGGTAAAATTCGTATTCTCCTCCAACAAGCAAGGCTGCGGCATAGTAACCACAGTTGGCTATTACTGCATTGTAAGCAAAGATCTTCGACTTCAGAGCAAACACACCGGCGTAAGCCATATTTTCAATTCTGGAATTTGTTAAATCGACAGAAGCATAACCTTCGTTTTCAATCGTTCCAACCTGCAACCCAATATTCGCATTTTTAATGGTGGTAAAGTTGAATACATTATCATGACTCCCCGAGTACAGAACTACTCCGTTCCACTGATCCGGAATATCTTCGTACGATGGTTCCAGACGATCGGCCCGGAAAATTATCGGAGATTCGAAAGTACCATCAGCAACCACATTTCCCCGAACATACATACCAGCATCTTTATGAAAATATATTTTTGTCCCCGGCTCAATTGTCAATGTCGACAAACTGTCAACATACGCATAATCGTATACCAGGTATGGCTTTTCAGCTGTCCAGGTAGTCGTCTGAAGCCGTTCACTTTTTATCAGTTTAAAATCCTGCCCATAGGCTTCGAGCATGATACTCTGAAAATTTGTATTGGTTGTAAATTCAATGGAATCTGCTACAACCATCGGCAAATTTTGCCCGTTCGGATCGATTGTAACTTCAACAAAAATATAAATACTGTCTCTCGCCGGTAATCCAATCTCGTACAACTCGGTCCCCATATAACCATTAATATTCAACCTAAAGTTGGAGGCATCTCCTCCTGCCAGCCGAATACGGGAAATTAAAACATCCTCGTCATAAGGATTGCTCACCGTAAAACGACGTGTTGTTGATCCGATGGTTGTGAAAATGGTATCGAAAGTTACTGTATCAACCGAAAATCGAAGTTGTGCATCTGTAGACGACAAATATCCCTCATCCTCACACGAGAAGAGCATAACAAACACAAGGGCTGCTGTCAGTATTTGAAGTAGATATTTTATCAATTCGAAATTATTTTATATTCTTATAACGCCAACTTTCTCTCCTTATTTTACAAATATAAAAAATCAATTCACAATTTTTAACATTTCTTGACAATCCTTAGCTCTTTACAGCATCTTTTTCAGAAATGAGTAACAAACCAAGTATTGTAATTGCCCCATTTAGAATAAGTATTTCGAATCCAAACTGATAGCCATTAAAAAGTACTTCAGAATAAGTTGAAATAAAGTAGCACAAAACCGGAGCAAAAATTCCGATAATTGGCACCCATTTGTCTTTCACTTTTCGGGATGAATACATGCCAAAAAGAAATAAACCAAGAATTGGACCATAAGTATATCCGGCAACGGTGAAAACAGCCACCACAATACTCTGATTATTAATGGCATCAAAAACAAGAATAACGGCAATTAATAGCACTGAAAACATTAAGTGAGAAATCATTTTCAAACGGCGCTTTTTGTCTTCGGGATACTTATGTATTTTCAGAAAATCGACAGTAAAAGACGTTGTTAATGCCGTTAATGCTGAGTCGGCACTTGAATAAGCTGCCGCCGTAATTCCTAGCAAAAAGGCAATTCCTACAGGCAATCCAAAGTATTTTAAAGCCAGCAGCGGATAAAGATCATCTGTATTTTCCGGCAATGAAATTCCATGCTCCCGGGCAAAAATGTATAGCATTACTCCCAAACTCAGAAACAGCACCACTGTAAAAAGAAACGACATACTAAACACCAACATATTTTTCTGTGCTTCGCGTTTATTCTTACAGGTCAGGTTTTTTTGCATCATATCCTGGTCCATTCCAACCATAACAATGGTGATGAACATTCCGGAAATAAACTGTTTAAAAAAGTTATTTCCTGAGCGCCAGTCCCAAAAGAAAAGTTGCGAGTTATTGTCTTCTGTTATGGTTCTAACCAAGCCCGACAAATTCAAATCAAGGCTTCGCGAAATGGCAACAATGGTAAAAACAACTGCACTAACCAGAAACAGTGTTTGCAAGGTATCGGTCCAAACAATGGTTTTAATACCTCCTTTAAATGTATACACCCAAATAAGTGCAATGGTAACAATAACCGTTAATGAAAACGGGATATTAAAAGCATCGAAAAAAGCGATTTGCAAAACTCCCGCAACCAAAAATAATCGGAATGCAGCACCGATCAATTTTGAGATCAAAAAGAAAAAAGATCCGGTTTGGTAGGATCGTGGACCAAACCGTTCGTCGAGAAAAGAATAAATAGAAACCAGATTAAGCCGATAATACAAAGGCAACAAAATACCCGCCACCAGCCAGTACCCCACCAAATTTCCAAACACAAACTGCAGATACGAAAATGCCGAATTACCAACTTCGCCCGGAACGGAAATAAAAGTTACTCCGGACAGTGTTGCTCCCACCATTCCGAAAGCCACCAAATACCATGGCGATTTTCGGTTAGCAGTAAAAAATGCCTGTGTATCTGCTTTTCGCGCGGTTAACCATGAAATAAAAATTAGCACTAAAAAATAACCAAGAACAATTCCAAGAACAAGATATGGGCTCATAATTAATGTTTATTCGAAATCGGGGTAGAGTAAATACTTTTTTCTCATTTGTTTGAATTCTTCCAACTCTGGCTGCCAGCTTTCTAAAATTTCAGCCTCAGTTTTTCCTTCTCTGATTTGTTTGATCATTGAGTCCGTTCCGGCAAGCAGGTTCAACCAACGTTCGCGCGTGAGAAAATCAGCCTCATCCTCGTATTTATTATAGAAGTCGAGGAAGTATTTCAATGTAAATTTTGGCGTTTCGTCCAAGGTTCTTAAATCAACGCCATAACATTTTTTGTCTTTATTTAACGGATTAATCGCCACACCCGGGATACTGCGTGGAGTGAACTCAAAATTACCAAGATCTTCATTTAAACCACCCAAAACCTGGAAAGGGAAATCGGTCCCCCGCCCAACACTTACACTGGTGGCTTCAAAAAAACACAGCGACGGATATAAACGAACAGCACGGTCGTTTGGTAAATTTGGCGATGGACGCACCGGTAGCGAATACGCCATTTTATGATCGTAATTTTTTACAGGAATAACAGTAAGTTCACATTTTGATTCTGCCTCATGCCATCCTTCTTCATTAATCATTTTCGCCAGTTCACCAACTGTACATCCATGCACTATCGGAATCGGATCAAGACCTACAAACGACTCAAACCCTTCTTCTCTTACAGGGCCGGCGACATAATCACCATTCGGGTTGGGACGATCGAAAACAATTAGCGGCACATCATACTCCGCACACGCTTCAATAACGTAATGCAAGGTTGAAATGTAGGTATAAAACCGGCAACCGACATCCTGAATATCGAAAATAACCGCATCCAGCCCATCGAAATGTTCGGCTGTTGGTTTTTTGTTTTTACCGTACAACGAGAAAACCGGCAACCCCGTGCTTTTATCCAGGCCATCTTCCACTTCACCTCCTGCCGATACATCGCCTCTGAAACCATGTTCAGGAGCAAATATCTTTTTAACGGCAACCTGTTGCTTTAATAAAAAATCAACCAGATGCTCGCCTTCAGCAATGGATGTATTGTTCACAACCAAACCAACATTTTTATCTTTTAAGATATCTAAATATAGCGAAGTACGCTCCCCTCCTACAATAATTTCGTTATCTTGCAGTGCCATGCAACCGCTGGCAAACAACCATAAAACTAACACAAAAAAAATCCTGAACATAGGCTTTAAAATATTACATTTGCGCGAACGAAGATAGATTTTAAATTTTTTAAAAAGCAATCATTCGGACAAAAAGTGAAACGAAAATGAAATAAAATTACGATGTGTGTGTCGTACTAATTTATTTCTAACAACGTTTAACCTGTAATATTAATTTATAGCATCATAAAAAGATGAAACCAACACCTAATATATTTTTACTTCTTATATTTTTTGTTCTGTTATTAGCAAACGATTCTTCTGCACAAGAACCTCCATTTTTCCAGTTTAAAGATGATGAGTGGGTAACACAGCAACTCGAAAAAATGAGTTTGGAAGAACGGATCGCCCAGCTAATGATGATAACGGTTTATCCGAAACAAAACGAGGCCAGCAAGGCAATTTATAAGAAAAGAATACAGCAGTGGAAACCGGGTGGAATTTTGATAATGCAAGGTTCGCCGGCAAAAACGGCCGACTGGATTAACCAGTTCCAGGAAGCTTCTGAAACACCACTTTTAGTTGCTATCGACGGCGAATGGGGACCTGCCATGCGAACCGATAGCACAATTGTTTATCCGTATGCGCAATCGTTGGGCGCTGTTCAAGATAGTTCTATACTCTATCAAATGGGACATGATTTTGCCAGCCAGTTAAAACGAATGGGTATTCAAATGAACTTTGCGCCGGTTGCCGACATTAATACCAATCCTTTCAATCCGGTTATCGGGTTTCGTTCGTTTGGTGAGGACAAATATAGTGTGGCTCAAAAATCGTGGATGGTTGCCAAAGGAATGCAGGATAACAATGTAATTCCGGTAGCTAAACATTTTCCCGGACATGGCGACACTAAAACTGATTCGCATAAAACACTTCCGCTCATTCCGCATTCAAAAAGCCGCATTGACAGCATTGAAAGTTTTCCATTCAGATATCTATCAAATCGGGGAATAGCAGGGATTATGTCGGGGCATTTAAATATTCCCTCGCTTGATGATTCAGGAAAAACCTCATCGCTTTCGAAAAAAGTGGTTACCGATTATTTAAAAGAGGAGATCGGTTACAAAGGTTTTGTGGTAACCGATGCTATTAACATGAAAGGCGTAGTTACCGGACCGGGAAGAGCAGAACTGGAAGCATTGATAGCCGGTAACGACATGATTGAATTTGTGGCTGATGCAGGCAAAGCTGTTGCTACAATAAAAGAGGCAGTTGCAAACGGTGAGATCAGCGAAGACGAAATAAACGAAAAATGCAGAACAGTTTTGGCGCTGAAACGCTGGGTTGGCTTAAACGAATACCAACCCACTAGTGTGGCAGATATTACTGCCGATCTGAACGCGCCTGAATACCAGGTTACCAATCGAAAACTGATTAAACAATCGCTGACTGTTGTTGTAAATAACGACAGCACACTTCCTGTACAGGAACTTGATAAGCGAACTATTGCAACAGTAAATATTGGTGGCGCCCAAAAATCAGCCTTTCAAAGTATGTTGGCGAAATACACCAATATGGATCATTTTTGGTTACCTAAAGATGCCACAGAACAAACCTGGGCTAATCTCCGCCAAAAACTGGACAACTACAACTTTGTAATAGCCGGAATTACCGGCATCAACAAATATTCATCGAATAATTACGGCATTTCTGAAATACAGAAAAAGGCAGTTATCGACCTGGTCAATGAGCAAAATGTTGTGTTTTCAGTTTTTGGAAATGCTTACGCCTTGAAACATTTTGCCAACATCCACCATGCTGATGCTTTAATTGTAGCTCACCAAGACAATGAACTGACTCAGAAATTGGCCGCTCAGCTTGTTTTTGGGGCGTTTAAAGCCAGCGGAAAACTTCCGGTTACTTCCGACCGACGATTTAAAGCCGGCGATGGAATGGAAGTTAATCCAAACCAAACTTTTTCATACACTATTCCAGAGGAAGCAGGAATGAGCTCAGCCATCCTGAATAGAAAAATTGACTCACTGGCCAACCTCGGCATTTCAGAAGGGGCTTACCCCGGGTGCCAGGTTATGGTTGCCAAAGGCGGACAGGTGGTCTTTCATAAATGCTTTGGTTTTCAGACCTACGACAGTATTTACCCCGTAAATATGGACAATATTTACGACTGGGCATCAGTAACAAAAGTTACCGGCCCCCTTCCGGCAATCATGAAAATGGTTGATGAAAGAAAAATAAACATCGATGATAAGTTTAGTAAATACTGGCCCGATTTTATTGGAAGCAACAAAGAGAACCTGAGCTTCCGCGAGATCCTGGCACACCAGGCTCGTCTGGCATCGTGGATCGCTTTCTGGACCATGACCGTGCAGGAAGATGGGACACTCGACAGAAATGTATTTAAAGATCATCCCTCGTCGAAATTTGATATTCGCGTGTCAGAACGTTTACGTATGAATCATGATTTCCGAAAAACAATGTTCGATACCATCCGAACTTCAGAGCTTGTGCCAAGGAAAAAATACTTGTATTCGGGATTGAGCTTTTACCTCTACCCCGATATTATTGAAAATCTGACTGGCACACCTTACGAATCGTATGTTAAAAATACCTTTTACAAGCCCCTGGGCGCACAAACAATTACGTTTAATGCCTACAAACATTATCCGCTTAGCCAGATTATTCCAACCGAGGTAGACGATTTTTTCAGGATGGAAAAAATGCGCGGTTATGTACACGATGAAGGAGCAGCAATGATGGGTGGAGTTTCCGGAAATGCCGGGCTGTTCGGATCAACAACCGATTTAGCAAAAGTATTTCAAATGTATTTGCAAAACGGATATTTTGGCGGCCGCCGTTATATCTCAAAAGCAACAATAAATGAATTTACACGCATCCAGTACCCCGAAAATGAAAACCGAAGAGGTCTTGGTTTTGACAAACCCATGATTGATAATGATGAAAACGAACTGGAAGATGCCTATCCTGCTGTGTCGAGTAGCAAAAGCAGTTTTGGACACAGTGGCTATACCGGAACCTTTGCCTGGGCCGATCCTGACAACGGACTTCTATTCATCTTTATGTCGAACCGTGTTTACCCAACGCGAAACAACTCAAAACTCTACGAATTAAACATTCGCACTGCCATGCATCAGGCCATTTACGACAGTATTATTTCAGAATAAAAGCCGGCCAACAACTTCCTTTAAAAAATGTTAACAGTCTGCTTTTCGCAACCTGTTTTACAACATATAAACAAAATCTAACAACACTACCAATCAGGCAGTTACTTCTTAATAAAACCTTAAAAACACACATAATATTCTTCTTGTGATATAACATTTAACAATACCTGTTCGTGACGCTTTCATTATTAAATTATTAATTATACTTTTAATGCACGTTCTTTACAAATACAATAATTATTAATTAATACCACAGCGATATGGAGAAAAAAATAACATTTAACGAGCTGCGTAAAATCAAAGACAGCTTGCCTGACGGTTCTATTAAACAAATTGCGCAAGAGTTTGAAGTATCAGAACAAACCGTCAGGAATTATTTCGGAGGCGCGAATTACACAAGTGGAAAAGCAGTGGGAATACACATGGAACCAGGACCAAATGGCGGAATTGTTCTCTTGGATGATACGGCAATTCTGGAACGAGCTCAGCAATTAGTTGGCGCAGCGGTTTAAAGGAGAAAAACTAAAGATATTTACAAAACTGTCCTATATTTATGGGGCAGTTTTTTTATGTATAAATATTATCTAAACCATTACCTCATGAAGAAATTAACATTTTTCATTTCAATCATTTTTTCTACAATCTTATTTAGCTCGTGCGAAGCGCCCTGGCAACCGCTGTTCAACAGCGAAGACCTTGATGGCTGGGAAACGTTTATCGGTACTCCGCTTACCGGTTTTGAACACCTTTACGAAGAGGCCACTCCAGAAAACGTTTTTAAAGTTGTTGATGTTGAAGGAGAAAAGCTTATTCACATCACCGGAGAAGTAAACGGCTCGTTGGCTACCGTCGACACTTTTGCCAACTACCACCTGGAATTGGTTTTTAAGTGGGGCGACCAGGTTTACACAAAGAGAAACAGTGGCCTGTTATATCATAGCTTTGGCGAATTTGGCGAAGCTTTAGGCTCCTGGATGACAAACATAGAATGCCAGCTGATGCACGAAAATTTGGGCGACACATACCTCATGAACAATACTTGCTGCGAAACCGAGGTAAATCAAACTGAAAATGGTTATGTTTTCACAAAAGGAGGCGAACTCACACAATTTGGAAAAGACTTTAACGGCCCCGGAATAAAAAAAGCTGTTGATGCTGAGAATCAGCTAGGAGAATGGAATACTGTTGAACTTTACAGTTACGGCCGCACCACAGTACATTTGGTTAACGGACAGGTAACCATGATAAATACCAACACCGGAGTAAATGAAAATGGCCAGATCCGGCCACTAAGTTCAGGAAAAATACAAATTCAATCAGAAGGCGGCGACCTGTTTATCAAATCCGTTCGGGTTAAACCGATTAAGGAAATTCCTGCCGAAATCCTTCAATAAAAAATATTTTATACCCGTTTTTTAAAAAACGGGTATATTTTTGCGCAAATTTTAATCGAATATAAAAATCATGAGTGGTAAAACTTTACGCGATCAATTAACCTTAAAAAACACCGTGTTGGGTGTGCAGTTCTTATTTGTTGCTTTTGGTGCAACAGTTTTGGTTCCGCTACTGGTGGGAATCGACCCGGCCGTGGCCCTTTTTACGGCCGGAATAGGCACACTACTTTTTCACCTTGTTACCAAGGGGCAGGTACCGGTATTCCTCGGAAGTAGCTTTGCCTTTATTGCCCCAATTGTTGAAGCCACCAAATTATATGGCTGGCCGGGAACACTCTCAGGGATTATTGCCGTTGGGGTAGTATATGGGATCGTTTCTACCCTGGTAAAATTACGGGGAATTACATTTGTCGAGCGTCTTTTCCCTGCTGTTGTAGTTGGCCCCATTATTTTACTGATTGGTTTATCGCTGGCATCAACAGCTGTTGATATGGCTAAAACGGATTGGACACTCGCTGTTGTTACCTTGTTTACAGCCATTATTGTGGTAATTTTTGGGAAGAAAATGATTAAACTTATTCCCATATTTATTGCCATTGCAGTAGGGTATATCGTTGCAATAATATGGGGGAAAGTGGATTTTACCGCCGTTCAGGAGGCTGGCTGGATAACCTTACCTCAATTTACTACCCCAAAATTTAGCTGGCAAGCCATTTTATATATGATTCCGGTAGCCATTGCACCAATTATTGAACACGTTGGAGATATGTACGCCATTGGTGGTGTAGCCGAAAAGAACTTTATTGAAAAACCGGGTTTACACCGAACCTTGCTTGGCGATGGAATTGCGACTGCATTGGCTGGATTTTTTGGCGGCGTACCTAACACCACATATTCCGAAGTTACAGGAGCCATTACACTAACCAAAGTTACCAACCCATTTATCTTGCGTGTTTCGGCAATTACGGCTATAGTATTTGCTTTTGTGGGAAAAATAAGTGGCTTTCTAAAAACTATTCCGCAAGCGGTTTTGGGTGGAATTATGCTTTTACTTTTTGGAATGATCGCCTCAATAGGTATTAAAAGCATGGTTGATTCAAAAATGGATATGGGAGAAACCCGCAACCAGGTAATTGTTTCAATCGTTTTAACCGTTGGAATTGGTGGAGCCGTTATTTCGTATGGAACCTTTTCGCTTGCAGGTATCGGCTTGGCTGCTGCCGTTGGTATTATTTTAAATTTGATTTTGCCAAAGACGAAAAAAGAAGAATAGCTCAGAAATACTGACAACAAAAAGGATCCGATCTGCTAAATAGGTCGGATCCTTTTTTATCCTCATGTGTAAACTAAAAAGACTATTACGCAACAACCCTGACAATCAGCCACCTACTCATTTCTAATGGAATTAACAGATTATTCCATTTCTAAAATCAGTTCGACTCCTGTTTCTCTGGTAAATACTTCCAAAAGCGCCGGGGCATATGTTGGCGTTGCAACTTTAGATTTTTTCGTTCTTCAATGTTGATGTGTTTAAAATACGAACGCCACAGTTTTTGATAAAAGTCTTCGCCCTCGTGTAACAACTCCTCTTTCACCTGACCATTGTAAGCATTAAATTGCTTTTTTGTAAGCACCACTTCTTCTACCTTGTCGGTTCCATACAAAATACCATAGTTGCGGCGTAAATCGTAAATCAGCCAACGCTGATCGGTAAATCGTTTTTCGTAGTGGTTTATGATTAAAGGAATAACATCGTATTTGGGCTCGATACCGCAAAAATACATCCGGTCTTTGGTGCGCTGAAAACGAACAAACTGCATCATACGCATGGCTTCCTTTTTTACCTTTTGCGAAGT